>JBKGYA010000161.1:0-4712 GCA_046546335.1 Thiohalospira sp. | reverse complement strand
AAGAGCGCCACCGCCAGGCGATACAGGGCGAACAGCAGCAGCCCGGCCATGGCCAGCACCCCGGCCAGGGAGTCCCGGGCGTGGACCGCCTCCAGGGCGACCAGCAGGGTCGCGGGGAGGGCCAGCGAGAGGGCGCGGTCCGCCAGGGCGGTGAGCAGGCCCGCCAGCGGTGCCCGGAGGCGCGGGCCCAGCCGGCTGCTGGTGACGGCCGCCAGGGCGCGCCGGAGGGAGTGGCGGAGCCCGAGACCCAGCGCGAGACCGGCCACCACCCCCAGCACCAGGAACCAGAAGATCGCGACATCGACGGCCTCGGCGGGCGCCTCCCGCACGGCCAGGCGGCCCAGGGAGTCGGTGATGCGTTCGCCGTGGTCGACCATCTCGCCCGTGGCCCCGCGCAGCGTAGCGGGGGCCAGGGGCGAGGGTCCGCGGAGCAGCAGCCCGGGGGACTCCCCTTCGGCGGCCTGCGGCTCCTCGAGGGAGTCGCCGTCCCCCGCCGCGAGCCCGGCGGCGGGGGCCAGTAGCAGGAGGAGGGCCGCCAGCACGGCGGTCGGCCACCCCCGGCAACCGGCGGGCAGGGGGCTCATCCGGTGGTGGCCCCGGCGCTGGCGGAGCCGGCCAGATGGGCGTACTTGGCGAGCACCCCGCGGGTGTAGCGCGGGGCCGGCGCCCGCCACGCCTGCCGTCGGCGCTCCAGCTCCTGATTATCAACATCCACCTGCAGCAGCCGCTGGTCGGCGTCGATGGTCACGGTGTCGCCCTCGGCCAGCAGGCCGATGGGGCCGCTGGCGGCGGCCTCCGGGGCGACGTGGCCCACCACCATGCCGTAGGTGCCGCCGGAGAAGCGCCCGTCGGTGATGAGCCCCACGGAATCGCCCAGCCCCTGGCCCACCAGCGCCGAGGTCGGGCCCAGCATCTCGCGCATGCCGGGCCCGCCCTTCGGGCCCTCGTAGCGGATGACCACCACGTCTCCGGCCCGGATCTGCCGCGCCTCGATGGCGGCCATGGCCGCATCCTCGGAGTCGAAGACGCGGGCCGGCCCGGTGATGGTATGGGTCTTCAGGCCGGAGACCTTGGCCACGGCCCCCTCGGGGGCGAGGTTGCCCTTGAGGATGGCGAGGTGGCCGCGCGGGTAGACCGGGTCCGAGAAGGGCCGGATGATGTCCTGGTCCGGCTCGGGATCGGCGGGGACCTCGGCCAGCTCCTCGGCCAGGGTGGTGCCGCGGATGGTGCGGCAGTGGCCGTGGAGGAGGCCGCGGACCAGGAGCATCTTCATCACCTGGGGGATGCCGCCGACGTGGTGGAAATCGGTGGTCACGTACCGCCCCGAAGGCTTGAGGTCGCAGAGGACCGGGACCTGGTGGCGGATCCGCTCGAAGTCGTCGATGGTCAGATCCACCTCGGCGGCGTCGGCGATGGCCAGCAGGTGGAGGACCGCGTTGGTGGAGCCGCCAATGGCCATGACCACGGCGATGGCGTTCTCGAAGGCCTCCCGGGTGAGCAGATCGCGCGGGCGGATCCCCAGCTCGATGGCGCGGACCAGCGCCTCGCCGGACTCCTCGGCGGACTTGGCCTTCTCCGCATCCTCGGCGGCCATGGTGGAGGAGCCGGGGAGGCTCATGCCCATGGCCTCGAAGGCGGAGGACATGGTGTTGGCGGTGAACATCCCGCCGCAGGAGCCGGCCCCGGGGCAGGCGTTCTTCTCCACCCCCACGAGGTCCTCTTCGGCGAGCTTGTGGGCCTGGTACTGGCCCACCGCCTCGAAGGCGGAGACGATGGTCAGGTCCTCGCCCTTGTACCAGCCCGGCCTGGTGGTGCCGCCGTAGACGAAGATGGCCGGGATGTTCATGCGGGCCATGGCGATCATCGCACCCGGCATGTTCTTGTCGCAGCCGCCCAGGGCGATGACGCCGTCCATGGACTGCCCCTGGCAGACCGTCTCGATGGAGTCGGCGATGACCTCCCGGGAGACCAGGGAGTACTTCATCCCCTCGGTGCCCATGGAGATCCCGTCGGAGATGGTGATGGTGCCGAAGTACTGGGGCATGGCGCCGTTGCCGTAGATGGCCTCCTCGGCGCGACGGGCCAGGTCGCCCAGTTTGATATTGCACGGGGTGATGGTGCTGAAGCCGCTGGCGACGCCCACCACCGGCTTGTCGAAATCCTCGTCATCGAAGCCGACGGCGCGCAGCATGGCGCGATTGGGGGTACGGCGGACGCCTTCGGTGGTGGCGCGGCTGCGGTCGTTGTGCGGCATGGGGCCTCCCTGGAGCCGGTTGCGCGGTTTTCGCAGCTTGCGCCACCGCCGACCGCCGGTGCAAGGGGTCGGTCAGCCCTCGGACTCCCGGAATCTCAGGGTGTAGTCGGCCCGGGCCAGGTAGTCCGCCTCGGTCTCCAGGTCGGTGACCGTCAGGGGGTGCTCATCCAGCCAGCCGGCGGGGAAGGTGAGGGTCCAGGTGGAGCCCTTCACCCGGATCCCGGGCGAGGGCGGGGCGGTGTCGTCGCGGCTGCGATGGAGGGCCGCGGCCAGGCGCAGGAGGATGGCCAGTCGGACCACCGCCTCCCGGCGACCGGGGTCCACGGCATCGAAGGTGTCCCGCCGGAACTTGCGCCGGTGGGCGCGGACCAGGGCCGCCAGGATCGCCTGCTCGGCCCGGGAGAAGCCGGCCATGTCGGCGTTGGCCAGGATGTAGGCGCCGTGCTTGTGATAGGAGCTGTGGGCGATGTCCAGGCCGATCTCGTGCAGCCGCGCCGCCCACTCCAGATACCAGGGGGCGTCGTCCACCGGCTCCGGCTCCAGCTGATCCAGGAGGCTGCCGGCGGTGGCCGCCACCCGCGCCGCGTGGTCGGTATCCACGTGGTAGCGCTGGCAGAGCGACTCCACGGTGCGCCCGCGGACATCGGTATGGTGGAGTCGGCCCAGCAGGTCCTGGAGCAGCCCCTCGCGCATGGCGCCGTCGGAGACCTCCATCTCCTCGACCCCGAGCATCTCCAGGGCGCCGGTGAGCACGGCCGCGCCGCCGGCGAAGACCGGCAGGCGCTCGTCCTTGAGGCCCTTGAGATCGGCGGCCTCGGCGCTGCCGACCTTGAGCAGCCGTTTCCACAGCTTCCTGAGGCCCTCGGCGGTGATGGTCTCCGGCGGCGCCCACCCCTGGGCCTCCAGGACCTTCGCCACCGAGCGGATGGTGCCGGATGCGCCGATGGCCCGCTCCCAGCCCTCGCGGCGGAAGCGACCCCGGATGGGCTCCAGTTCACTGGCGACGGCCCGCCGGGCCCGGTCGTAGGCCTTCTCGGTGATCCGGCCGTCGGGGAAGTGGGCGCGGCTGGTGCTCACGCAGCCCATGTGGAGGCTCTCCAGGCTCTCCGGCTCGGGACCGGTGCCGATGATGAACTCGGTGCTGCCGCCGCCGATGTCCATGACCAGCTGTCGGCCCTCGCCGGCCAGGCTGCGGGTGACGCCGAGGTAGATGAGGCGCGCCTCCTCCATCCCGGCGACGATCTCCACCCGGTGGCCCAGGGCGGCCTCGGCGCGGCTGCGGAAGTCGTCGGCGTTGCGGGCGCTGCGCAGGGTATTGGTGCCCACGGCGCGGACACCGCTCGGCGGCAGGTGGTTGAGCCGCTGGCCGAAGCGCTCCAGGCAGGCCAGCGCCCGTTCCTGGGTCTCGGCGTCCAGCTCCCGGGTCTCCGGGTCCAGCCCCCCGGCCAGCCGCACCATCTCCTTGAGGCGGTCGACGATGACCAGCTCCCCCTCGGTGACCCGGCCCACGATCATGTGGAAGGAGTTGGAGCCCAGGTCCACCGCCGCCAGGGTGGTCCCCTCCTCGACGGCGGTCATGGTCCGGCCTCCGGGTTGTCGATGGCCCGGTCTACCGGCGCCAGGGCCGGTGCCGCCGCGGGGCCGAGCCAGGGTGCGACGGCCTCGGCGAAGTGATCGCGCCGCCGCTGCGCCAGCTCCCGGGCCAGCGCCTCGGCCTCCGGCAGGGGGTCCGCGGGGGTGACGGCACCGGAGAGCGCCGCCTCCAACCGCTGCCGCCCCCAGTTCGCCCCCAGGTCGGCGCCCAGATCCAGGACCTCTTCTGTGAGGCCGTGGAGATCCACGGCACCGTCCAGGGCGGTGGACAGCCGGTCCAGGGGGGCGGTGGCCGCCTCGGTCCCCGGCAGCAGCCCCAGGCGGTATTCCAGTCGGCGGGCGACCAGGCTCAGGCGGTGGAGCCGGCCCACCTCGTCCGGGCCGGGTGCGTTGGTCAGGCCGGCGGTGAGGTCCCGGAGATCGGCTGCGAGGGGGGCGGCCAGGCACTCGGCCGGCGTCGGCCCCTCGCTGCCCCGGGACTTGAGCAGTCGCTGCAGCCGCCCGGAGAGCTTGCCCCAGCGGCGGGGGAGGCCGGCGGCGATGGTTAGCCTCGAGGCGGTAGCACGGGCCTCCAGCTCGGTATGGAGGTGGTCGGCGACGGGGTTGCCGCCGGCCTCGGAGAGGCCCTCCAGCCAGCGGCGGCGGCCCTCCGCCGCCCGGTCGCCGTCCAGATAGCGGACCACACCGGCGATCCGCTTGCGGTGGCGGCGGTGGAGGCCCAGGTCCCGGGGGCAGGCCTCGGCCAGGGCGTGGAGGGGGAGCAGGGCGCCGCGGAAGGCCGGCAGGGCCCCGGGTTCGCCCCGGCGCACCCGGGGCAGGGCCTCGTCGGCGGCCGCCACCAGGGCGCGGGCCTGTTCCACGGCGA
>JBKGYA010000160.1:0-4723 GCA_046546335.1 Thiohalospira sp. | reverse complement strand
CCCGTATCGGCGGGTGCCGCCGGGGGAACGCTCCGGTGCCAGCAGCCCCTCCTCCTCGTAGAAGCGCAGGGTCCGCGGCGTGGTCCCCAGCCGCTCGGCCAGCTCCCCGATGTTGAGGTTCCTACCCGCCGTCACGGTCGTCCCCGGCGGTACGCTGGTGGAGGGCCTCCAGCTCCCGGCGCATGCGCCGGGTATGGCTCCCCTCCCAGTAGAGTCGGTCGCAGGCAGGGCACCACCACAGCGGTCCGGCCACGTCCACCGGCGCCCGGGCGGCCACGGCGGCCGGCGGGCGCTCCAGGGGGGTGTTGCAGACCAGGCAGCGGCTGAAGGGGGCGTGGTACCAGTCGAGATCCAGGCGGGCCGCCAGCTCCGCGGCGGCCGCCTCGGGCCGCTCCTGCTCCAGCAGGACCAGGCAGGGACCGGCGGCGGCGTGTTCGGCGATGCCGGCGTCCCGGGTCACCAGCCAGCGCCCCTCGGCACAGGCCCGGGCAACGACCTCCCGGTCCGGGAAGCCGTCCGGGGCGAGGGTGGTATCGTAGCCCGCCGCCCGGAGCCGACGGGCGAGCCCCTTGTACATCTCGTCGCAGAGGAAGCGGTGTTCTCCCATGGCGAGGCGACCCTGCGGCGGGCCGCACCTTCCGACGCGCCGGGGTACTCAATCGCCGCCGAAGGGGCGGGTAAAGCCGATGCCGATGGCGTCCAGCCGGTCCTCGGCCCCCACGGTGTAGTCCATCCACTCGACCACGACGTCGAAGGTCTCCGAGGGGCTGACCCGGGCACCGAAGCCGTAGGCGATGCCATCGTTGACCTCGGTGGTATCGTCCATCTTGAGTTCGGTGCGGGCCGGGCCGAGCTGGGTGTAGAAGTGGATCCGCTCCCACTGACCGCCGAGCTGTACGAAGAGGCCGGTGAAGCGCGAGACCTGGAAGCCGCTCACCGTCTGCGAGGCGCCGGCCTGGAAGTCCACGCTGACGTTCTCGTTGAAGCGCTGGCCGATGCGCAGCATCAGGCCGCTGGGGGAGTACTGGTCGTCCGGCGCCTCGCGCTCGGCGAAGTCGAGATAGCTGCCGCCGAAGTAGGCCTGGCCCTCGTCCGGATCCCCCTCCTCGGCGGCTCCGGCCGCCAGCGGCAGAACCAGGGCCAGCAGCCCGGCGGTGCGCAGGAACTCGCGAAACATGCCTTTTCCCCGAAAAGTCCGTACTGGTCCGCAATCTACCATGCCGGAACGACGCCTGCACCGCCCCGTGGTATCCTGCGCGCCCTCCCATCCACGGAGAGCGGGATGTCCACGGATCTGCCCAGCCCGGAGCCCGAGGCCGCCGCCGTCAGCGCGGAGCTGACAGCGCGCATCCGCGCGGCCATCGCCGAGGCCGGCGGGGCACTCCCCTTCCACCGCTACCTGCAGATGGTGCTCTACGAGCCGGGGCTGGGCTACTACGCCGGCGGCAGCCACAAGCTCGGCGCCGGGGGCGATTTCATCACCGCGCCGGAGATCTCCCCCTGGTTCGGCTACTGCCTGGCCCGGGAGGCGGCGCCGGTGCTGAAGGCCGTCGGCGGCGAGGTGCTGGAGCCGGGCGCCGGCTCCGGGCGCATGGCGGCCGATGTGCTCACCGAGCTGGAGCGCCAGGGGGCGTTGCCGGAGGCCTACCGCATCCTGGAGGTGAGCCCGGAGCTGCGCGACCGCCAGCGCCGGACCCTGGCCGAGCGGGTCCCCCACCTGGCCGAGCGCGTGGTCTGGGTCGATGATCTCCCCGAGGCCTTTACCGGGGTGGTCCTGGCCAACGAGGTCCTGGATGCCATGCCGGTCCACCGCTTCCGGATCACCGAGCAGGGCCCGGTGGAGCTGGGCGTGGCCGATACCGCCGAGGGGCTGGCCACGGTGGAGATGGGACCGCCCGGTGAACGGCTGGCGGCGGCCATCGAGCAGGCACGGGCCGCCGCGGGCGACCTGCCGGTGGGCTACGAGTCGGAGATCGGCCTGGCGGCGGTGGACTGGGTCACCACCCTGGCGGAGCGCCTGGAGGCCGGCCGCGTGGTGCTGGTGGACTACGGCTTCCCGCGCCACGAGTTCTACCACCCCCAGCGCGCCACCGGCACCCTCATGGGCCACTACCGCCACCACGCCCACGCCGACCCCTACCTCTACCCGGGGCTCTCCGACCTCACGGCGCACGTGGACTTCACCGCGGTGGCCGAGGCCGCCCACGGGGCGGGCCTGTCGGTGGCCGGCTTCGCCACCCAGGCCCACTACCTCATGAGCCTGGGGCTGGCCGAGGCGGCGGAACAGGTCAATCCCGTGGACCAGCGCGCCCAGCTGGAGGCGGCGCAGGCCATGCGGACCCTGACCATGCCGGAGGAGATGGGCGAGCTCTTCAAGGTCCTGCTCCTCGACCGCGGCGAACTGCCACCCCCGCTCGGGCTCGCCCTGCGCGACATGCGCGGGCGGCTCTGAACCCACCCACGCCGGAGGACCCCATGGACTGGATCCAGGCCACACTCCTCGCCCTGCTGCAGGGGATCACCGAATTCCTCCCCATCTCCAGCTCCGCCCACCTCATCCTGCTGCCGGTGGTGGCGGAGTGGGAGGACCAGGGGCTGGCCTTCGATGTGGCGGTCCACGTGGGCTCCCTGGCGGCGGTGGTCACCTACTTCCGGCGGGAGCTGGCGACCATGGCCCGGGACTGGTTCGCCTCGGTGGTCCAGCGGCGGACGGTGGGGGAGAGCCGGCTGGCGTGGGCGGTGCTGTGGGGGACGGTACCGGTGGGCCTGGCAGGGCTGCTCTTCAAGGGCTTCATCGAGGGGGAGCTGCGCGGACCGCTGGTCATCGCCACCACCACGGTGGTCTTCGGCCTGGCGCTGTGGTGGGCCGATGCGCGGGGCCGGGGTGCTCGGGACGAACACGCCCTGCGCTGGCGGGACGTGCTCATCGTCGGCCTCGCCCAGGCCATCGCCCTCATCCCGGGGACCTCGCGCTCCGGGATCACCATGACCGCCGGCCTCCTGGTCGGCCTCTCCCGGGAGGCGGCGGCGCGCTTCTCCTTCCTCCTGGCCGTCCCGGTGATCCTGCTGGCCGGGGGGCTCAAGGGGCTGGACCTGATTACCGCCGCCGAACCGGTGGACTGGTCGATGATCGCCGTGGGCACGGCGGTGTCGGCGGCGAGCGCCTACCTGTGCATCGCCGCCTTCCTCGCCGTCATCCAGCGCATCGGCATGCTGCCCTTCGTGATCTACCGGCTGGTGCTGGGCGCGGTGCTCTTCGCCCTCTTCGCCGGCTGAATCCCTCCCGGGTCAGGCCGGGGCCGCCACCAGGGCCGCCTCCAGCTCCGCGAAGCTGTGGGCGCGCCCGTCCCCCTCCACGGGGTGGCCCAGCTGCCGGGCGATCTGGGTGGAGGAGAGGATCCCGCGGATCCGCGACTCGCCGCCGCTATCATCCACCACCAGGGCGTGCTGGCGCCCGGCCTGGCGCAGGGTGGCGACGACGTCCCCCACCCGGCTGTGCTCCACGTCGTGGAGGCGCAGGGCCTGGAGCTCGGCATGGGGCGTCATGACGTCGGCGACGCGGAGGTCCTCCCGCTTGCCGCCGTAGCGCTGCAGGAAGGTCACGGGCTTCTCGCCGAGGATATCGGTGGCGGTGATGACGCCCACCACCTGCTCCTCGGCGTCGGTGACCAGCAGCAGCCGGACGCCGCCGCTGATCATGCGCTGTTCCGCCTCGTGGAGGGAGGCGTCGGGGTAGGTGGTCAGGGCGGCCACCCGGTCGAGATCGGTCATCACCCGGGTGGCGCCGTCATCCAGGGAGACCGGCTGCATGACCGGCCGTTCCGGTCGACGGAAGGTCACCTCCCTGGGCATACCGATCATGTTCAGGGCTGCGAAGCTGCGGTTGCGACGAACCATGCCTCTCTCCTCCTTGCTCGGAACCGGCATCGTCTTGCGAGGCGGCGGCAGCCGGTACACCGCACGCCCCTACCTCTCCTATAGACCAGGGCGCCGGGAAAGAAAAGGGAGCTGGGGGAGGGGATCAGGCCGACCGGATCCGGCCGGCCTCCAGGCGGTAGCGGGCATCCACGGCGGGCAGGCGCTCCGGCTCGTGGGTCAGCAGCAGCGCGGTGCGCCCCGCCAGCCAGGGCCCCAGGCCGGCGGCCAGGGCATCGGCGGTGTCGGCGTCCAGGCCGGCGGTGGGCTCGTCCAGGACCACCCAGGCCGGGTCGTAGAGGACCACCCGCGCCAGGGCCAGCCGGCGCGCCTGCCCGCCGGAGAGGCGCACGCCGCCCTCGCCCACCCAGGTCTCCAGCCCCAGGGGCAGTGCGCGCACCTCATCGGCCAGGGCGGCGATGGACAGGGCCCGCCACAGCGCCGCCTCGTCCGCCTCGGGCCGGGCGATCCGGAGATTGCCGGCCACGCTGTCGGCGAACAGCTCGGTGCGCTGGGTAAGGACGCCCACCCGGGCGTGGAGGTCGGCGGGGCGCAGCCACGCCAGCGGCACCCCGCCCAGGCGGACCTCCCCGGCATCCGGCCGCGCCAGGCCGGCGAGGAGACCGGCCACGCTGGACTTGCCGCTCCCCGAGGGCCCCTCCAGCGTCGCACTGGTCCCGGCCGGGAGGTAGAGGTCGGCGCCGTCCAGGATACGCGGCCCCGCCGGCGACCAGGCGAACCGCACCCCGCGCAGCTCCAGGGGGCCGGACTCCGGCGGCACGGCCGGCTCCGCCGGCTCTCGCGGGCC
>JBKGYA010000159.1:0-4752 GCA_046546335.1 Thiohalospira sp. | reverse complement strand
CGCCGACACCGCGCGGCGGCCGGTGGGCCCGCCGGGCCTGCCGCAGCGCCCTGCGGAGGAAACCCGCGCGGGGTGCCGGGGCCGGCTGCGCCTGCAGGGCGGCGCGCAGCTGCTGGATCCCGGCATATTCCCGACGGCAGGCCTCGCAGGTCTCCAGGTGGTCGCGCACCTCCCCCCGCCGCGGCTCCGGGAGGGTGCCGTCCAGTAGTTCGTCGAGTTCCTGTTGTACGTCCTGGCAGTTCATGTCCATCACCTCTATCGGGTAACACGCCCGGCATCGCCCGGGGGTTCCATCGGGGCGCCGGCGTCGGCCTCCAGGGCGCGCCGGAGGTGGGCGCGGGCGCGGTGGAGGCGCGACTTCAGGGTGCCCACCGGCGCCTCCAGCACCGTCTCCAGCTCGGCGAGGGTGTAGCCCTCGACATCGTGGAGGATGACCAGGGCCCGCTGGTCCGCGTTCAGAGCCTCCACGGCGGCGGCCAGGCGATCGCGCTCCTGCTCCCGGTCGGCGGTGGCCTCGGGGCCCGGGCCGCCATCGGCGGTGGCGTCGATGATGTCCTCGCCCTCCTCGTCGGGGGCTGCCTCCACCAGGGGGGAGCGCCCGGCCCGGCGCCAGCGGTCGACGTAGAGGCGGTAGAGGACGCGGGCCAGCCACGGCCGCGCGGCGTCCAGCTCGCGGATCTCCGCCTGTCGCGGGTAGACCTTGATCAGCAGGTCCTGGACCAGGTCCTCGGCATCGGCCGTACTGCCGCTCAGGCGCCACGCCAGCCGGTACAGGTGGTCGAGGTGGGGGCCGACGAGGGCCTCGAAGCTGTCCGGCCCGTGGACCAGGCGGTTCCAGAGTCTGAGCATGGGGGGAGACACGCGCGGCGGCGTCAGAGGGTTCCATCCCGATTGTAGCGGGCGATGATCCGGGTCAGGGACGGCCGTCGACGGGTCACGCACCACCTAGTACGATTTCCCCCCGTAGTCCATCGGGGAAGAGGGTTGCGCTGGAATCGGTCGCACCGCACACGGAAGGGGCGGCTCCGGATGCTGCTGCTGGCCCTGGGGCTGGTGGCTTCCCCATGCGCGAGCGGGGCCTCCGGCGTGGTGGCCTTCGCCCAGGACGACCTCAGCAATGACTGGCGCCGCGAGCAGGTGGCGGCGGTAGCGCGCGTTCTCGAGGCCCATCCGGGGGTGACCTTCCGGGTAACGGATGCCCGGGGCGATGCCGCCGTCCAGGCCCTGCACATCGATCGCCAGATCCGCGAGGGCGTGGATGTCCTCATCACCAGCCCCGCCGATGCCGAACTCCTGGACCCCGTCCTGCGCCGCGCCCGGGAGGCGGGAATCCCGGTGATCCTGCTGAGCCGACGGACTCGCAGCGACGCCTTCACCAGCTTCGTCCACGCCGACGATCGGGCCATCGCGCGGCGCCTGGCGAGCTTCCTCTTTGATCGACTGGATGGGGAGGGCCGCATCCTCATGCTGCGCGGGGTCCCCGGTGCCACGACCACGCGCCATCGGACCGAGACCTTCCGGGAGCTCGCCGCCGCCGAGCCGGGGATCGAGGTGACCGACCGCACCGCCAACTACCTGCGCGGCGACGCCATCCTCGCGGTGGACGAGCTGCTGCGCCGCCACGACGGCTTCCCCTTCGAGGCCGTCTACGCCCAGAGCGACTCCATGGCGGAGGGGGCGCGCATCGCCCTGCGTCGCAACGGGGTCGACCCCGCCGGCCTGGTCATCGCCGGGGTCGACTACATCGACGAGGCGCGTTCGGCCATCCGCGCCGGCGAGCAGGTGGTGAGCTTCACCTACCCCACCGGCGGGACCCGGGGCGGTGAACTGGCCCTGCGCCTGCTGGACGGGGAATCGGTACCTCGACAGGTGCTGCTGGATTCCCGGCGGGTGACGCGGGAGAACGTCGACGAGATGGAGCCCATCTTCGGGACGTCAGACAGCGAGGCGCGACCGTGAAGTCCTCCCTCCACACCCGGCTCTTCCTCCTGCTCACGGCTACGGCCCTGGTGCCGCTGCTGGTAGTGGGGGGCGTGCTCGACCACTACCTCCACGATGTCCACGAGGATTCCGGGCGTCAGGCCACCCGGGATGCCCTGCAGGAGCTGACCACCAACCTGCGTACCCAGACGGAGGACCTGGGTTCGGTGGCCTCGCAGCTGGCGCGGATGGAGCCGGTGGTCGCCTCCCTCAACCTCCTCTCCCGCTATCAGGACCCGGAGGACCCTCGCCCCCTCATCTTCGAGCCGGAGAAGAAGAAGCTCGCCCGCCACCTCCAGGAGGTGGTCCTCACCACGGCGGCTACCACCGCCTGTATCCGGCAGGCGGATGGGCAGCTGGCGGCCGTGGTCTACCCCGACCGCGAAGGCCAGGGGCTCAAGCGGGCCATCACTCGGCGTACCGAGGAGGGCTCGCGGATCCTCATCCGCCGCGCCGACGGCGAGTGGCGGGAGGCCCCGGAGGGGTCGCTCCCCTTCGAGACCGATGCCGGCCCCATCGGCCCGGCGCCCTTTGCGCCCACCTACCGCGTGCGCGGGGAGGAGCTGGTCCAGTCCGTCCGCCGGCCGGTGGAGCTGGCCCTGGGGGGCGAGGGATCGGAGCGGGTGGGGATGCTGCGGCTCGGGGTGGCCATGGGGGAGGAGGCCATCGCGCGTCGGGCGGCCGCCACGGAACTCGACTTCGCCCTCTTCGGGCCCTCCGGGCGGCTGATCCTGGGGCCGGACGGTGTCCCGGACCCCCTGGCGGACGGGAACGAGCCGCCACCGCTGGCCGGGGATGCCGACGGCGGCACGCGCATGGGCGAGAACTACCTGACCCGGACCCGCAGCCTCGTCGACGAGAAGGGGGAGACCTTCCACCTCAGCGTCCTCTATGACCGGGCCCTGTTCACCCGCGAGCTCACCGCCGCCCGCTGGGTGATCGGCGGTGCCCTGCTCCTGGCCCTGCTGCTGGTGCTGCCGGCGAGCCTGGGCTTCTTCCGCGGCGGCTTCGCCAGGCCGCTGCGAGAGGTGATGGCAGGCGTCGCCGCCTTCCGGCGGGGGGAGTACGACTACCGGATCCCGGAGCTGGGCGCCCACGAGACCGACCAGCTCGGCCAGGCCATGAACCAGATGGCGCAGGAGGTCAGCGAACGGGAGCAGGCCCTCCGGGAGACCGAGGCGCGGCTGGCCTATCTGGCCCACCACGACCCCCTCACCGACCTCCCCAACCGGCTCCAGCTCCAGGCGCGCCTGGGGGAGGTCATGGAGGCCGACGACGGGGCGGCCATCCCGGCAGCGGTTTTGTTCCTGGACCTGGACCGGTTCAAGAACATCAACGACAGCCTGGGCCACCCCATCGGCGACGAGCTCCTCCAGGCGGTGGCGGTGCGGCTCCAGGGGGCCCTCCCGGCGGATGCCACCCTGGCCCGGGTGGGCGGCGACGAGTTCATGGTGGTGCTCGCCTCCCTGCCGGATCGCGCCGCGGTGGAGGAGGTGGCCGAGCGGCTGCTGACGGTCCTCGGCAGCGACGCCTTCGAGGTCCAGGGCTACAACCTCGGGGTGGATGCCAGCATCGGGATCAGCCTCTACCCCGAGGACGCCACCGACGCCCCCACCCTCATCCGCAATGCCGATTCGGCCATGTTCCAGGCCAAGGCGGCGGGCTCCAACCAGTTCCGCTTCTACACCCGGGCGCTCACCGAGGTGGCGGACCAGAGGCGGCGGCTGGAGATGGACCTGCGGCGGGCCACGGAGCAGGGGCAGCTCCACCTCGTCTATCAACCCCAGGTGGAGCTGGGGAGCGGGAAACCGGCCGGGATGGAGGCGCTGGTCCGCTGGCAGCACCCGGAGCTCGGCCCCATCTCCCCCGGGGAGTTCATCCCGGTGGCGGAGGAGACCCACCTCATCCTCCAGGTGGGCGACTGGGTGCTCCGGGAGGCGTGCCGCAACTTCCAGGCCATGCGGAGCAGTGGCGTCACCTGGGGCCGGCTGGCGGTGAACATCTCCGCCGTCCAGGTCCAGCACGGGGACCTCGTGGCGCAGGTCCGCGCCGCCCTGGCGGAGTCGGGGCTGCCGGCCGACTGCCTGGAGCTGGAGGTCACCGAGGCGGTCTTCGCCGGGGAGGCCGCCCTGCAGACCTTCTACGGCCTCCGGGATCTCGGCGTCCAGCTGGCCGTGGACGACTTCGGTACCGGTTTCTCCTCCCTGGCCTACCTCAAGTACATGCCGGTCCAGCGGCTGAAGATCGACCAGTCCTTCGTCCGCGACATGCTCGAGGACAGCGCCGACCGCGCCATCGTCCGCTCCGTCATCACCCTGGGGCGGAGCCTGTCATTGTCGGTGATCGCCGAGGGGGTGGAGACGCGGGAGCTGGAGGCGGCGCTGCTGGAGGAGGGCTGCCGCGAGGCGCAGGGCTTCTACTACGCCCGGCCCCTGCCGCCGGCGGAGCTGGAGGCGTGGATCGCCGAGCGGGGGCGGCCGGGCCGCGACGAGCCCGCGGGCGGGTGACCCCTCAGACCAGGCGGCCGCCGCGGAGCAGGCTCCACCAGCGGGCGAGGCTGAGCAGGCTGCCCAGGGCGGTGGCCACGTAGGTCATGGCGGCAGCGCGCAGGACCGAGCGCACCCGGCGCTCCTCCTCGGGGCGGATGTACTGGCCCTGGCGCAGGATGGGCAGGGCGCGGCCGAAGCTGGCGTCGGTCTCCACCGGCAGGGTGAGCAGGTGGACGGCGACCCCGGCCGCCAGGCCGCCGAGGCCGGCCAGGGCGAAGAGCGC
>JBKGYA010000158.1:0-4776 GCA_046546335.1 Thiohalospira sp. | reverse complement strand
CCCAGGGCCAGATGGGGCTCGGCGCGGATGAACTGGAACAGGCAGGCCACCTGCGGCAGGGTCTCGCGGGTTCGCTCCGCCGTCGCCGCCAGCCGTTCCAGGGCCGAGGCGTCCCCCCGCCTTGCCGCCATCCAGGCGGAGTGCGACTCCGCGGCCAGGCTCCAGATCGCGGAGGGATATTCGGTCGCCGTGGCCTCCAGCTCGGGCAGTGCCGCCTCCACCACGCCCTCGTCCCCCGCCCGGACGCCCAGCAGGGCCTGAAAGGCCAGGGTCATGGTCCGGTCCTGGGGCCGGCGCTTGCGCGCCTCGGCCACCACCTCATCGGCCAGGCGGAAGGCGGCGGCCGGCCGCCCCAGGAACCACTTGTCCCAGGCCAGGAAGGCGCCAGCCATCAGCCAGGGGTCATCACCCAGCGACGGGGCCGTATCCGGGGGCCAGCTGCGCGCCTGGCGGGCGTGGTGGCGGCTGACGGCGAAGTCTCCGGCGAAGAAGTAGTCGCTCGCCAGGGCGTAGTGGCTGCGCTGGAGCGCCCCGCCATCGCGCAACCGGGTGGCCAGCTCCATCAGGCGCCGGCCGGGGATCCCCTCCGGCGGACGCCGGCCGCGCCGCGAGGCCTCGCCGTGCCAGAGGGCCCACACGACCTGGAAGAGTTCGCGGGTCCGCCCCACGGTGTCGCAGAGCTGGTAGGCGCGGTCGAGGACGGCGCTGGCCGACTCGCCGGCATACTCCCCGCGCAGGAGATAGGCCCGTCCCTGGACCAGTCGGAAGTCCAGCTCCCGCCGATCCCGCCGGGCACTGGCAGGCTGCTGCATCACCAGCTTCAGCCCCCGGCGGAGATGGCGCAGCGCCTCGATGGCCGCCGAGCGATGGAGGGCGAGGCCGGCGGCCCGGTACCAGTGGTCGATGGCGGCCTCCTCCTTCCCGGCCGCAGCGAGGTGGCGCGCCACCCACTCCGGCTGGGCGCGCGCCAGGGCGGGGAACTGCTCCCGCAGGGCGTCGGCGATGGCGGCGTGGGCCTGCAGGCGGCCCGCTGGCAGCAGCGACTGGTAGGCGGCCTCCTGGATCAGGGCGTGGCGGAAGTGGATCACCTCGAGCCGCTTATCGCCCTCCTGTTCCACCTCGATCACGCCCTCCTCCAGGAGGACCCGGAGCCCCTCGTCCACGACCGCCTCCTCCCAGGGGCAGATGGCCAGCAGGAGTTCCCGGCGGAAGCTGCGCCCCAGGGCGGCCGCCCACTGGGCCACCGGCAGCCAGCGCCCCAGCCGGTGGATCCGGGCATCCAGCAGGTCCTGCAGGGTCTCCGGGATGGCCACGCGCTCGTCGGCCTCCCCGCCGCTGGCGAGCATGCGGGCGGTCTCCTCGACGTAGAGGGGGATGCCGTCGGTGAACCGCACCACCAGCTCCAGGGCCTCGTCATCCAGCGCCCCCCCGGTGACGGCACTGGCCAGCCGGCGAGTCTCCGCCGGCTCCAGGGGGGTGACCTCCAGGCGCCCCATGGACTCGTCGCACGCGGGGGCGAAATCCGGCCGGGCGGTCACCACCAGCAGCGTGGGGCGCTCCGCGCTGGGGCGGCTGATCCCGTTGAGGAGCTCACAGGTGGCGCTGTCCGCCCAGTGCACATCCTCCACCACCAGGAGCAGCGGCCGCGGACCCGCGCCCCGTTCCAGGAGCTCCACCAGGGTCGCCCCCACGACGGCGGCCGGAACGCCCCCTTCCGATCCCACCTCCCCCTGCGGCTCTCCGGGCTCCCCCCCGAACAGGGGCGAGAGGCGGGAGAGGACGGCCTCCGGCTCCTCGTGGACCCCCCGCACGTACTCCTCCAGCCGGGCGTAACGCTCCGTCTGGCCCGCCGTCGGTGCCAGCCCCAGGAGCCGGCTGAGGAACTCGACGACCGGCCAGTAGGTGATGTCCCCGGAGACCTCGCTGCAGCGGATCTCGTGGACCAGGGGCCGCTCGGGCAGCGCCTCCAGCGCGTCTCCCAGCAGGCGCGATTTGCCCACGCCCGCCTCTCCCAGCAGGAGGAGCGCGCCGCCCTGGCCGCGTCCCAGCGCCTCGAGGTGGTCGCGAAGGCGCCCCACCTCGGCCTCGCGCCCGACGAGGGGCGGAGCGGGCACGGTTCGGGTCCCCAGGCGATCCCGGGCCCCCGTGGCAGCGGTTACGCGCCACACCCCGTCACCGGCGGGCTCCCAGCGATAGTAGCCCTGCACCAGGCGCCGCGTGGCATCGCTGGCCACCAGCTCCCCGGCCTCCGCCCGCTCCCGCTGGGCCACCACCGTGGCCGGTACGCGCCCCATCAGCTCGTACCCCTCGGCGATGACCACCGTCCCGGAGTGGACGGCGGCCCGGGCACTCGGCTCCACCTCCAGGATGGCGAGGGCGGCGGCCACCGCGGCCCGCGCCGCCCCCTCCCGGGCCCGGGGGTAGCCGAACCACGCCAGTACGCCGCTGCCGTGGAAGTCCGAGACGCAGCCCCCCCACTCCTCGACATGGCGCTGGATCCTCGCCCGGGCGGAGGCACCCACCGCCAGGGCCTCCTCCGCATCCGCGGCGGCACACTCCACGTAGAGCGCCGTCAGGCGGCGGTATTCCGGGGGAGCGGGCGGTGGGGGCGGGGGCGCAGGCGACGCCTCGCCCCGGGCCAGCCGTTCCCGCAGCGCCCGGATCTCGGGGCCGGGTTCGGTCCCCAGCTCCGCTGCCAGGAGGTCGGCCAGCCGCCGGTACTGCGCCTCCGCCGAGGCCATATCGCCCTCGACGGCGTAGCGGCGCATGAGGGCGGCGTGCGCCGCCTCCTCCCAGGGCTCCAGCTCCAGCAGGCGCTCCGCCAGCTCCTGCCACTCGCCCCGCTGGTCGGCGGCCTCGGCCAGGGCCAGCGCCCCGCGCAGGACATCCACCGCCAGGGCCTGGAGGTGGTCCCGCCAGTCCAGGGTCCACGCCTCCAGGGCATCCAGCCCCAGGGGCGGGAGGCAGTCATCCAGGAAGGGGCCGCGGTAGAGGGCGGCGGCCTCGCTCAGGGCCGCCCGCTCCGAGGCGCCGGCCAGCGCCAGGAACCGGTGGAGATCCACCTCGACCCCGGGGCCCGGGGCCACGGTCTGGCGACCGATGGCCAGGGGGATCCCGTCCCCGAGCTGACGGCGGAGCTTGTGCAGGAGCTGGCGGAGATTGCGGCGCGCCACCGGGGCCGCCTGCTCGGGCCAGAAGAGGTGGAGGAGCTGGTCGCGGGGCGTCTCGCCCTCCACGGCGAGGTAGAACAGCAGCAGATGCTGCTTGTCGCTCCCCCCCAGGGGGCGCACGCCCCCGGGAGTCCGGGCCCGTGGTGGCCCCAGCAGCTCGAGACGGACAGCCGGCTCGTCCCCCATGTTGTCTCCTCAGCCCCCTGATCCGGGGGTCTCGTTGTTCCGCCCTCAGCCGACGGAGGCCGCCGGGCAGTAGTCCTCGCCCAGCGCCGCGAGCTGGCGGTCCAGCTCCCGGGCCAGGGCTTGCGCCTCCGGGTCCTCTCCCCCCTCCAGGAGGGCGACCCCCCGCCGAAGATGATGCGCTGCCTCCACCTTGGCCAGCCTCGCCAGTGCCTGGCGGGCGGCATCGCGACGGGACCGGGCGGCCAGGAGCGGTTCCCCCGCCGCCTCGTGATAATCGGCCAGGCGGGCCGGGTCGGCCGCGGCCCGTTCCGGGAGTTCCTCCCGCAGCACCGCCGCCAGCCGGGCGGCGAGGGCGCGGTGCTCCGAACGGGGCAGGCTGTCCAGGATGGCCTCGCGCAGCAGGGCGTGGCGAAAGTGGTAGCCCTCGCGCCCTTCGCGCAGGAGGAGGCCCGCCGCCACCAGCCGCTCCAGCCCGGTGGTCGCGCCCGGCTCGGCGGCGAGGATCAGCGACCGCGGGAAGGCGTGGCCGGCTACCGCCGTCAGCCGGGCCAGAGGGCGATCATCGCCCAGGGCGTCCACGCTGGCCGCCAGCAGGTCCCGGAGCCGGCCCGGCACCCCCGCACCGTGGGTCACGGCCTGCCGGCCCACCTCCTCCAGGTAGAGCGGATTGCCCCCGGCCATCTGCAGCAGCCGCTCCTCCTCCGCCGGCTCCCGCGGCCCGGCCACCGCCCGGAGCAGGGTCCGCGCCGCCTGTTCGGAGAGCGGCCCGAGATCCACCACCTCGTCCACCCCCCGTGGCCGATAGCCATCGGTCCGCGCCGCCATGAGCAGGAACAGGGGCCGCCCCCGCGCTACCCGGACCAGGCGATCCAGCAACTCCCGGCTGGTCGGGTCCATCCACTGCAGGTCGTCCAGGATCCAGACCGAAGGCTGCTGGTCGGCCAGCGCGGCCACGACCTCCGCCAGCAGATCCAGCAGGGCGGTGCGCTGCGCCGCGGATGTCAGCCGCCCGCCGTCGCCGTCCACCAGGCCCTGCAGTTCGCCCACCACCCCGGGCCCGGCCACGACCCCCAGGCTCTCCACCAGCGCCCGGACGCTCCCGCCGTGGACGGGCAGCAACTGCCGGAGGTGGGCGACGATGGGACTCAGGGGGTGGTGGCGATCCGCCGGGTCGCAGACCAGCTCGCGGACCACCGGGGCGGCATCGGCCCGGAGCTGCTCGCGGAAGGCCAGGAGCAGCCGGGTCTTCCCCATCCCCGGCTCCCCGCGCAGGACCAGGGAGCCACCCCGGCCCGCGCGCGCCGCCCGCCACGTGGCCTTGATACGGTCCAGCGCCACCTCCCGGTCCACCAGGGGCGTCGCCGGCAGACGGGCAGCGGCCGCCAGGCGCAGGGAGCGCCCGGTCTCGGCGAGCACCCGC
>JBKGYA010000157.1:0-4849 GCA_046546335.1 Thiohalospira sp. | reverse complement strand
CCGGGGCTGACGATGACCCGTTCGGCCCCGGCCAGGCGCTCGGCATCCAGCCCGCCGGTCACGATCTCCGCCCCCGGATGGGCGCGCCGGGCCGCCTCCAGCTCCGGCGGCGCCTCCCGGGTATCCATGGCCACCGCCCCCTCGCCGCGGGCGGCGAGGTGCGCCAGGCAGGAGACGCCGGTGCGCCCCAGCCCGATGACCACGTTGACAGCGGAATCGCTCAAGCCATCCCCTCCCTTACCGGACCTTCAGCGAGGCCAGGCCGATGAGCACCAGGATCACCGTGGTGATCCAGAAGCGGACGATAATCCGCGGCTCCGGCCAGCCCTTGAGTTCGAAGTGGTGGTGAAGCGGGGCCATGCGGAAGATCCGCCGCCCCGTGGTGCGATAGGCGAGGACCTGGGCCATTACCGACAGGGTCTCGGCGACGAAGACCCCGCCCATGATGAAGAGCACCAGCTCCTGCCGGGTCACCACCGCCATGGCCCCCAGCGCGGCCCCCAGGGACAGGGCCCCCACATCGCCCATGAAGACCTGGGCCGGGTAGGCGTTGAACCAGAGGAAGCCGAGGCCGGCCCCTACCAGCGCCCCGGCGAAGATCACGATCTCGCCGGCCCCCTCGACGAAGGGGATCCCGAGATACTCGGCGAAGACGCCGTGGCCCACGGCGTAGGCGAAGATCCCCATGGCGCCGCCCACCATCACGGTGGGCAGGATGGCCAGCCCGTCCAGGCCGTCGGTGAGATTGACCGCGTTGGAGCTGCCGACGATGACGAAGTAGGCCAGCAGGATGAACAGCGGCCCCAGCTCCAGGTAGAGCCCCTTCACGAAGGGGATTACCAACTGGGTCTCGATGCCGGCGGGGGCCGAATACCAGAGCCAGACGGCGGCGGCGAGGCCGGCCACCGACTGCCAGAAGTACTTGTACCGCCCGCGCAGCCCCTGGGGGTCCTTGAGGACCAGCTTCTTGTAGTCGTCCACCAGCCCGATGAGGCCGAAGGCCAGGGTCACCAGCAGGACGACCCAGACGTAGCGGTTGGTCAGATCCGCCCACAGCAGCGTGGAGAGCCCCAGCGCCACCAGGATGAGGGCGCCGCCCATGGTCGGCGTCCCGGCCTTGTCCAGGTGGGACTCCGGCCCGTCGTCGCGCACCGTCTGGCCCACCTTGTAGTAGGTGAGGCGGCGGATCATCCAGGGCCCCACGATGAAGGAGATCACCAGCGCCGTGAGTACCCCGAGGATGGCGCGCAGGGTGAGGTAGCCGAAGACATTGAAGCCGGAGTGAAACTCCGTGAGCCACTGGCTCAGATGGTAGAGCATGGTTCAGTTCTCCCCTTCGGTCAGGGCCGTCACCACGGCCTCCAGGCCCATGGTCCGGGAGCCCTTGACCAGCACTGTCGTATTGTTATCGAGTTGTCCGGCGAGTTCGGCAGCCAGCTCACCGGGATCCCGCCACCGCCGACTGTGGCCGAAGGTGTCGGCGGCGGCGGCGGCCAGCTCCCCCACGGTCCAGAGCTCGTCGACACCGGCCGCCGCTGCCGCCTCACCCGCCCGGGCGTGGTAGTCCTCGGCGCTGCCGCCGAGTTCCCCCATGTCGCCCAGCACCAGGATCCTTCGCCCCGGCGCCGCCGCCAGGACCTCCAGGCCGGCGGCCAGGGAGGCCGGGTTGGCGTTGTAGGTATCGTCCAGCAGGGTCGCGCCCCCCCGTCCCCGGCGCCGCACCAATCGGCCGGCCACGGGTGCCGCGGCCTCCAGCCCGGCGGTGACCTCCGCCAGGGTCGCCCCGCCCGCCAGCGCCAGGGCCGCCGCCGCGGCGGCGTTGTCCGCATTGTGCGAGCCCGCCAGCGGCAGGTGGCAGCGACCCGTCCCCCACGGCGTCTCCAGTACCAGCCGCTGCCCCGTCCCGGCCGGCGTGGCCGCCACCCGCACCTCGCCGGCACGCTGACCGAAGGTGAGGATCTCCCGGCCCTCGGCGAGGCCACGCCACTGGCCGGCGAAGGGGGATTCGGCCGGGAACAGCGCGGTCCCCGAGGCCGGCAGCCCGCCGAAGATCTCCCCCTTGGCCGTGGCCACCCCCGCCACGGAGCCGAAACCCTCCAGATGAGCGGGGCCGGCATTGGTAATGAGCGCGGCATCCGGCATTGCCGCGGCGGTGAGTTCGGCGATCTCGCCGGGGTGGTTCGCCCCCATCTCGATGACCGCGCGCTGGTGGTCGTCCCCCAGCCGCAGCAGGGTCAGGGGGACGCCGATGCGATTGTTCAGGTTGCCCTGCGTGGCCAGGGTGGCGTAGCGCTGCCCCAGGATGGCGGCGGTGAGCTCCTTCACCGTGGTCTTGCCGTTGCTGCCGGTGAGCGCCAGCACGGTACCGCCCCAGGCGCGCCGCCATGCCGTGCCGAAGGCCAGCAATCCCGCGCCGGTATCCGCCACCCGCCACTGGGGGCAGTCGGCGTCCACCGGGTGGTCGACCATGGCGGCCACGGCGCCCGCCCCCACGGCGGAGGCCACATGGTCGTGGCCGTCGAAACGGGGCCCGCGGAGGGCGACGAAGAGTTCACCCCCGGCCACGGCGCGACTGTCGGTGGTCACGCCGCGGAAGGTGGCATCCCCCCCGTGGCGCTCACCGCCCGCGCGCTCCACCCACTCGCTCAGGCGCGGCTCAGGCAGGGGCATGGGCACCTCCCCGGCGCTCCAGCGCCGCTCGGGCCGCACCACTGTCGGAGAAGGCGCGGCGGGTCGTCCCTACCTCCTGCTCCGCCTCGTGGCCCTTGCCGGCGATGAGGATCGCATCCCCGGCATCGGCCCGGGTGATGGCGTAATCGATGGCGGCGGCACGATCGTGGATGACCGTCACGGCCTCGGGCCGGGCGAAGCCGGCCAGGATCTCCCCGGCGATGGCCCCGGGGTCCTCCCGTCGCGGGTTGTCGTCGGTGATCACCGCGACATCGGCCCCGGCCTCGGCCACCGCGCCCATGGCCGCGCGCTTGCCGCGATCGCGCTCGCCGCCGCAGCCGAAGACCAGCCACAGCCGGCCACGGGTCTGCTCCTGCATCGCCGCCAGCGCCGCCTCCAGGGCGGCCGGGGTGTGGGCGTAGTCCACCCGTACCTCCGGTGGCCCGCCGGGGACGGCCTCCAGGCGGCCCGGCGGCGGGGCGACCCCTCCCAGGGCCGCGGCGATGGCCGCCGGTTGCCAGTCCAGGGCGACCAGGGTGGCGACCACGGCCAGGGCGTTCTCCGCGTTGAAGGCGCCGGGCAGGGGCAGCACCAGCCGCAGCGGCCCCGCCGGCGTGGCCACGGCCAGTTCCTGGCCGCCGAAACGGGGCTCCCGCCCCTGCAGGGCGACGTCGGCAGTGGCGTGGACGCCGTAACGGATCACCCGACAGCCCTCGGGCACGACGGCGGCCATGCGCCCCGCAGCCGGATCGTCGGCATTGATGACCGCGACCTTCAGTTCCGGCCGGGCAAACAGCCGCGCCTTGGCGGCGATGTAGGCCTCCATGTCGGCGTGGTAGTCCAGATGGTCCCGGCTGATGTTGGTGAAGACGGCGATATCCATCTCGGCGCCGGCCAGGCGCTCCTGGGCCAGGGCGTGGGAGGAGACCTCCATCACCGCCGCCCGGGCTCCGGCATCGCGGAAACCGGCCAGGGTCTGCTGGAGGCTTACCGGGTCCGGCGTAGTGTGGCTCGCTGGCGCCAGTTCGGGCCAGAGGCCGTGGCCCAGGGTTCCGATGAGTCCTGCCGGCCCCTCGTCGCCACCCAGGACCTGGGCCAGGAGCCAGGCGCAGGTGGACTTGCCGTTGGTCCCGGTGACCCCGATCAGGGTCAGCGCCGCCGAGGGTGACCCCAGGGCACGGGCGGCAATGGTCCCGGCCGCCCCGCGCAGGCCGGGAACCGGCAGGGCATCGGCCACGGGGGCATCGCCATCGGCCGGGTCCCAGGCAATGGCGGCCGCGCCGCGCTCCCGGGCCTCCGTCGCATGGGCGCGGCGCCGTTCATCGTCCCGCGCCAGAGCCAGGAAGAGATCCCCCGGAGAGGTGTAGCGACTATCGGCGGCCACCCCCGCCACCTCCCCCTCCGGGCGGGCATCGGTGAGGCCGGCCAGCAGATCGGCCAGCGGGCGCGGCTCAATGACGGCGGCGCTCATTCCCCCTCCTCCCGCCAGGCCACCCGGGGCTGATCCTGGTCGAGGTCGTCCGGCGGGATGTCCAGCAGCCGGACAGCGCCGGACATCACCCGGCTGAAGACCGGCGCCGCCACCCGACCACCGTAGTATTCCCCGTCATTCGGTTCATCAATGGTCACCACCATGACCAGCCGCGGATCGCTCGCCGGAATCATCCCGGCGAAAAGGGCCTGATAGCGCTCATCGGCGTAGCCACCGGCCACGGCCTTCTTCACCGTCCCGGTCTTGCCGGCCACGCGATATCCGGGGACATCGGCGCGATAGCCGGTCCCGCCGGGGGCGACCACGGCCTCCATCATCCGCCGGACCCGGCGCTGGACCTCGGGGTCGAGTACCTGTTCCTGGACCCCCGGGGGGCGATCGGCCACGAACCGGACCGGCTTCCGGATCCCGTCCCGGGCCAGGACGGCATAGGCCCGGGCCAGGTGCAATGGCGTGGTGGAGAGGCCGTAGCCGAAGCCCAGGGTGGCTCGCTCGACCTCGCCCCAGCGGAAGAAGTCACCAAGATAGCCCCTGGCCTCGCCGGGGAAACCACTGCCGCTGGTGCCACCGAAGCCCAGGGCGGAAAGGGTGCCCCAGAGCCGCTCCGGGGGCGTCTCCAGTGCGATCTTGGCCGCGCCGATGTTGCTGGACTTGCGGATGACCCCGGCCATATCCAGCGAGCCATAG
>JBKGYA010000156.1:0-4850 GCA_046546335.1 Thiohalospira sp. | reverse complement strand
GTTCCGTCGATGTGATCCTGCAGGCGCCGAATCTCCAGGAGAGCGCCATCCACCGGGTGGCGGCCGAGGAGGGCGTGGAGCTTTGATTCCCGAATCCCATACACAGGAGCGATTGCAGTTCCTGGCCCGCGTGGTCGAGCGAGAGATCCGTCACCTCCGCGCCACGGATGCACGGCTCTTTGACCGGTCCTTCACTGTCGAACGGGCGGAGAGACTGGAGGATAACCCGGATGAGGCGGAACGGGCCGAGGCCTTCGTCGCCCGATTCAATCGCTTGCAGGACACCGTCGGTGACAAGCTGATCCCCGTCTTTCTTGTGGCACTTGGTGAGACCCCTGGTGCGGCCGTGGACAACCTGGACCGGGCGGAGCGTCTGGAACTGCTCCCGTCTTCCGAGGAGTGGTTCGCCATGCGCCAGTTGCGTAACCAGATGGTCCACGAGTACATCGAGGATCCTGCTGTACTGGCTAGCGCGCTCGAGGCCGGCCATGCGTTCGTCCCGACCCTGACCGGGACCGCAGAGCGTATCCTCGCAGAAGGCAGGCGAAGGGGATGGCTGGACGATGCCGAATAGTTGCCCGCTGCGGGATCGATAAACCGGAGGAACTATGCCCGCCCCCGAAACCCCCAGCCTCGCCGCCGACTGCATCATCGAGCTCACCGACCGCGACGGGCCGGCCATCGTCCTCATCGAGCGGCGCAACGAGCCGGCCGGCTGGGCGCTGCCCGGCGGCTTCGTGGACGTGGGGGAGACGGTGGAGGCCGCGGCGGTGCGCGAGGCGGCCGAGGAGACGGGGCTCGAGGTCATCCTGGAGGGGCTGCTGGGGCTCTACTCCGATCCGGCGCGCGACCCGCGCGGCCACACCGTGAGCGCGGTCTACATCGCCCGGGCCACCGGCGAGCCGGAGGGGCGGGACGACGCCCGGGCGGCGGCGGTCGTGGACCCGCGGGACCCGCCGCGGCCGCTCGCCTTCGACCACGACCGCATCCTGGCGGACTACCGCAGTATTCGTTTACCTTCTTGAATGTTCGTCGCGACGCCTCCATAGTACCGGTATCGGCCAACGGCGGGGTGCGCCCCGCCCCATTCATCACGTTTCAAGGAGCGCACCCATGGCCACTGTTGAACTGACCAAGGACAATTTCGAGCAGACCATCGAGGACAACGACATCGTCCTGGTGGACTTCTGGGCCTCCTGGTGCGGCCCCTGCAAGAACTTCTCGCCCATCTACGAGGAGGCCTCGGAGAACCACCCCGACATCGTCTTCGGCAAGGTGAACACCGAGGAGGAGCAGGAGCTGGCCGCGAGCTTCCAGATCCGCTCCATCCCGACCCTGATGCTCTTCCGCCAGAAGGTGGTGCTCTTCTCCCAGGCCGGCGCCCTCCAGGGCTCCCAGCTGGAGGAGCTCATCCAGAAGGCGCGCGAGGTGGACATGGAGCAGGTCCACAAGGAGGTCGCCGAGCAGCAGGCGCAGCAGGGCGGCGAGCAGCAGTAACGCCGATGGCCAGCGGGGTTACCGCTGGCGGCAGAGCGCCCCGCATGGCAGAGTAGGGACCCGTCCCCCCAGGGGGAACGGGTCTTTTTTGTCTGGAGTGCGTGCATGTCCATCGTCGACGACTATATCCGCCGCGAAGGCGACACGGTTCGGGTCAGTGCCGAGTCGGCCAGCCGCTTCGCCAAGGAGGTGGCCGGCGACTTCAATCCCATTCACGACCCCGACAACCGGCGCTTCTGCGTGCCCGGGGATCTCCTCTTTGCGCTGGTGGTGGGCCATTACGGGCTCTCCCCGCGCATGGAGTTCCGCTTCAACGGCATGGTCGGCGCCGATATCCCGCTGGCGCTGCCGGAGGCCGATACCGAGATGACCATCGCGGACACCGACGGCCGCGAGTACCTCACCGTTGCCCGGGCGCCGGAGCCGCTGGCCGATTCGGCTACCGCGGAGGCCCTGGTGCGCGGCTACGTCGCCTTCTCCGGACAGAACTTCCCCTGGATCCTGCAGCCGCTGCTGGAGGAGCACGGGGTGATGTTCAATCCCGACCGGCCGCTCATCATCTACGACAGCATGGCCTTCGAGCTGCTGGAGGGGGAGGGCGGCCCCGATCTGGACGTGGAGCTGGCCGACAGCGCCCTGGAGGTGGACGGCAAGCGCGGCGATGTCCACCTCGCCTTCCGGCTCACCGCCGATGGCCGGACCGTGGGGCACGGCTCCAAGCGCCTGGTGATCAGCGGCCTGCGCCCCTACGACGAGGCGCGCATGGCGGAGGTGATCGAGACCTTCAACGCCGGCAAGGCGGCCTACTTCGAGGAGGCCGGGGCCGTCTGAACCACGGACCTCCGTCATTCCGGGCTCGCAGGGATGACGCTGGTACGGGCGCGGCGGCCCATCCCGATCCAGAATAGGGCAGGTTCGATTTCAGGAGGAGGCACCATGGCCCGCTTCCGCGGCGAGCAGTACCACCACGGGGAGGGGGAGCGGCTCGGCATCCTGCTGACCAACCTCGGCACCCCCGACGCGCCGACCCCCTCGGCCCTGCGCCGCTACCTGGGCGAATTCCTCTGGGACCGGCGGGTTGTGGAGATCCCGCGCCCGATCTGGTGGCTCATCCTCCACGGGATCATCCTGCGCACGCGGCCGAAGCGGTCCGCCGCCGCCTACGCCAGTGTCTGGAGTGACGAGGGCTCGCCGCTGCTCGCCCACGGCCGTCGCCAGGCGAAGGCCCTGGAGGCGGAGCTGGACCAGCGGCTGCCGGGGCCGGTCTCCGTGGCCCTGGCCATGCGCTACGGCCAGCCCTCCATCCGGGCCGGGCTGGAGGAGCTCCACGCCGCCGGTGCCCGCCGGATCCTGGTGCTGCCGCTCTATCCCCAGTACGCCTCGGCCACCACCGGCTCCACCTTCGAGAAGGTCACCGAGGTCCTGCGCGACTGGCGCTGGGTGCCGGAGGTCCGCTTCGTCCACCAGTACCACGACGATCCGGGCTACATCGAGGCGCTGGCCGCCTCCATCCGCGAGCACTGGGCCGAGCACGGTCGCCCGCGGCGCCTGCTCATGTCCTTCCACGGGATCCCCGAGGCCGGCCGCGATGCCGGCGACCCCTACTTCTGCCACTGTCACAAGACCGGCCGGCTGCTCGCCGAGGCGCTGGAGCTGGGCCCGGAGGAGTGGCAGGTGGCCTTCCAGTCCCGCTTCGGCAAGGCGAAGTGGATCGAGCCCTATACCGACCAGACCCTGACCGAGTGGGGACGGGAGGGGCTGGAGCACGTGGACGTGGTCTGTCCCGGCTTCCCCGCCGACTGCCTGGAGACGCTGGAGGAGATCGGCGAGGAGAATCGGGAGTACTTCCAGGCCGCCGGCGGCGGGGCCTACCACTACATCCCGGCGCTCAACGACCGCGCCGACCACATCCGGGCGCTCGCCGCGCTGGCCGCCCGCCATACCGCCGGCTGGCCCGAGGCCGAGCAGGCCCCGGATCCGGAGGCCGCCGAGGCCAGCCGCCGCCGCGCCCTGGAGCTGGGTGCCCCGGACTGAGTACGGCATTGTTCCTGTAATGAAACCGCCCGAGAATGGAGCCATGCGCCTGAGTCAGGATCAGACCCGGACGGTCACCGAGCTGGCCGAACAGTTCATCGACGGGGTGGAGGGGGTCTACCTGTTTGGCTCCCGGCTGGACGATGCGGCCCGAGGCGGCGATGTCGATCTGCTGGTGGAAACCCGCGAGCGCCCGTCCCGGCTCCAGCGTGCCCGGCTCAAACAGGCCCTCGAGGATCGGCTGGGCCTTCCGGTGGACCTCCTCTTTACCGCCTCCGGCGAGGAACCGACGGCCTTTCAGCGGTTGGCTCGCGAACGTGGAGTCCGGCTGGGGGAGCGATGATGGCAGGGTCGGCCCTCGAATCCGAACGCGAGCACCTGGGCAGCCTCCTGGAGGCGCTGCAGCGGTGCGTCTACTTCCTGGACGCCTCGGAGCGCCGGGTCTCCTGGCCCCTGCGCGCCGAGGAACTGGAAGCTCGCAAGAAGGATGTGGACCTATTCGAGTCGCTGGCGGCGGTCAATGAACGCTTTGCCAAGCTTCAGGATACCCTCGGCGCCTCCATGCGCCATGCCGCGCTGCTGGCCGGGGAGTCGGCGGAGACCTTCCTCAAGGTCCTCGCCTTTTTTGAGAAGGTAGGGATTCTGGAGTCCATGGAGCAGTGGCAGGTCGCGCGGGCGGCCCGGAATCTGGCCGCCCACGATTATGAACTCGAGTATGCCGGGATCGCCGAGCACTTCAATCAGCTCCATGAGCTGGCTCCGACCCTCTACCAGGAAGCGGAACGGCTGTTGGGTTTTTGTAGGGAGCAGTTGCATATCGAGCCGGTGCGAGGAGACTTTGGCGAGGAATTTCGGGCCGCAGTGAATCGCGCCCGGGGGCAAGGGCATGAGTGAATACAACGACCCCGATGCCGCCATCCGGAAGGTGCTGGAGAGCGAGGAGGAGGTCCGGGATGCCATCCGGCAGTGCCGCGAGGAGGCGGAGCAGACCGTCGCCGAGGCCCGGGAGCGGGCGCGGCGGATCGAGGAGCGGGCCGACGACCGGATCCGGCGCCTGCACGAGGCCATGGCCGAGTCCGGGGCGGAGGCGGCCGGGGAAGAGCCGACGGAAGAGGGCGATGCCGAGGCGGCTGCCCGGGAGCAGCTCGCCGCCGCCGTGCGCGCCGTCGCCGACGACCTGCTGGGGCAGCGAGACGAGCCGGAGGGCGAGGGGCGGTGACGGAGCCGGCGCTGGCCTACGTCGTCGCCCGGGTGCGCGGTCGCCAGCGGACCTTCCCCGATGCCGATGGCTGGCGCGCCCTGGAGGCGACCGGGGATGC
>JBKGYA010000155.1:0-4854 GCA_046546335.1 Thiohalospira sp. | reverse complement strand
TCACCCTGGACGGCGAGCCGGTGCGCGTCTCCGCCTCCGCCGGGATCGCCCGCGGCCCGGTGGACGGCAGCGACGGCGAGACCCTGCTGCGCAGCGCCGACACCGCCCTGCACCGCGCCAAGGACGCCGGCCGTGGCGCCTGGCGCGCCTACACCTCCGAGCTGACCGCTGCCGCCCGCACCCACCTCAAGGTGGCTACCGAGCTGCGCGAGGCCGTCGCCCAGGGTGACCTGCTGCTCCACTACCAGCCGCTGGAGGACGCCACCACCGGCGAGATCGTCGCCGCCGAGGCGCTGGCCCGCTGGCACCACGCCGACTACGGCTGGGTGCCGCCGGACCAGTTCATCCCGGTGGCCGAGGAGACCGACCTCATCCTCGGCCTGGGGGAGTGGGTGATCACCACCGCCGTGGCCCAGGTCGCCGGCTGGCGCCGCCAGGGCCTGCCACTGCCGCGGCTGTCCGTGAACCTCTCCCCGCGCCAGCTCCACCAGCGCGACCTGGCCGACATCGTGGGCACCATCCTCAACCGCAGCGGCCTGGAGCCCTCCGTGCTGGAGCTGGAGATCACCGAGAACGCCTTCCTGGAGGAGGAGATCCGCACCGGCGGCCTGCTGGACCGGCTCCGCGGCCAGGGCGTGACGCTGGCCATCGACGACTTCGGCACCGGCTACGCCTCCCTGGCCTACCTCAAGCACCTGCCGGTGGACCGCCTCAAGCTGGACCGCTCCTTCGTCCAGGGCCTGCCCGAGGACAACGCCGACCGCGCCATCGGCCGCTCGGTGGCCGCCCTGGGCCAGAGCCTGGACATCGGCATCGTCGCCGAGGGGGTGGAGGAGTTCGACCAGGCCACCTGCCTGTGCGACCTCGGCATCGGCGAGCTCCAGGGCTTCTACTTCGCCCGCCCCCTGCCGGCGGAGACCTTCGCCGATTACCTGCGCTCGGCCCCTCGTCGCCGGATCCGGGGCTGCTAGCGACGGCCAGCCCTGCTAGCCTGCCCCCTCCATTCCCGACGGAGCCCGACAATGGCCGACGACTACCGCCCCGCCCTGGCCGACTACTTCGACGAGCTGGAGGCGCGCTACGCCGACGCCAACGGCGACTTCTCGTTCGACAGCCTCACCGACGAGGAGCTTTTGAAGATCGAGGAGCTCGGCCGCCACGCCATCCACGAGGACCCCCAGGTCACCGCCCAGGAGAAGCTCAACCTCCAGCCCCTGCTGGACCTGGTGGGCAAGCAGCGCGCCAAGCGGGGGCTGCCGCCGGCCACCCACTGAGGCCGCTGCAACCTTGCACGGTAGCGATGCGACCGCGAACCGTGGCAGATTATCCCCCGGTGAGGACGACCCTTCACGGACCACCTGCTCACGGAGTGAATCCCCCATGCGCAAGACCCCGCTAGCCGCCCTGACCCTCTCCGCGCTGCTCGCCGCCGGCTGCGCCTCCGGCCCCGAGGAGGAGGCACCGCCGGAGGGCATGCAGGAGGTCGACATGCCCTCCTGGTACGACACCACCCGCACCGCCGACGAGGGTGACGGCATGATCTACGGCTACGGCACCGGCGAGAGCAGCAGCCGCCGCCTGGCCGTGGAGTCGGCCCAGGCCGAGGGACGCCGCGCCATCGCCGGCTACGTCGCTACCGAGGCGGCGGGGCTGCTGGAGGAGAGCGTCACCGAGATGGGCGACGAGGCGCAGGAGACCGCCCGCGCCGCCTTCGAGACCTTCGTCGACCAGCGCGTCCACGGCGTCCGCCCCGACAAGAGCGCCCTCTACGAGGACGAGGACGGCGAGTACATCGCCTACTACCGCATGGCGGTGGACCGCGAGATCTTCGACGAGATGCTCGAGGAGGCCATGGAGAGCGAGGAGGTGGCCGACGAGCTCGAGCCGGACCACCAGGAGGCGCTGGAGGCCCTGCAGCAGCGGCGGGAGGACGACTGATGGACCGCCGTATCCTGCTCGCCGCGGGCGTAGCCCTCCCCCTCCTGCTCACCGCCGGCTGCGGCGGCGCAGAGGAGATCCGTGACGAGGCGGAGGAGGCCGAGACCCGCGGCGACCACGACCGCGCCATGGAGCGGCTCGACCGCCGCCGCGACACCGGGGACTGACATGCCCTCGACGCGCCTGCTGGTGGCGGCCCTGCTGGCCGCCACCCTCCCCGGGTGTGCCCTGCTGCCCGCCAGCGGCCCCGATGCCGGTGAGCTGGCCAGCCGGGGCCGCGAGGCCGCACCCGACACCGGGACCACGGTCTACGGCCACGGCACCGGCCCCAGCCGGGAGGCCGCCCGCCAGGCCGCCAGCCGCGAACTGGCCCGCGCCCTGCTCACCCACGTCCGCGCCGAGCTGCGGATCCACGAGCAGGAACTCTCCCGGGACAACGGCGGCGGCACCGCCGGCGAACGCCGCCTGGAGAGCGCCACCGCCTCCCTGGCCAACGTCGCCCTGGAGGGGGTCACCGTGGACACCGCCCGGGAGGCGGCGGATGGCTGGTACGTCCGCGTGGCCATCGACCGCCAGCGGCTGGACGAACTCCGCCAGCGCGCCCGGCGCCAGGCGGCCGCCCTGGCCTGGTTCGAGATCACCGTGGCCGAGGAGGCCCCCGGCCGCGCCATCCGCGCCGCCCTGCGCGGGCTGGAGGTCGCCGCCCGCACCGGCGTGGCCGACGAGGCCGTCTACCACCCCGACGTGGGCAACACCACCTTCAGCGCCTGGTTCGAGGAGGTCATCCTGAAGCGCACGGCCGACCTGCGGATCCTCCCCCTGGTCGAGGAGGACGGCGTCCGCCTGGCGGTAATCGAGGCAGACACCTACCGCCCCCAGCCCGCCTTCCCGCTACGAGTGGCCGGCGAACGGCTGACCACCGATGACGACGGCATCACCGCCCCCGTGGCACGCGAGCGCCTGACGGAGGGGGCCGCCGTGACCCTGGCCCCCGCCGGCGAGCGGACCGTGGTCGACCCCGACGGCCTGCTGCCGGCGCGCTACCGCCGGCTGGCCACCCTCAACCCCGACCGCTGGTCGAACCTCGAGCGCGGCGAGCTCTTCATCCACACCGAACCCGCCGGGGCCACCGCCCTGGTGGGCGACCGCGGCACCACCACCCCCGGCCGCCTCACCCTGGAGCCCGGCCAGCACACCCTGGAGATCACCGACGCCGAGGAGCGGCGCGGGGCCGAGACCACCATCGAGCTGGCCGAGGGCGCCCCCTACGCCTACGCCACCCTGGAGCTGGCCGAGCGCCACTTCGGCCGGCTGGACCTGCGGGTGGCCGACAGCGACGCCCGGATCCGGGTCACCCGGGGCCCCCGCCAGGCGACGAGCGACCGCGAGGCGCGCGGCGCCCTGGAGGGGCGGCTGGACGTCGGCCGCTACGACATCGCCATCGACTACCCCGACCACGACGACTACCAGACCCTCACCGACCGGATCACCCTCCACGAGGACGAGGTCGTCGCCCGGGAGTACATCGCCCCGCCCTCCCGCCAGCCCTATACCGAGGGCAGCCGCGGCGGGGTCTCCCTCCTCTCTCTCGGGGACCAGCTCGGCGACGAGTTCGCCGTCCCCGGCGAGGCGGGAGACGAGACCCTGGCCGACCTGCAGGCCGACCACGGCGCCGGCCAGGACACCCTCGGCTTCATGGCCCTGGGCCAGTACCAGGCCTACTGGGACAACCACCTCACCCTCTCCGGCGAGCTGGGCATCGGCATGACCAACATCGCCGCCGACCACTTCGGCGAGCGCTACGGCGAGGAGGAACTCACCCTCTTCCAGGTCCGCTCCTCCGTGGGCGCCGGCCTGTGGACCGCCATCGGCGACGACCAGGATCGCGCCCTCTGGGTCACCGGCCACATCGGCGCCGCCAACGCCTCCTGGAGCGAGCCGGAGGACAACTACTTCTACGACGACCCGCCCGGGGGCTCGGTGACCAACCGGCTGACCTTCGCCGAGATCGGCGTCAGCGGCACGGGCTACGGCCTCGCCCTGCGCCTGCCCCTGGACGAGCGCGGCGGCGCCCACTTCACCCTGACCTGGCCGCTGATGTTCACCGACATCGAATCCGGCTACCGCCGGGACGCCCGGCGCCGGGCGCGGGAGGGCGAGGAGTACACCACGCCCTGAGCGACTTGCGACCACGACCGGCCGCCCCCAGATAATCGACACGGATCAACGGGAGGCCACCATGCCGAGACACGGATACGGACAGGGACACGGAAAGGGACAGGGAGGCGGCCGCGGCCCGGGCGGCGACCCGGAACGCCGCCAGCGCCACCGCCACGACCAGTCGGTCTTCCACGAGCTGCTCGACCGCCACGACGCCATCCATCGCGAGCTGGAGACCATCCCCGGCGGGATCCGCACCGAGACCACCAGCGACGACCCCGAGGTCGTCGCCCTGCTCCACGACCACGTCCCCGCCATGCACCAGCGCCTGCAGGAGGGCTTCGCCCTGCGCCGATGGGACCCGCTCTACGTCGCCCTCTTCGAACACCGCGACCGGATCACCATGGCCATCGAACTCACGGACAACGGCGTCCGCGTGGAAGAGACCAGCGACGCCCCCGAGGTCACCGCCCTCATCCGCGCCCACGGCCAGGCCGTGAACGCCTTCGCCGCCCGCGGCCACGACGCCGCCAGCCAGCCCAGCCCCATGCCCGACGAGACCCCCTGACCCCGGAGCGACGCATGCCACGGAAGCGCACCGTCATCCCCCTCGCGCTCGCCCGGCTGGCCACCGCCGCGCCCGCGCCATCACCGACCACGGCGAGGAGGTGATCGCCGTGGAGCGAGTGGAATCCGCCCACCGCAGGAGGCAAACACTCTCGCGCAACAAGGACTCGTCGTTCCCGCGACGGCGGG
>JBKGYA010000154.1:0-4904 GCA_046546335.1 Thiohalospira sp. | reverse complement strand
GCGAGCGGAAAACCCTTGGCGGATGATGGGGATGATTACGACGGCTGGACCGTGGATGTGGAGGTGGCGAACGAGGGCGACTGGCTGGGAGCGAACGGGCGCTGGGTTATCATCACCGTGGAGTGGCCCGCCGGCACCGACTCCGACTCCATCAAACTGCACGCATTCCGGGCCGGGTGAACATGGAGGGAGAACAGTGATCCGGCGGGCGGGCTTCACCCTGGTGGAGATGGTCCTGGTCCTGGTCCTGCTCGGTGTCCTGAGCATCGGCCTGGCCGCCTTCATCGACAACGCCACCGACCACTACGCCGACACCGCCGAGCGCGCCCGACTGCTGGGCGAGGCACGCCTGGCCCTGACCCGCATGGGGCGCGAGATCGAGGGGGCGGTTCCCTACTCCCTGCGTATCGATTCGAGCGAGCAGTGTCTGGAACTGCTGCCTGCACGGGAGGGGGGACGGTATCAGGAGGAGGCGGGGCAGTATGCGAGCGGGGCGACCCGGGAACCGCTGCCGGTGGGGGAGACCGCGAACTCTTTCCATGCCCTGGGCTTCGCGGGGGTGGGCACGGATGATGAGCCGGTCCTCCTGCAGACCGACGAAGTCGAGTACGTCGCGGTCTATCCCGCCCCGCCGGCGGACGACTACATCTATGGCGCCGGACCCGATCCGTCGGCTGGCGACGATGTCGCCCTTCGCCCTTTTGCCGACGCGACCGCTACCAGTACCGATGGTGTGGTCCGGGTCGAGCTGTCAGGAAGTACGGCGTTCCCGCGCCACGCCCCGGAACCGCGCCGCTTCTTCCTGGCCGGATCGCCGGTGAGCTTCTGTCTGGAGGGTGGCGACCTCCTGCGCTACGAGGGCTACGAGCTGCAGGCCAACCAGCCCGTGCCGCCGGATGGGTCGGGGGTGAGCGGTCGTCCGCTGGCACGAGGCCTGGCTGATGATTCGACCTTCGAACTGGAGCCGGCCGGCCTGGAGCGCCGCGGCCTGGTCCGCGCCCGGCTGGAACTCGAGCGGCAGAGCGATGGCGAAGAATCCCTGGTGGTGGAACATGCCTTCAGCACCCGCAACCATCCGTAGCCAGGCCGGCCTCGGCCTCCCCCTGGCCATCGCCATCCTCCTCCTCCTGGCGGCGGTGGCGGGGGGCGTGACGGCGTGGATGGGCAGCGCCCGGGAGGGAGTGGCCGCCGAGGCCACCTCCCTGCGCGCCGAGGCCGCCGCCCGCAGCGGGCTGGAGTGGGCCCGGCATCAGATTATCGGTACAGGCTGCCCATCAGGGGATGTGACGCTGGAGCTGGGCCAGGGCTCGGATTGCATAGCCGTGCTAGAGGACGGCAAATGCCAGGAGGTGTCCGGTGAAGGGAGTCCGGTCTACGTCGTGGAGATGGTGGGCCAGTGCCCCCTCTGGGGTGACCTGAAAATCACGCGCACCCTGCGGATGCGAATGAGGGATAACGAATGACGCACCGCCTTCCTTCCCTGAATCCCTGTGGTCGACGCCTGATCACTCTGCTGGGTGGCCTGGCGATGGCCGGATTCGCTTTTGCGGTGAATGCCAATGGCGGGGCGCCCGCCGATACCTGTTCCTCCTATATCGGGGATGCCACCCTCAACGAGATCCATGATCTGGGAGACGACCAGTGGGTCGAGGTGCGTCTTCTGGATGAGGATATTGAGCCTGACACCTGGGAAGATTGGACTGTAGTCACAAGCACTGGACCCGGTGCTGGCGGTGAAGACTCGTACGATCTGGGGGATGCGACGGCAAACGAGAGCTGGCTGAAGCTGGATGTGGACAAGCAGGCCCTCGATCTCAACGGGGAAACCGAGGTAGCCCTGCTGGATTCAAACGGAGAGTACATCGACTACCTCAGCATCAACGGCGCCGACAGCAACGAGCCCAGGAATTGTGATGACTTTCTCTATGATACTGATGCCGTTTCGGATTCCCAGTACAAGTCCGTGATGCGCCTCCCCGACGGCGTCGGAGACTGGATGTCGCCCTCCTCACCGGGGGCTGGTGGCGGTACGACGCCGGGTGGCAGTAACGACGGTGGCGGCGGTACCCAGACTGTCGATGCCAGCAGTCGGGAGTACGAAGGAGACGATGCCGCACTCTACACCCGGATCGTGGGAAATGAGTTTGACCTGACGGTTCGCTATCGCGCGGATGAACCCGAACCCCAGGAGGTGACGCTAGATCTCGTTGAAGATGACGGTGATGGGGGTTGCGGCCAGATCCTTTCAGCGGACTGGGGAAGCAGTAGCGACTTCGATGACCACGAGGATGGTGGGTACGAGGCGACGCTCTCGGACCTGAGCCACGATGAGGCCGTGCGCCGGGCCCGCGTCCGGATCGAGCTGGTCGTCGAGACCGGCGTCGGCAATCCGGGGGGATGGTGTGATTGGTTCCCCTGGTGGCCGGGGTGTGATGGCAGCGGTAACGACGATCTGCAGGTGGGCACCCTGGAGTACTGCAGTAGTGATGCCTTCACCATCCGCCCGAAGGAACTCTCGCTGAACGCCATCAGCGCTTCCGAGGAGGCCCTGACCCGGGACGACTGGTCCGGGTATGCCCCCACCACATGCAGTGACGAGGCGTGCCAGGCGGCTGGCGCCGATTTTACCCTCGGAATCGAGGCGCTACCCACCGGGCAAGGCTTCGATTCCGACATCCAGCTGCGGGCCGAAGGACACCCCCAGGCGCCGGACTGGATGGTGCCGGGGACCATCTCACCCACGACCCTGACCTTCGACGGTACTGCCGATGAGGCGAGTGCCACGGATGCGGCCTACGACGAGGTCGGGCTGGTGTCCGTCGATGCCCATGATGAAGGGGACTTCGCTGCCATCGACCGTAACCAGGATCACTGTGTAGCCGGGGAAGCCGACAACACCATCAATGCGGACGGCCTGGTGGGTTGTCGCACGGCCCTGCCGGAGCCGGAGCCCCTGGGCCGCTTCATCCCCGATCACTTCGCGGTGGTCGAGGCGGAGGTCACGAATCGCATGGAACTCGACTGTCCCGTGGATGATGGATTCACCTACCTCGGGGAGGCACTGGGCGCCAGTGTGACGCTGGAGGCGCGGAGTGCTGCGGAAGCGGCCACCGAGAACTATCGGGAGGGCTATGCCTCCCTGCCGGCCCTGGACTGGAGTATGGTCGCGCCGGAGGCGGAGGACGGGCACCTCGATGGCCGTCTGGAAATCGTCCGCGATACCTCCGGATGGGGGCAGGGGCAGGCCAGCTTCAGCCCCGAGGTGACGGTCGTCCGGGCCGATGAGGCGGATGGCCCCTTCACGGCGGATGTTGCCTTCATTGCTACCGATGCCGACGGGGTGGCTCTGCGAGATGCGACCCTAGATGTCGACAGGGACGGGGATGATGTCGATGACTATCGCTCGGCCGGCGGCACGAACCTCCGCCACGGCCGCCTGACGATGGCCAGCGCCCACGGGGCGGAGTTCGCCGAAGTGGCGTTGCCGCTGCGGGCCGAGTACTGGGCCGGCGATGACGATGGGTGGGTGCTCTCGGGCGATGATTGCACGCCTCTGGAGGACGGCGGCGGTGGGAGTCGGTTTCGCTACCGCAGCGCCTCGGCCGGTGACGAATTCCGGGCGTGGGAGGATGAGCCGGATCTGGGAGCACTGACGGCCACCGTGACACCGACGACCAGCCTGGACGGGGGGGAGGCTCTCCTGGAGATGACCCCGCCCGAGGAACGCGGCCGGGTGGAGGCCTGCCTGGATCTAAGCGATCTGGCCTATCTCCATCACGAGTGGCGGGGCTCGGCCGAGCTGCCCGCGGTCTGTGAGGGCAGTCCGGTGGGGCGCGCCACCTTCGGGGTTTCGCGCGGCGACGACAACGTCCTCTTCACCCGCGAGGTCTTCGACTAGCGCCCGTCTCGACGTCGCCCGCGGCTCCCCGTACGCTGGCGGCGTGTTCCGGGGAGGGGATTCGCGTGATCCGGGTGCTGATGAAGGCGGCGCTGCTCTTCGTCCTCTGGCTGCTGCTCACCGACGCGGCGGTGGCCGGGCTGCCCTTCGGGGTGGCGGCCGCCGTGCTCGGCGCCCTGGTCTTGCCCGGCGGCGGTAACTGGCCGCTCTCCCCGGGCGGCTGGCTGCTCTTCATCCCCTGGTTCCTGGTGCGTTCCCTGGCCGGCGGTTGGGATGTGCTGCGCCGGACGGTGCAGCCCGCCCGCCCCCTGGATCCCGACTGGGTGGAGTACGAGACGACCCTGACCCGGCCGGCGGCCCGCCACCTCATGGCCGCCGTCGTGGGGCTGCTCCCGGGGACCCTGGTGGCACGCCTGGACGGGCACCATCTGCGGGTCCACGCCCTGGACCGCAGTCTCCCCGTCGCCGCCGATCTGGCGGTGCTGGAGCGGCGGATCGCCGCCCTCTTCGGAGATGTCCCGTGAGCCTGGCCTTCGCCGCCATCGCCCTGGTGGTGCTGGTGAGCATCCTCGCCGGCCTCCTGCGGGTGGCCTTCGGCGACGACCCGGTGGACCGGATGATGGCCGCCCAGCTCCTGGGCACCGGCGGCGTCGGCACCCTGGTGGCCCTGGCGGCGGCGCTGGGGGAGTCGGTCCTGGTGGATGTGGCCCTGGTCTTCGCCGCCCTGGCGGCGGTGGCGGTGGTCGCCTTCGTCCACCGGATCGGCCGCGGCGGGGAGGGCCCCCGGGATGACTGAGGCCCTCGCCCTGCTGCTCGCCGTGGCCGGCGCCGGCTTCTTCCTGGGGGGCAGCCTGGGGCTGCTGCGCTTCCCCGATGTCTACACCCGCCTCCACGCCCTGACCAAGGCGGACAACGTCGGCCTCGGGCTGCTGGTCGCCGGGGCGGCGCTCCATCTGGGGGATCCCTGGCTGGCGGGGCGACTGCTGCTGGTCTGGGTCCTGGTCAT
>JBKGYA010000153.1:0-4943 GCA_046546335.1 Thiohalospira sp. | reverse complement strand
CCAAGACCATCGACCGGATCATCGACGTCTTCCCGGCGGGGGAGAAGGGCATGGTCCGCTCCATGCTGGCGGAATCGCTGCAGGCGGTGGTGGCCCAGACCCTGCTGCCGAGGGTCGGCGGCGGCCGGGTGGCGGCCCACGAGATCCTTACGGGCACCTCGGCGGTGCGCAACCTCATCCGCGAGGACAAGGTCGCCCAGCTCTACTCCACCATCCAGACCGGCCAGGGCCAGGGCATGCAGACCCTGGACCAGGCGCTGCAGCAGCTGGTCCAGCAGGGCGTCATCGAGCGGGAGACCGCCCGTTCGGCGGCGGCAGAGCCGGAGGCCTTCGGCTGAGGGCTGTTCAGTCGGTAGCGCCCAGGCAGCAGGCGGTGGGGCTGCCGACGCCGTCGGCGGTGGCGGTGAGGGTGAAGTAGAACTCGGTATCCGGCCGCTTGCAGCCGGGGCCGCTGCTGCGGGGGAAGGCGACGTCGAAGCGGTCGGGGTCGTACGCCGGTAGCAGCTCGGCGAGGGCACCGTCGGCGCCGTCCAGGTCGCTGCAGTAGTTGAAGTCGAGGGCGGTGCAGTCGTCGCCGTCGCGGTTCAGGCGGCAGTTGGCCACATTGGCGGCATTCGCGGCGCTGATGGCCTTCGCCTGGGTCCGGGCGGCGGTAAGGGCGGCGGTGTCCCCGGTATCGGTGAGCTGCGGTACGGCCACCGCGGCGAGCACGCCGAGGATGACCAGCACCAGTACCAGTTCCACCAGGGTAAAGCCCGGGCTCCTTGCCATGCGGCCTCCGTGTCGGTCCGCCCCGGCTGACTCCGTTCCGGGGTCGTAGCTGCCTATTCTGCCATCGCGAGGGGGCCGTGGGAGGCTCGGCCAGCACGATTGGTCGGAAAATATTCGAGAGGCGGGGCGATGGGGGCGGTGGGTATCGAACGTGAGTTGCGCCCCACGGGCCTTCTGGAGGGGCAGGGGTGATGGTCGTTATGGAGTTGCAAGATTTGACCCCTTTTCCTTGACCCCTTTTCCTCCTTTTCCTCCTTTTCCTTTCTGACCGCTTTTCAGGGGATCAACAACCGCATCAAGGTCATCAAGCGCATGGCCTACGGCTTCCGGGACGAGGCGTGCTTTTTTCTTGGAATCTGAGCCGCCTCTCCCGGAATGTGTGATCAATCAAGAAGTTGGATAGATGTTACCGGCTTTCAAGGCAGCCATTGTAGGTGTCCTCTACTGCGTCGCCATCAATCTCCGTTATCTCGAAGCGGAAACTCGGAGAATCGGTATCATCTGGGCTGCAAGAAACGTCGCTGGTACTTGGATCCTCGGCGTAGCTGTAGGCAGCGTGGTCAAATTCTCCGCCCATTAGGGTGTCGATGGCGCCATCCTCACTAGGCTCGCCGCTACTGCTACTGGGATCGATATCCTCAATGCAGCCATCACCGTCCGGGTTGAGTCGGCAATTGGCGACATTGGCCGAGTTGGCGGAGCTGATCGCCTTGGCCTGGGCGCGCAGGGCAGTGCGATCGGCGGTCTCACTGGTGCCGCCGAACTGCGGCACGGCCACGGCGGCCAGGACGCCCAGGATGACCAGGACGATGACGAGTTCGATGAGGGTGAAACCGGAAGTGCGCTGCATGGATCCTCCTTACAGGGTGCGCGGCCCGCATCCTGCGGTCCGACTGTTCAATCTTTCCCCAAGTTACGGTGGCGGGCGGGCCCTGTAAAGGTCGGGATGTAAAACCTTCGTTACTTTTTCTCGTCCCCGCCTCCGCGGCGCCAGGGGCCGACGGGGTGCAGCCCTAGCCGGCGGCCGTCGCCGGCGGTCAGCCGCAGGCGCAGGTGGGGGACGGCGCCGTCGGGCGGGTCGTCCACGGCCCGCAGCAGGGTCGGATCCTCGGGGCGGTGGACCAGGGTGCCGTCGTCCGGATCGTAGTACCAGCTGCCGGGGCGGGCATCGGCGGGGGCGAGGTCGGTCCGCTCGCCGAGGTAGCCGGCCGGCGGCCGCTCGAGCAGGGTCACGGGATTGTCGCCGGGCCCGATGTCGGTGTCTCCCAGCGCGGTGGTGGCCGCGGCGGTCTCCAGCGCCTGGAGGGTGCGGTCCAGGCGATGGTCCTCCAGATGGCCGAGGAGCCGGTTCCCCTCCATGAGGTAGATACCGATGATGGTGCCGGCCACCAGGGCGACCAGGGCCAGCTCCAGGCGGTGCCGCGGGGTGGCGGGGCTGCGTGCCATGGGGCCTCCTAGAGGGCGGCGCCGCCCATCTGCCACATGGGCAGGAAGATGGCCAGGGCGAGCACCAGGACGAGGATCCCGATCCCGGTAATGACCACCGGCTCGATGTAGGAGGAGAGCTTCTTGAGGTCGGCCTCCACCTCGCGCTCGTAGAACTCGGCGACCTCCTCCATCATCTCGTCCACCCGGCCGGTCTCCTCGCCCACGGAGAGCATCTGCAGCACCAGGGGGGTGAAGAGGTCGGCCGTGGTGGCCGCGCGCAGCAGGCTCTCGCCGCGCTCCACCGCGGTGCGCATGGTCTGGATCCGGGTGGCGACGAAGGCGTTGTCGGTGGCGGCGGCCACGGCGTTCAGCGCCGTGAGGACCGGCACCCCGGCGCGCAGGGAGATGGCCAGGGTCCGGGCGAAGCGGGCCAGCAGGGCGCGGCGGACGATGGAGCCGATCCCGGGGATGGCCAGCTTCCAGCGGTCGAAGCGCAGGCGGCCGGCCTCCGTCCGGATCCAGGCCAGGAAGGTGGCGATGCCGGCCCCCGCCAGGACCAGCAGCGCCGGCCACCAGTCCAGGAAGAGGGCGGAGGTGGTCAGCAGGATCCGGGTGGGCAGCGGGAGCTGCTGGTCCATGTCGGCGAAGAGGTCGGCGAAGGCGGGGATGACGAAGATGTTGATGACCACGATGGCCGCGACGATGGCTACCAGGACGAAGCTCGGGTAGCGCAGGGCGCCCTTCACCTGCTCCCGGGTCTCGCGCTCCGACTCCAGGCTGCTGGCGATGCGCAGGAAGGACTCGTCCAGCCGGCCGGCATTCTCCCCCACGCGCAGCATGCTCACGAAGAGGCTGGGGAAGACGCCCTGGGCGGCGAAGGCGTCCGCCACGCCGTGGCCGCCCTCCAGCGCCTCGGCGACGTTGTGGATGGCCCGGGCCAGGCGGCGGTTGCGGGTGTTCTGGGCCAGCCCCGCGAGGGCGCGGATGATGGGTACGCCGGCGCGGGTCAGCGAGTACATCTGGCGGGAGAAGACGGCGAGATCGCCGAGCTGGACCCGGGGCTCGAGCCACCGCTCCAGCCGGGTCCGGAGCCCGTTGTCGTCCCTGCGCGCGGCGCGGGCCGCCTCGATGCGGAGGGGGGTGATGCCGTCGGCCTGCAGCGCCCGGGCCAGCGCCTCCCGGGAGGCGGCATCGGTCTCGCCCTGGACGGCATGGCCCTGACGATCCCGCCCCTGGTAGCGGAAGGTGGGCACGGCCTAGTCGTCCTCCAGGGCCAGGGGCGGCCCGCCGCCGGGCCGGTCGTCATCGCTGCCCGGCTGCCCCAGGGTGTAGCCCTCGCTGCCGGTGGCCACCGGCGGGGCGCTGCCGGCCTCGCGGATCCCCTCGGTCTCCTCCTCTTCCTCCACCTCGCCGAGGACGCGGAAGACCTCCTCCAGGCTGGTGACCCCCTCCCGGGCGTAGTCCAGGGCGACCATGCTCATGGGGCGGTAGTGGGGGTCGCGGCGGCAGGCGGCGGCGAACTCGGCCTGATCGCCGCGGCGCAGGGCGTCGGCCATCTCGGCGTTGATCTCCAGTAGCTCGAAGACGCCCATGCGGCCGCGGTAGCCGGTGTTGTTGCAGCGGTGGCAGCCGCGGCCGTGGTAGAAGGTGATGGTGTCGGCCTGCTCGCCCAGGGTGCCGCGCAGCCAGATCCGTTCCTGGTCCTCGGGCTGGTAGGGCGCCTTGCAGTTGTCGCAGAGCCGGCGCAGCAGGCGCTGGGCGAGGATCCCGCGCAGGGCGGCGGAGAGCATATAGGACTCCGCCCCCATGTCCAGCAGGCGGATGGCGGTGGCCACGGCGTCGTTGGTGTGCAGGGTGGAGAAGACCAGGTGGCCGGTAACCGCCGCCCGCAGGCCGATCATGGCGGTCTCCTCGTCGCGCATCTCGCCCACCATGAGGATGTCGGGGTCCTGGCGCAGGGCGGAGCGCAGCACGCGGGCGAAGCTGAAGCCGATGTCCTCCCGGACCTGGACCTGGTTCACCCGGGCCAGGCGGTACTCCACCGGGTCCTCGGCGGTGATGATCTTCACCTCCGCCTTGTTGATCTCGGAGAGGGCGCCGTAGAGCGTGGTGGTCTTGCCGGAGCCGGTGGGACCGGTGACCAGGACCAGACCGTGGGGCTGGTGGATCCGGCGGCGGAAGCGGCGCAGGACCTCCGCCGGCATGCCCAGGCTGTCCAGGGAGAGGATCCCCTGGGACTGGTCCAGCAGGCGCATGACCACCGATTCGCCGTGCTGCATGGGCAGAGTGGAGAGGCGCACGTCGATGCTGCGCCCGCGGACTCGGACCTGGAAGCGGCCGTCCTGGGGCATGCGCCGCTCGGAGATGTTCAGGCCGCACATGATCTTCAGCCGCGAGATCAGGGCGGGGGCGACGTTCTTCTGCTGCATGATGTGCTCCTGCAGCACGCCGTCCACCCGCTGTCGGATCCGCAGGCCGCGCTCGTCCGGCTCGATGTGGACGTCCGAGGCGCCCACCTGAACGGCGTCCTCCATGATGGACTGCAGCAGCCGCACCACCGGCGCGTTGGCCTCGCCCTGGTCCTCGGCCAGGGTGGAGAGGTCGATGTCGTCCTCGCTGCCGACCTCCTCGCCCAGCTCCTCGGCGAGATTGGCGATCTCGTCGGTGCGCCGGTAGGAGGTGTCGATGCCGTTGAGCAGGTCGTCCTCGCTCACCACGGCCAGCCGCACCGGCTTCTTGAGGAC
>JBKGYA010000152.1:0-5015 GCA_046546335.1 Thiohalospira sp. | reverse complement strand
CCTCGGCGCCGGCGGCGCGCAGCGGCGCCAGGTCGGCGAGCAGTACCGGCAGCGCCGCCGCCTCGTTGCGGGCGGGGATCACCACCGTCAGCCCCATTCAGCCGGCCAGCGCCCCGCCGCAGGAGGAGCCCTGGCCGGCGGTGCAGCCGTAGCAGTGGTCGGCCACGGCGATGGGCTCGCCGTCCAGGTCGCGATGGAGGAGTTCGGCCAGCTGCACCGGCCCGCCCCCGCCCAGGTGCAGCCCCAGCATCTGGTTGAAGTCGCAGTCGTGGACCCGCCCCTGCCAGTCGACGCTGATGAGGTGGCGACACATCACCGCCTCCAGATTGGCGTCGCGGTGGGCACCGCGCAAAAGCGCCATGTAGTCGTCGAACTGGCCGCGGCTGACCAGGGTGGAGCCGAAGCGCTGGATGGGGAGGTTGGCGATGGCCAGCAGGTTATCGAAGGCAATGCCGTAGCGGCGCTCCAGCTCCTCGCGGTAGGCCGCCTCCAGCTCCGCCTGATCCGGCGGCAGGTAGGGGCCGCCGGGATTGTAGACCAGGGCGAGCTGGTGGCGGCCGTCGCCGCTGCCGTAGCCGCGGGCGTTGAGCTGGCGCAGCCCCTCGATGCTGCGGGCGTGGACGCCGTCGCCGCGCTGGGCGTCGACGTTCTCCTCCAGGTAGCAGGGCAGCGAGGCGACCACCTCCACGTCCTGCTCCGCCAGGAAGTCGGCCAGCCCCTCCTGGCCCGGCTCCTGGAGGATGGTGAGGTTGCAGCGGTCGCGCACGTGGACCCCGCGCTCCCGGGCGGCGACCACCAGCTCCCGGAACTGCGGGTGGAGCTCCGGCGCGCCGCCGGTCAGATCCAGCTCTTCCACCCCGCTGGCGTCCAGGAAGTCGATGACGGTGGCCACCGTCTCCGGGCTCATCATCTCGGTGCGCTTGGGGCCGGCGTTCACATGGCAGTGGAGGCAGGCCTGGTTGCAGCGGTAGCCGAGGTTGACCTGCAGGGTCTGCAGGCTGCCCCGCCGGATGGCGGGGAAGTCGGTGGTCCGCAGGCGGTGGAGGGTGGCGTGCATGGTTCCTCCCGGGGTTCGTCACCGGATCCCGATGATGGAGTAGCCCTTCTGGGTGTAGCCGATATTGGAGACGTAGGTATTGCCCACCACGTCGACCTCGTCGCGGATGTTGTCGTTCTCTGCGCCATAGACGCGAGTGGCGATGGCGCAGGCCTCGGCGCGGACGCCGTCCAGGGCCAGGAGCTTGTCCAGGTTCTCGTTGAACTCCTCCACCTGGTCCAGCTCCTCCATCGGCACCGACTCCAGGTCCTCGGTGAGGAAGTGGACGTTGCGGCCGTGGAAGGCGAGGACCATGCGCGGCTCGATGCCGTTCTCCTGCAGGTCCCGGTAGGTCTCGTGGATGACCCCGATCTGACCGGCGAGCTGCGCCGGCTTGGAGAGGGTGATGTCCCAGATGACATCCCCGTTCTCCACCCCCTCCAGGGCGCGATCGTTGTTCTGCGGCTCGGCGGCGGCCGCCAGCGGCAGGGCCAGGGTGGCGGTCACGGCCAGGCTCCGGATCCGGTCTTTCGCTCGCATCGCCTCGCTCCTCGGTCGTCGTCGTGATCCAGTATGGACCATCATCCCTCGGAAGGGGCCCCCTCGCCGGCCCGCCAGGCGGTCATTCCGCCCCGGACCACGGCGACGTCGGGATAGCCGCGGCTGCGCAGCTGCCGGGCCGCGGCCAGGGAGCGGCGATCGGTCTTGCAGACCAGGGCCAGGGGGCGCTCGGCGGGGATCTCCTCCAGGCGGTCCTCCAGCTCGTCCAGCGGGATGTTCACCGCGCCCTCGATGTGGCCCAGCTCCCCCTCGAACTCGTCGGCCCCGCGCACGTCCACCACCAGCGGCGACTGATCCGCGTCCAGCCGGCGGGCCAGCTCCGCCGCGTCCAGCCACTCCGTGGGCCCGCGCAGGCGCTGGACCAGGCGCGGCAGGAAGGCCACCGCCGCCAGCAGCCCCAGGGCGATGAGGGCGGTCTGGATGGCGGTCTCCCCGCCGGCGATGGCCTGGCGGCCGGCGTAGCCCACGTAGGTGTAGGCCAGCGCCCCCGGCGCCATGCAGATGAAGGTGGTCACCGCATAGGAGACCAGCGGGATCCGCGTGAGCCCCAGGGCGTAGTTGAGCAGGTTGAAGGGGAAGAGCGGGACCAGCCGGGTGAAGGCGACGAAGCGCCACCCCTCCGCCTCCACCCCGCGGATGATCCGCGCCAGCCGGCCGCCGGTACGGTTGGCCACCCACTCGGAGGCGAGGTAGCGCGCCACCAGGAAGGCCAGCGCCGCCCCCAGGGTGGCCCCGGCGAGGTTGAGCAGGGTCCCCCAGACCGGGCCGAAGAGGGCCCCGCCGGCCAGGGTCATCACCGAGCCGGGGAGGAAGAAGACCGCCCCCACGGCGTAGAGGGCGACGAAGACCACCGGCCCCGCCCAGCCGGCGGCGGCCACCCAGGCCTCCAGCGCCGCCGGGTCCAGGTGGTCCCGGTAGGTGACCACCACCGCGATACCGGCGACGAGGATCGCCGCCAGGCCGATCCGCAGCCAGCGCCCGCTCATTACGCTTCTCCCTTGAAGCGGCCATTGATGGCGTAGTTGCCCACCGGCCCCCGGAAGGGCAGGGCCAGCATCCCGGGCAGGTAGTCACAGGTGCGCACATCGCGGATGTTGTGGATCCCGATGGTCATGCCCTCGTGGCCGGCGCGGGGCTGGGCGCGGTAGGTGCCCAGCAGGCGGTCCCACCAGGGGAAGTTGAAGCCGAAGTTGGAGTTGGTCTCGTCCCCCTCCACGGAGTGGTGGACCCGGTGCATGTCCGGGGTCACCACCAGCAGCCGCACCACGCGGTCCACCGCCGTCGGCATGCGGGCGTTGCTGTGGTTGAACATCGCCGTGGCGTTGAGCAGGACCTCGAAGAGCACCACCGCCACCACCGGCACCCCGAGCAGGAGGATGACCCCGAACTTGATCACCATGGAGAGGATGATCTCGATGGGGTGGAAGCGCGCGCCGGTGGTCAGGTCGAAGTCGAGATCCGCGTGGTGCATCCGGTGGATCCGCCACAGCGCCGGGATGGCGTGGAACATCACGTGCTGGACCCAGATGGCGAAGTCCATGAGCAGCACCCCGGCGACCACGGCCAGCCACCACGGCACCTCCCAGAGGTGGAAGACCCCCCACCCCCGGGAGGCGGCGAAGGCGGCCACGCCCACCGCGGCGGCGGGGAAGAGCAGGCGCAGCAGGATCGTATTCAAGACGACCAGGGTGATATTGTTCGTCCAGCGCACGGCCCGGGGCAGGAGCCGCGCCCGGCGCGGGGCGGCGACCTCCCACAGGGCCATCAGGGCGAAGATCCCCAGGAAGGCGGAGAGCCGGATGGCCGGCTCGTTCTCGGTGATGAAGGTCTGGAACTCCATGGGCCCTGCCTCTGGCGGTCATTAACAAAAAATATTTTGAGTAATACTGGATACGGGGGCGCGGGCTGTCAATCCATGGGCGGTAACGGGCAGGCATTCGACGTGGTGGTCATCGGCGCCGGTGCCGCCGGGCTCATGGCGGCGGCCACCGCCGGGGCGCGGGGCCGGCGGGTGCTGGTCATCGACCACGCCGAGCGCCCGGGCAAGAAGATCCTCATGTCCGGCGGCGGCCGCTGCAACTTCACCAACCTGGAGTCGGGGCCGGAGCACTTCCTCTCGGACAACCCCGACTTCTGCCGCTCCGCCCTGGCCCGCTACACCCCCTGGGAGTTCCTGGCGCTGGTGGAGGGCCACGAGATCCCGTGGGTGGAGAAGGCCGCCGGCCAGCTCTTCTGCCGCGACTCCAGCCGCGACATCGTCACCCTGCTGGAGCGGGAGAACCACGCCGCCGGCACCACCCTGTGGCTGAAGACCGCCGTGGAGGCGATCCAGCGCTCGGACGACGGCTACCGCCTGAAGACCAGCGCCGGCCCCGTCGCCTGCGAATCGCTCATCGTCGCCACCGGCGGGCGCTCGGCGCCGAAGATGGGCGCCACCGGCTTCGGCTACGCCGTGGCCGAGCAGTTCGGCCTCACCGTGCTGCCCACCCGCCCGGCCCTGGTCCCCTTCACCCTGGACGAGGGACTGCGCCGCCAGCTCTCCGACCTGGCCGGGGTGAGCATCCCGGTGGAGGTCGCCGCCGGAGAGGCCGCCTTCCACGAGCCCATGCTCATCACCCACCGCGGCCTGAGCGGCCCGGCCATGCTCCAGGTCTCCGGCTTCTGGGAGCCCGGCGAGGCCCTGGCCATCGACCTCCTCCCCGGCGAGAATGCCCTCGCCCTGCTCCACCAGTGGCGCGAGGACCATCCCGCCCGCCCCCTGGACCGGCTCCTGGCCACCCGCTTCCCGCGCCGCTTCGCCCGCGGGCTGGCCGCCCTGCACGGCTGGCGGGGGCCGCTGCAGGGCTACGCCAACACCGACCTGGAGCGGGCGGCGGCCACCCTCAACGACTGGCGGCTGGTGCCGGCGGGGACCGAGGGCTGGCGCACCGCCGAGGTGACCCTGGGCGGGGTGGATACCCGCGACCTCTCCTCCCGGACCCTGGAGGTCCGCGACCAGCCGGGCCTCTACTTCATCGGCGAGGTGCTGGACGTCACCGGCCAGCTGGGCGGGCACAACTTCCAGTGGGCCTGGGCCTCCGGCGTCGCCGCCGGCCGCCACGCCTGAACAAGAGAGAGAATCGTGATCGAGAGCTTCCCCCTGACCCTCACGGAATGGCTCCTGGCCAGCCTGGTGCTGGTGGGCGGGGCGATCGTGCAGGGCTCGGTGGGCTTCGGCGTGGCCCTGCTGGGGGCGCCGCTGCTCTTCCTCATCGACCCCGCCCTGGTGCCGGCCCCCATGCTCATCGCCGGCCTGACCCTGCCGGCGCTGATCCTGATCCGGGACCGGGCGGGGCTGGAGATGGGGCCGGTGGCGTGGGCCGTACCGGGGTTCATGGTCGGCGCCATCCTGGCCAGCGCCGTGGTGGCCTCGCTGCCG
>JBKGYA010000151.1:0-5025 GCA_046546335.1 Thiohalospira sp. | reverse complement strand
CTGCTGCGTCTCTTCCTCCTGCGCCGACTGGGCGGGGCCACCGGGGATACCATGGGCGCCGGCGTGGAGCTGGCCGAGGCGGGGGCCCTGGTGGCGGTGGCGCTGGTGGCCTGATTCCCGGGGCCGGCAGGGGTTGAAAGGGCGCGCTGGCGCCCTGATATCAGCCTGTGCTGATACACGGACTCATCCCACACCGTCACAAGGAGCAATACCATGCAGCGTACGCTGATCGCCACGGCAACCGCCGCCGGCCTTACCCTGGGCGCCGGCACCGCCTCGGCCGCCGACTGGTTCCCCATCGCCGACGAGGGCTTCAGTGCGCAGCCCTCGGTGGCCGTGGCGGGCGGTACCCAGGAGCTGGACTGGGACGGTGCCGACAGCGGCTCCGTCGCCGGTATCGAGCTGGCCATGAACTGCGGCCTCTTTGCCCCCGAGCAGGGCCGCATCCGGCAGCAGATCAGCCTCACCCAGTACGACGAGGACGGCCTGGAGACCACCCACCTGGAGCTCAATCCCCACTACCTCTTCGTCGACGACGGCCCCCTCACCGTGGGTGCCGGGCCGGGTCTCGGTTACGTGGATGCCGATCGCGACGGCGGCGGCGATGATGGCGCCTTCGCCCTGCAGGCGGGTGCCAGCGTCAACTACGACTTCGGCCCCGCCTTCGTCGGTGCCGAGGCCCGCTACCAGTGGACCACCGAGGCCGACTTCGGCAATAACGTCGAGGAAGACCTGAGCAATACCCGGGTCATGGCCAAGGTCGGCGTGAACTTCTAGCGCCCCCTTCGCTGGTAACCTCGCTCGAGGCCGAGCGCGAAGGGGTCGTCCCGGGCAGGGGCGGCCCCTTTTCTGTCGTGCGCAGCAGGTGGCCCGCGCCGGCTCCCTCGCGCGACAACATCGGGTGCTCGGGATCTTGCGGGAGCTTGAAGCGAGGCGATGCCGGCCGGGGGAGGGAAGGACCGGCTACCGAGAATATGGCGCGCCCGAGAGGATTCGAACCTCTGACTTCCACCTCCGGAGGGTGGCGCTCTATCCAGCTGAGCTACGGGCGCTGAGAGGTTGCACAGGATAGCGCCCGTGGCCGGGTTCGTCCACAGCTTCCGGGGAGGGTTCGGGCCGGGTGTGTTTTCTCGCGCAACGGATGCGGCTATACTCCCGCGCTTGAAGGACTTTCAGGAGGGTGGCGGCGCCGCCCGCACCCGCGAGAACGACAAGCAGCCAAGCGAGGTTTCCGGCATGCACATATTCAAGCGTTGGAGCGTGGCCGCGGCCGCGGCGCTCGTGGCGGGCAGCGCCTGGGCGGTGATGGACGACCCCGAGCAGGATCCCATGGTCAAGGAGATCATCGAGGAGCGCATCGCCCCGGTGGGCTCGGTGACCGCGGTGGACAAGGAGAAGGAGGCCGCTGCCGAGGAGGAGGAGGGGCCCATGAAGGCCTCCGAGGTCTACAGCGAGGTCTGCTCTTCCTGCCATGATAACGGTGCCGCCGGCGCGCCCATCATGGGTGAGAAGGACGAGTGGAAGCCGCGCGCCGACAAGGGCATGGATACCCTAAAGGACCATGCCATCAACGGCTTCAAGGGCATGCCGCCGAAGGGTGGTGAGGGCTCTCTCTCCGAGGATGAGGTCAAGGCGGCCATCGAGTACATGCTCGAGGAGACCGATATCAGTCTCTGATGGTCGGCAGACCCGCATGAAAGAGGGGCCGGCACGTGTTGCGCGTGCCGGCCCCTTCTGCGTGCAGGGCCCGGGGTTTCCCGGGTCCGCTCCTGGCCTCAGCCGTTGCCGAGCTTCGCCATGGCCGCCGGGACGGCGCGGCCGCTGTGGATGGTGGCGCCCTCGTCGCTGAGGACCGCATCCAGCGCCCCCAGGCAGTTGAGGATGTTGGTGGCATTGGCGGAGTGGCCCATCAGCCCGATGCGCCAGATCTTCCCGGCCATGGGGCCGAGACCGGCGCCGATCTCCAGGTTGTACTGCTCCAGCAGGCGGCTGCGCACCCGCGCCTCGTCCACGCCCTCGGGGACGGTGACGGAGTTGAGCTGGGGCAGGCGGTGGGCCTCGTCCACGAAGAAGGAGAGCCCCATGGCCTCGATCCCGGCCTTGAGCGCCTCGTGCATCCGGGCGTGGCGGGCCCAGGCGTTCTCCAGCCCCTCCTCCTGGAGGATCACCAGCGCCTCGTGGAGGGCGTAGAGGGGATTGATGGGCGCGGTGTGGTGGTAGGCGCGCTTGGCCCCGCCGTCACCGCCCCAGTAGCCCATGACCAGGTTGAGGTCGAGGAACCAGCTCTGGACCTTCGTCTTCCGGTTGCCGATGGCCTGCACGGCGCGCTCGCTGAAGCTGACCGGGGAGATCCCGGGGGTGCAGGAGAGGCACTTCTGGGTGCCGCTGTAGACGGCGTCGGCGCCCCAGGCGTCGACCTCCACCGGGGTGCCGCCCAGGGAGGTGACGGTGTCGACGATGGTCAGGCAGCCGTGCTCCCGCGCCAGGCGGCAGAGGGTGGCGGCGTCGGACTGGGCGCCGGTGGAGGTCTCGGCGTGGACGAAGGCGACGACCTTGGCGTCGGGGTTGGCCTTCAGGGCCTCCTCGAGCTTGGCCGGGTCCACCGGGCTGCCCCACTCGTCCTCCACCAGGATGGGGGTGGCGCCGCAGCGCTCGACGTTCTCCTGCATGCGGTTGCCGAAGACGCCGTTCTTGCAGACGATGACCTGATCGCCGGGTTCCACCAGGTTGACGAAGCACATCTCCATGCCGGCGGAGCCGGGGGCGGAGACCGGCAGGGTCAGGCGGTTCTCGGTGCGGAAGGCGTACTGCAGCAGGCCCTTGACCTCCTCCATCATCTCCACGAAGACGGGGTCCAGGTGGCCGATGGTCGGCCGGGAGAGCGCCTCCAGGATGCGCGGGTGGACGTCGGAGGGGCCGGGGCCCATGAGGGTCCGCTCGGGCGGATGGAAGGATTGCGTGGTCATCGGTTTCCAGCCTCGGTTGGGGGTGTTCTTCAGCGAGCGGCGCGGTGGTTTTAGCACCGAGTCGGGTTCCGGGGTAGGGCTTCGAACGGGACCAGCGGGGCGGCGGGGGTCGTCCGGGGACGCTGTGAATACATCCCTGTACGCTCCACGACGGCCATCCATGGCCGTCGAGGCCCCGGACGACCCCCGCCGCCCCGCTGACCGTCGGCCTTTACCAGGCCTCGGGCTGTGTACCGAGCAACGTCGTTGCAGGGCCATGAGCGGAGAGGGAACACCCCTGCCGTCCCGATGGTCCCGTTCGGAGCCCTGTCCCCGGAACCCTGAAGAACCCCGCCGCAGGGCCATGAGTACAGGCCGGCCCGCTACCTTCGCGAAGCCCGTCCTTGTCCCGCCGCGCCGCTCGCGCGTAAACTTGACCGCTCTGCTGCGGGATGCGGAACCCTACCATGGAACCAACCGGCACCGCACCACCCGGGCCCGGCCCGAATGGCGCCACGGGCCCCTCGGACCCCGAGGAAGCAGCCGAGCTGGCCCGGGAGCTGCGCCGCCACCTCCCCGAGTCGGCGGTGATCACCACCGAGGAGGAGCTGCGTCCCTGGGAGTGCGACGGCCTCTCCGCCTATCGCCAGCTCCCCATGCTGGTGGTCATCCCCGAGACCGAGGAGCAGGTCCGCGCGGTGCTGGCCGCCTGCCACGCACGGGCCATGCCGGTGGTCGCCCGCGGGGCGGGGACCAGCCTCTCCGGTGGGGCGCTGCCCCTGGAGCGCGGGGTGGTCCTCTCCCTGGCGCGTTTTGACCGCATTCTGGAGGTCGATGCCGACAACCGCTGCGCCCGGGTCCAGCCCGGGGTGCGCAACCTCGCCGTCTCCGAGGCGGCGGCGCCCCACGGCCTCTTCTACGCCCCCGATCCCTCGTCGCAGATCGCCTGCACCATCGGCGGCAACGTCGCCGAGAACGCCGGCGGCGTCCACTGCCTCAAGTACGGCCTCACCGTCCACAACGTCACCGGCCTGCGGGTGCTCACCATGGAGGGGGAGGAGCTGGAGCTGGGCGGCAAGGGCCCGGATGCCCCCGGCCTCGACCTGCTGGCCCTGATGCACGGCAGCGAGGGCATGCTGGGGCTGGTCATGGAGGCGACGGTGCGGCTGACGCCGAAGCCGGAGCGGGTCCAGGTGATGCTGGCGGCCTTCGACGACGTGGAGGCCGCCGGTGCGGCGGTGGCCGCGGTCATCGCCGCCGGGGTCATCCCGGCGGGGCTGGAGATGATGGACAACCCCGCCATCCGGGCAGCGGAGGACTTCGTCCACGCCGGCTACCCCACCGACGCTGCCGCCATCCTCCTGTGCGAGCTGGACGGCACCAACCGCGAGGTCTCCGAGGAGGTGGCGCGGGTCCGCGCCCTGCTGCGCGAGGCCGGTGCCACCGAGGTGCGCACCGCCGACACCCCGGAGCAGGCGGCCACCTTCTGGTCCGGGCGCAAGGCCGCCTTCCCGGCGACGGGCCGGCTGGCGCCGGACTACTACTGCATCGACGGCACCATCCCGCGCAAGCACCTGGGCGAGGTCATCACCCGCATCGGCGCCATCTGCCGCGACCACGGCCTGAGCGCGGCCAACGTCTTCCACGCCGGCGACGGCAACCTCCACCCCCTCATCCTCTACGATGCCAACCGCGAGGGGGACCTGGAGCGGGCCGAGGCCGCCGGCAATGCCATCCTGGCGCTCTGCGTGGAGCGCGGCGGTACGGTCACCGGCGAGCACGGCGTGGGCGTGGAGAAGCTCGACGCCATGTGCGGCCAGTTCAGCGCCGCCGAGCTGGAGCGCTTCTATGCGGTGAAGGCGGCCTTCGACCCCGCCGGCCTGCTCAACCCCGGCAAGGCGGTGCCCACGCTCACCCGCTGCGCCGAGCACGGCGGCCTCCACGTCCACGAGGGGGAGCTCCCCTTCCCGGACATCCCCCGCTTCTGAGGGCGCCATGAGTCCGAATCCGACCCATCGGGACCGCGAACCGGAGCTGGTGGCCGCCGTGACCGAGGCAGCCGCTGCCGGTACCCCCCTGG
>JBKGYA010000150.1:0-5120 GCA_046546335.1 Thiohalospira sp. | reverse complement strand
CATGGACGAGTTCGCCATGGGCTCGTCCAACGAGACCAGCTACTACGGCCCGGTGCGCAACCCCTGGGACCCGCAGGCGGTGCCCGGCGGCTCCTCCGGCGGCTCGGCGGCGGCGGTCGCCGCCGGGCTGGTACCGGGGGCCACCGGCACCGATACCGGCGGCTCCATCCGCCAGCCGGCGGCGCTGTGCGGCGTCACCGGGCTCAAGCCCACCTACGGCCGGGTCTCCCGCTGGGGGATGATCGCCTTCGCCTCCAGCCTCGATCAGGCCGGCCCCCTGGCGCACACCGCCGAGGACTGTGCCCTGCTGCTGGGGGCCATGGCCGGCTTCGACGAGCGCGACTCCACCAGCCTGCAGGAGCCGGTGCCGGACTATACCGAGGGGCTGGGGCGCAGCCTCGAGGGGCTGCGCATCGGGCTGCCGAAGGAGTACTTCGGCAGCGGCCTGGATGCCGGGACCGCGCGCGCCCTGGAGGCGGCCATCGAGGAGTTCCGGGGCCTGGGGGCGGAGGTCCGCGAGGTCTCCCTGCCCCACGCCGAGCTGGCGGTGCCCACCTACTACGTCATCGCCCCGGCGGAGTGCTCCTCCAACCTCTCGCGCTTCGACGGCGTGCGCTACGGCCACCGCTGCGACGATCCGCAGGACCTGGAGGATCTCTACAAGCGCTCCCGCGGCGAGGGCTTCGGGGACGAGGTCAAGCGGCGCGTCATGGTGGGCACCTACGCCCTCTCCGCCGGCTACTTCGACGCCTACTATCTCAAGGCGCAGCGCATGCGCCGGCTCATCAAGGACGACTTCATGGCCGCCTTCGAGGAGGTGGATCTGCTCCTCGGGCCCACCGCCCCGGCGCCGGCCTTCAACCTCGGGGAGAAGACCGACCCCGTCTCCATGTACCTCTCGGACATCTACACCATCGCCGCCAACCTTGCCGGCCTGCCGGCGATGTCGGTGCCGGCGGGGCTGGTGGACGGCCGGCCGGTGGGGCTGCAGCTCATCGGCAACTACTTCGACGAGCCGGGCCTGCTCAATGCCGCCCATCGCTATCAGCAGGTCACGGACTGGCACGAGCGCACCGCGCCCGGTGCCGCGGCCAACGGCGGGGAGGCGTGAACATGGAGTGGGAGACCATTATCGGGCTGGAGATCCACACCCAGCTCGCCACGCAGACCAAGATCTTCTCCGGCGCCTCCACCGCCTACGGCGCCGAGCCCAATACCCAGGCCTGCGCCATCGACCTGGCCATGCCCGGGGTGCTGCCGGTGCTCAACCGCGAGGCGGTGCGCATGGCGGTGAAGCTGGGGCTGGCCATCGGCGCGGAGATCGCGCCCACCTCGGTCTTCGCCCGCAAGAACTACTTCTACGCCGATCTGCCCAAGGGCTACCAGATCAGCCAGTACGAGCTGCCGGTGGTCCGCCACGGCGAGATGGTCATCGAGCCGGAGGGGGCCGAGGAGGCGAAGACCATCGGGATCACCCGGGCCCACCTGGAGGAGGATGCCGGCAAGTCCCTGCACGAGGACTTCCACGGCATGAGCGGGATCGACCTCAACCGGGCCGGCACGCCGCTGCTGGAGATCGTCTCCGAGCCGGACATGCGCACCGCGAAGGAGGCCTCCGCCTACGCCCGCAAGCTCCACGCCCTGGTCCAGTACCTGGAGATCTGCGACGGCAACATGCAGGAGGGCTCCTTCCGCATGGACGCCAACGTCTCCGTGCGGCCGGTGGGGGAGCACCGCTTCGGCACCCGGACGGAGATCAAGAACGTCAACTCCTTCCGCTTCCTGGAACGGGCCATCGACTTCGAGGTGGAGCGCCAGATCGACGTCCTCGAGGGCGGCGGCCGGGTGGTCCAGGAGACGCGGCTCTACGACGCGGCCAAGGACGAGACCCGCTCCATGCGCAGCAAGGAGGAGGCCACCGACTACCGGTACTTCCCCGATCCCGACCTGCTGCCGCTGGCCATCGAGCCGGCCTTCGTGGAGGAGGCGCGCGCCGACCTGCCCGAACTGCCGGATGCCAAGCGCGACCGCTTCATGGCCGACTACGGCCTCTCCCGCTACGACGCCGCGGTGCTCACCGACACCCGGGCGCTGGCGGACTACTACGAGGCCGTGGTGGCCGCCGTGGGCGACGACCCCAAGCTCTGCGCCAACTGGGTCACCGGGGAGCTGGCCGCGGCCATGAACCGCGACGATATCGACATTACCGAGAGCCCCGTCTCCGCGGAGGGGCTGGCCGGCCTGCTCAACCGGATCCAGGACGAGACCATCTCCGGGAAGATCGCCAAGGAGGTCTTCGAGGCGATGTGGAACGGCGAGGGCGACGCCGATACCGTCATCGAGGCGCGCGGTCTCAAGCAGATCACCGACACCTCCGCCATCGACGCGGTCATCGACGAGGTCATGGCGGCCAATCCGGAGCAGGTGGAGGCCTACCGCGGTGGCAAGGAGAAGCTCATGGGCTTCTTCGTCGGCCAGGTGATGAAGGCCTCCGGCGGCAAGGCGAATCCGCAGCAGGTCAACGACCGGCTCAAGGAAAAGCTCAACGGCTGAGCCGCGCCGCGGCTCCGGCGAGAGGTGAATGAGCAGCCAGGATACCCTCCAGCGCTTCCTGTTCGAGCACGCCGCCATCCGCGGCCAGTATCTCCACCTGGACGGGACCTGGCAGGCGGTGCTGGCACGCCACGACTATCCCACGGCGGTGCGCCGCCTGCTGGGGGAGAGCCTCGTCGCCGCCGGGCTGCTGGGCTCCACCCTCAAGGAACATGGCCGGCTGGTGATCCAGGTCAACGGCCACGGGCCGGTGAACCTCCTGGTGGCCGAGGCCACCGCCCGGCGGACCCTGCGCGGCATGGCGCAGTGGAATGCGCCGGTCCCCGACGGGGCGGACCTGGCGGCCTCCTTCGGCGACGGCCGCATGGCCATCACCCTGGAGCCCGAGGGCGGTGGCGAGCGCTATCAGGGCATCGTGCCCCTGGAGGGGGCCGATCTCGCCGGCGCCTTCGAGGGCTATCTCGCCCGCTCGGAGCAGCTCCCCACCCGGCTGTGGCTGGCGGTGGATGGCCGCCGGGCCAGCGGGCTCATGCTCCAGCGCATCCCCGGCCAGCGCGATGTGGATACCGATGCCTGGGAGCGCGCCTGCCACCTGGCCGACACCGTGACCGAGGCCGAGCTGCTGGGGCTGGATGGCGACCGGCTGCGCCACCGCCTCTTCCACGAGGAGGACCTGCGGCTGTTCGAGGGCGAGCCGGTGCGCTTCGCCTGCACCTGCAGCCGGGAGCGGGTGGCCAGCACCCTGCGCTCCCTGGGCGTGGACGAGGTCCGCTCCATCATCGCCGAGCAGGGGGCGGTGGATGTGAACTGCGAGTTCTGCAACCGCCACTTCCACTTCGACCCGGTGGACGCCGAGCAGCTCTTCGCCGCCGACGACCCCCTGGCCGGCTCATCCACCCGCCATTGAGTCCGTGTCCGGCGGGGGTAGCGCCACCTCCGTGAAGGCCGCCCCGTCCCACCACCAGCCGCGGACCGGGTCCCTCGAGGCCGGGGCCAGGAGGAGGTGGAGGGTCTCCCACGCCGCCTCGGCGGCATCCGTGGCCGAGGGCACCGCCTCACCAAAGGGGTGGGAGTGGTAGATCGCCCCCAGGCGCCAGGCGCGCTCCCGCAGGGCGCGGAAGGCGGCGATCTGCTCGGCGGGCTCCATGAGGAAGGCGCGCTCCGGTTCGGGGTGGGCATTGGCCACCGGCCAGTGGTGCCACGCCCCCGCGCCGTCGCGGACCAGCAGCCCGCAGATCTCCGCCGCCGGCGAGCGCCGGGCCTCCTCCAGCAGTCCCGCCAGCAGCCCTCCCGGGGGGATCTCAGGCGCCGCCATGGTCCCCGCAGACCGGGCAGGCCGGGTCGGCGCGCAGGGCCAGGGTGCGGCAGTCGCCGGCCGCCAGGTCGAGCATGAGCAGCCGTCCCGTCAGGGACTCGCCGATTCCGAGCAGGAGCTTGAGCGCCTCCGCCGCCTGCCAGCTCCCCACGATCCCCACCACCGGCCCCAGGACCCCGCTCTCGCTGCAGCGCTCCGCCTCGCCCCCCTCCTCGCGGTAGAGGCAGCGGTAGCAGGGGCCGCCCCGGCGGTGGTCGAAGACCGCCACCTGCCCCTCCAGGCGGATGGCCGCCCCGGAGACCAGGGGCCGGCCGGTGGTCGCGCAGGCGCGGTTGACGGCGAAGCGGGTGGCGAAGTTGTCGGAGCAGTCCAGGACCAGGTCGACAGCGGCGATCTCGGCGGCCAGCTCGGCCTCGTCCAGCCGGTGGTCGACGGGGCGGGTGGCGACCTCGGGGTTGAGTTCCGCGATCCGGCGGGCGGCGGATTCGGCCTTGGGGGTGCCCGCCTCGGCGGTGGTGTGGGCGATCTGGCGCTGGAGGTTGGAGATCTCGACGACGTCGTCGTCCACCAGGACCAGCTCGCCCACCCCGGCCCCGGCCAGGTAGAGGGCGGCGGGGGAGCCCAGGCCGCCCAGGCCGAGGATGAGCACGCGGCTGCCGGCCAGGCGCTCCTGGCCGGCGACATCGACGCCGGGCAGGAGGATCTGGCGGCCGTAGCGCAGGAGCTGTTCGTCGTTCATGGGGAGCGGACCATCGGGGCTGGGCCCCCATGGTAGCGCCTCAGAGGTAGTTGCGCAGGTACTCCGGGCGCTCGTCGCGGCAGCCGTGGCGGTGGCGCTGGTAGGTGATGATGAAGGCGTGCTCGGTGCAGTTGTGCTGGCCCTTGTCGCAGCCGGCGAGATTGGCGCGCTGGGTCTCCTCGGTGTAGTGGTAGAGGGCGCGCTTGAGGCGGTAGAGGAGGCTGTTGTCCAGGTGCAGGCCGAGTTCCCGGCAGAGCCCCTCCAGCTCCTCCAGGGTGATGTAGCGGATATCGTAGCGCACCACCAGCAGCTGCGGTCCGTGGTGGATCGCCTCCTGCACCCCCGTGATGGCGGTGACCGATTCCAGCGCCGTGCGCGCCTGGTCGGGGTCGGGGTGCGGGACCTGGAAGGCGATCTCCCGGACCTTGATGCGGTCTTCCATCGGGCTCCCTCGTTCCACTTCCGGGAATCACTGTCTAGAGGATAGCTGTCAGCCGTGCGGGTTCAAGGCGC
>JBKGYA010000149.1:0-5172 GCA_046546335.1 Thiohalospira sp. | reverse complement strand
CGAGAGCAGGTCCTCCCAAGGCATGGCAGGGCTCCTTGGGACCTTTCCGGGATGACCCTGAAAAAGTACCGCCGAAGCCCCCTCCGGAGAAGCCCGTTCCCGGAGTTATGCGAAGAACCATAAAAAAGCCGCCCGAGGGCGGCTTTAGAGGGGTGTTTGGTGGAGGCGGCGGGAATCGAACCCGCGTCCGCGAAGGGTCCACCGTCGGCTCTACATGCTTAGTCCGTCCATTGCATTCGCCGACCGCTACCCGACGGACAGGGAGCACGGCCAGCTAGACCGGTTGGGTTTTAACGAGTCGGCCCCGGACGAGCCTTCCCGCGATCCTGTTCTTGGCGACCCCCGCTACCCGTGTGAACAGGCACACCTCGGGGCGGAGGCTAGCCGGCTTTAAGCGGCTAGGGCGTAGTTGTCGTCGTTGGCAACTATCTTTTTGCAGAGGGATTTACGAGGGACTCTGCATCCTCGGCATGCACCTCGGGCTTCCCCGTCCACGTCGAACCCAGGTCGCCCCCTTTGCTACATCAGACAGTATAGGGGCGGACGGGTTCCCTTCCAAGGGTGGTCAGCGATTCTTTTCCTTGAGCAGGCGGGCACGCTCGCGCTCCCAGTCGCGCTCCTTGATGTCGGCGCGCTTGTCGTGCTTCTTCTTGCCCTTGGCCAGGCCGATCTGGAGCTTGGCCTTGCCGCGCTTCCAGTAGAGCTGGAGGGGGACCACGGTGTAGCCCTTCTGCTCGGTAGCCGCGACGAGCTTGCCGAGTTCGTCCTTGTGGAGCAGGAGCTTGCGGGTCCGCTGGGGGTCGGTATGGATGTGGGTGGAGGCGGTAGGCAGGGGATTGATGAGCCCCCCCAGGAGGAAGGCCTCGCCGTGGTGGATGAGGATGTACGCCTCCTGGATCTGGGCCCGACCGGCGCGCAGCGCCTTCACCTCCCAGCCCTCCAGTGCCAGGCCGGCCTCGAAGGTCTCCTCGATGGTGAAGTCGTGGCGGGCCTTGCGATTGACGGCGATCACATTCTCGCCGAGCTTGCCCTTTTTCGTCCCCTTGGCCATTTCGTCATTATAACGCCGGCAGGCCCTCGGCTGATACTGCCGGCCGCCTTCAGGGAGGTGGAGACCTGGTCCGTCTTGAGGGGGTGGGGCCTTTCCACCACAATACTGCCTCGCGGTTCCGGCAGCCCGAGAGGCAGGTATGTCCGCTCAACGCACGTCCTATCATGGCCAGTGGTCCTCGCGCTGGATCTTCATCATGGCCGCCACCGGCTCCGCCGTGGGGCTGGGCAACATCTGGAAGTTCCCCTACATGGCGGGGGAGAACGGGGGCGGCGCCTTCGTGCTGGTCTATCTCGCCTGCATCGCCACCATCGGGCTGCCGGTGATGATCGGCGAGATCCTCATCGGCCGGCGCGGTCGGCAGAGCCCCATCAACACCATGCGCGCCCTGGTCGCCGACGGCTCCCACTGGGCCGGCTGGCGTTTCGTGGGCTGGCTGGGGGTACTGGCCGGCTTCCTGATCCTCTCCTTCTACAGTGTGGTCGCCGGCTGGTCCCTGAGCTACGTCGGCGAGGCGGCCTCCGGCGCCTTTGTCGGCGCCGACTCGGCGACGATTACCGCCCTCTTCAACGATCTCAAGGGGGATCCGTGGCGGCTGCTCTTCTGGCATACCCTGTTCATGGTGCTGACCATCGGCGTCGTCGCCCGGGGGGTCCAGAGCGGCCTGGAGCAGGCGGTGCGCTACCTCATGCCGGCGCTCTTCCTGCTGCTGGTAGTGCTCACCGGCTACGCCATGCAGAGCAGCGGCTTCGATGAGGGCCTGGCCTTCCTGCTGCGGCCCGATTTCGGGGCCCTCTCGGCCGACGGCATCCTGGCGGCCATGGGGCAGGCCTTCTTCACCCTGAGCCTGGGGATGGGGGCCATCATGGTCTACGGCTCCTATCTCCCGGGGGATGCCTCCATCCCGCGGACGGCCGCCACCATTGCGCTGATGGATACCACCGTGGCGCTGCTGGCGGGGATCGCCATCTTTCCGCTGGTCTTTACCCACGGATTGAGCCCCGGCAGTGGCCCGGGCCTCATCTTCGAGACCCTGCCGCTGGCCTTCGGCGCCATGCCCGGAGGGGTCTTCTTCGGGACGCTCTTCTTCCTGCTGCTGGTCTTCGCCGCCTGGACCTCGGCCATCTCCCTTATCGAGCCCATGGTCGCCTACCTGGTGGAGAACCGGGACTGGGGGCGGGTCCCGGCCGCGGTGGCCAGCGGGGGCGCGGCCTGGGTCGTGGGCCTGGGGTCGGTGGTCTCCCTCAATGTGGCCTCCGGTTTCGACATCTTCTTCGGGCTGACCTGGTTCGGCTTCGCCGACTATCTCACCTCCAATATCATGCTGCCGCTGGGCGGGCTGCTCATCGCCATCTTTGCCGGCTGGGTGATGCCGCGCTCGGCGGTCATGGAGGAGGTGGGGCTGACCGGCCTCCTCTTCCGGGTCTGGTACGGCCTGATCCGCTACATCACGCCGGTGGGGGTGGGGATCATCTTCCTCCACGCCACCGGCCTCATCGGAGGGTAGGATGACCACCATCCATCGTCAGGCGCTACTGCCCCAGTCGGCCGAGCAGGTCTTCCGGCTGGTGGACGATATCCCGCGCTATCCCGAATTTCTGCCCTGGTGCCGTTCGGCCCAGGAGCTGGAACGGGACGAGGACTCGGTCAAGGCGACCCTGGAGCTGGCCTACGGGTCCATCCACAAGTCCTTTACCACGCGCAATTACAACCACTGGCCCAGCCTTATCGAGGTCCACCTGGTGGATGGGCCGTTTCATCACCTGGAGGGCTTCTGGCGCTTCGAGCCCCTGGGCGAGGATGGCTGTCGCGTCTCGCTGGATCTGACCTTCGAGTTCAGCAGCCGCATCGTCGGCATGGCCATGGGGCCGATCTTCACCCAGGTGGCCAACAGCCTGGTGGATGCCTTCAGCAAGCGCGCGGAGGCCGTGCATGGCGGATGAGTCCACGACGGGAGAGGGCGGCCCCATCCGGGTCGAGGTAGCCCACGCCCGGCCGGAGAACCAGGTCCTGCTGAGCTTCGAGGCGGAGCCGGGGATCACCGCCCGTCAGGCGGTGGAACGTTCGGGGATCCTCGAGCAGTTCCCCGACATCGACCTCATGGGGGAGAACAAGCTCGGGGTCTTCGGCAAGCTGGTCAAGCCGGACCAGCCCCTGCGCGATGGCGATCGGGTGGAGATATACCGGCCCCTCATCGCCGATCCCAAGGAGGTCCGCCGCCAGCGGGCCAAGCAGAAGAAGGGCAAGGAGGACTCGGCCGAGGAGGGGGGCGGAGAGGAGGCCTGATGCCCGCCCCGGAGCGGGAGTTCAGGGCGTCCCCGGTGCGGGCATGCCGCCTCCGCCGCCGGGCTGCGGGGAGCCGCCACCGCCGCCGGGTTGCGGGGAACCGCCGCCCCCGCCGGGTTGCGGGGAGCCGCCACCTCCACCCCCGCCCCCACCGCCGGGACCGGTGGGCGCTACCGGCTCCCCCGGATCGGTGGGGGTGGTTCGGGCCTCACTGCCGCGGACGAGTTCGCGGTGGCGACCTTCCGGCGGGGCCTCCCCCTGGATGGTGGCTACCTTACCGGCCTCGTCGAAGCGCACGGTGAGGGTATGATCGGCGGCCGAATCGCCATCGCGGCGGTAGCGGTAGGCGTAGACCCACTTCCGCGGCTGGAAGGGGTCCACCAGCATGGGGGAGCCGGCGACCCGGCGGACCTGATCCGCCGACATGCCCTCCCGGAGCTGGTCGCGCATATCCGGCGTGACTAGGTTGCCCTGCTGGATATCCGGCTTGTGTACGCATCCCCCGAGGACCATCATCATCGGAAGTGCCAGCACGAGTGTGGTTGTAACGAGAGTGCGTTGCATTTACGCTTCCAGCCGGTTCTGACAGGGCCAAAAAGGGCATCCTACAGGGGGCAGACGTGCAAAGCCAAGAGCTGAAGAAGCTGGGCCTCAAGGCCACCCTCCCGCGGCTCAAGATCCTCGAGATCCTCGAGCACGCCACCGAGCGCCACATGAGCGCCGAGGATGTCTACAAGGCCCTGCTGGAGGCCGGCGAGGAGATCGGCCTGGCCACGGTCTACCGGGTGCTCACCCAGTTCGAGGCCGCCGGTCTGGTGGAGCGCCACCACTTCGAGGGGGGGCACTCGGTCTTCGAGCTCAACGAGGGCGAGCACCACGACCACCTGCTCTGCGTGCGGTGCGGCCGGATCGACGAGTTCATGGACGAGACCATCGAGCAGCGCCAGAAGGCCATCGCCGCCGACTACGGCTACGAGATGACCGGCCACTGTCTCTACATCTACGGCGTCTGCCCCGACTGCCAGAAGGCGAAGTAGCCGCCCCTCAGGCGCCGGCGGCGGCCGTCTCCCGGCCGCGCCGGATCATCTCCTCGGCGTGGGACAGCGTCTGGTCGGTGATCTCCACCCCGCCGAGCATCCGCGCCACCTCCCGAGTCCGTTCCGCCTCGTCCAGCGTCGTGATGGCCGTCTCCACGGACGCCTCGCCCGCCGCCTTGGTCACCTGCAGGTGGTTGTGGGCCTGGGCCGCGACCTGCGGCTGGTGGGTGACGCAGAGCACCTGGTACTCCTCGCCGAGCTGGCGCAGCCGCCGACCCACCATCTCGGCGACACCGCCGCCGATGCCGACATCCACCTCGTCGAAGACCAGCACCGGGATGGCGGCGTTGCGCGCCGTCACCACCTGGATGGCCAGGCTGATCCGGGCGAGCTCTCCGCCGGAGGCCACGCGCTGCAACGGACGCCGGGGTTGGTGGTCACCGGGAACTGGACCGCCTCGGCGCCGTGGGCGCCGGGGCTATCCAGGGGCTCCAGGGCGACCTCGAAGCGGGCGTTGGCCAGCCCCAGCTCCGGCAGGTGGGCGTTGACGTGCCCGGCCAGCTCGTCGCCCGCGGCGCGGCGGGCGGCGGTCAGGGCCTCGGCGGCCTCGCGGTATTCGGCGGCGGCCTCGGCGCGCTCGGCCTCCAGCCGCTGGAGGCGGTCGCCGGAGGCGTCCAGGCCGTCGAGCTCCTCCCGGAGGCGGGGGAGCAGGCCGGGGAGCTCGTCCAGTTCGCAGCGGTGCTTGCGCGCCAGCTCGTGGGCCGTGTTCAGGCGCTCCTCCACCTCGGCGAGCCGCTC
>JBKGYA010000148.1:0-5202 GCA_046546335.1 Thiohalospira sp. | reverse complement strand
AGGCGCCGGGGGTCTGGCGCCTGGCCTTCTCGCTGCCCCGGGGGGCGTTTGCCACGACCGTGGTCCGGGAGCTGGCGGAGACCGGTTCGAACCCCCTGTAGAACGGGCAGCTGCGGCACGCGGGGCGTGTGCGGCAGGGATTGCTAGCCCCCCGACCTGCGATGGCCGTCCTGGTACGGGACCCCGGGCCGCCGGAGGGCGGTATCCCCAGCGCAGGGACGCCGTATATACGTCCTTGTAGGCTTGCGCGCGGCATCCCTGCCGCGCGACACCCTGCGCTGGGGATACCGCCCTCCGGCGACCCCCGAGGATACGGAACCCCTGCTCTGGCGTGGCTCCGGCTTGACCCGGGGACCCCGACCGACCGAAGATCGGGAATCTGTTCAGCCAAGAGAGCGAATCCATGACCCAGTCGCAGGTCAAGACCGACGAGAAGAAGCAGCACTTCGATGACATCTACGTCGCCGAGACGCCGGTGCCGTTCAAGGAGCGTATCCTGGACGAGCTCCAGTACGTCTCCGACGACTTCAACCGCCAGACCTTCGACCGCCTCATCCTCCCCTGGGTGAAGGAGAAGACGGCGGACGGCAGCCCGATCAACTTCGTCGATCTCTGCGCCTGCTTCGGCAACACCACCATGGCCACGCTCAACGGCATGGACTACCAGGCCATCCGCGCCAACTGGCGCGACGAGCAGGCCTGCCAGCGGGTCGATGCCGACCGCCGCTTCCCGGCGCACACCACCGGCATCGACATCTCCGGCAACGCCATGGCCTACGGCGAGTCCTGCGGCCTGTTCGACGAGACCATCGTCTCCGACCTCAACGCCCCCTCGGCGGAGGATCGTCAGCGGGTGGACTCGGCGATGGAGAACGCCGACGTGGTCATCTCCACCGCCTCCCTGGTCTACCTCGACCCGGAGACGGTGAACTGGCTGGTGGAGGCCTTCGCCCGCGGCAAGGGGGAGGGCTACATGCTGGTGAACTTCCTCAACCCCTTCGCCCTGGACAAGACCGACGAGACCAAGCGGGCGCTGCTGGACAAGCTGGAGTTCGTCGGCAGCATGGCCTCGCGCCACCGCCGGATGTCCGAGCTGGAGCAGGAGAACTACCCCGGTGAGGAGTGGTCCCTGCTGGAGATCTGGGTCCTGCGCCGCCGCGGCTAGTCGACCCTGGCCCGCCGCCGCCCGGCGGCGGGCGCTTCCCGCCCTTTTCCCGGAGCCCCCTTCCGGGCCATCCTGAAGTCCCGTTCTCGACGGCTCCCTGCCAGGGGGTTCCCCATGCGTGTGTGGCCGCTGCTGCCGTGCCTGTCCGCCCTGTTCTCCGCCCCGGTGTCCGCCGAGGCGGATGACGCGTCGGGGATCACCGTGACCGCGCCGCGCCTGGAGCGCTCCCTGGAGCGGGAGCCGGCGGCGTTGACCCGGCTGGAGGGTCGGGCCCTGGCCCCGGCGCGCAGCGGCCGCAACCTGGGCGAGGTGCTGGAGGCGGTGCCGGGGATCGCCGTCACCAACCGCCACAACTTCGCCCAGGGGGTGCGCCTGAGCTCCCGCGGTTTCGGCGCCCGGTCCGCCTTCGGGATCCGGGGGTTGCGGCTGCACCTGGACGGCCTGCCGCTGACCCTGCCCGACGGCCAGTCCCAGGTGGATACCGTGGATCTGGACAGCGTGGTCGCCACCGAGGTGCGGCGCGGCCCCGCCTCGGTCCCTTACGGCAACGCCGCCGGCGGGGTGGTGGACCTGCGCACCGCCGAGGGCTTCACCGGCCCCGACGGCGCCCGGCTGGCCCTGCAGGGCGGGAGCCACGGCCTTCGCAAGGCCCACCTGCGCGTCGCCGATGCCGACGAGGCGGGCGCCTGGCACCTGGCGGCCGGCGACCTCTCCCAGACCGGTCACCGCGACCAGAGCCGGGTGGACAAGCGCCTGGCCCGGTTCAGTACCACCCGGCTGCTGGCCGGCGGGCGGGAGCTGCGCATCATCGCCGGGGCCATGGATACCCCCTTCGCCGAGGACCCCGGGGGCCTTACGCGGGCGCAGTGGGAAGCGGACCGGGGGGCCGCCGATCCCGACGCCGTCACCCTCGATGCCGGCCAGCGGGCGGACCAGCAGGATGCGGGGGTGATCTGGCGTGACCCGGCCAGCCTCCCCGGGGAGATCCGGGCGCGGCTCTTCGCCAGCCGGCGCGACTTCGAGCAGCAGCTGCCCTTCGTCTTCCCCGGTGCGGAGAACCGCGTGGGCTACCAGCGCGCCTTCCACGGCCTGCGGCTGGCCTACGGCGATGATCGCCGCTGGGGCGGAGTGCCGGTGACCGCGCTGGTGGGGCTGGACGCCGACCGGCAGGCCGACGACCGGGTCCGCTTCGTGGTGGACGAACAGCGACGGGTGCAGGAGCAGACGGTGGACGAGCGCCAGACGGCCACCGCCGCCGGCCTCTTCGCCCGGGCCGGGTTCGGCCTGGGGGCGGCTAGCGAGGTGACCCTGGGGCTGCGCCTGGACCGGCTGCGGCTGGCGGTGGACGACCGCCACGCGGGGTCGGTGGACGATTCGGGGTCGCGGACCTTCACCGAGCCCAGCGGCGGGCTGGGGATCACCCGGCAGTGGGGGGAGCAGACCCTCTACGCCAACGCCACCACCGCCTTCGAGAGCCCCACCTTCGTGGAGCTGGCTGACCCCGATGGCGGCGGCGGGATGAATCCCGATCTGGAGCCCCAGCGCGCCGTGAACCGCGAGGTCGGCGCCCGGGGTCCGCTGGGCGACGCCGCCCGCTGGGAGCTCGCCCTCTACTCGGTACGGGTGCGCAATGAGCTCATCCCCTTCGAGCGCGCGGGGCGGGACTTCTACGAGAACGCCGGGAGCACCCGGCGGGAGGGGGTGGAGGCGGGACTGGACTGGGCACCGGCGGCCGGCTGGTCCCTGCGCGCCGCGCTCACTGCCGCCGACTACCGCTTCGTCGATTTCGAGGACCGGGAGGGCAATGACTACGGCGGCAACGAACTGCCGGGTCTGGCGCGGTGGCGCGGCGAGCTGGTGGCCCGCCGGGACCTCGGCCCCGGTGGGCTCGCCCTGGCGGCGCGCTACCAGGGCCGGCGCTTCGCCGACAACGCCAATGAGGTCCGGGTGGGACCCCGGACGGTGGCCGATCTGCGCGCCCACTGGCGCCGCGGGGGCTGGCGGCTCTTCGCCGCCGTGGAGAACGTCGCCGACGTCGACTACCCCGCCAACATCCGGGTCAACAACGACGCCGGCTATTATTTCGAGCCGGCGCCGGGCCGGGCCCTGCGGGTGGGCCTGGCGATCCCGCTGCGCTAGATGCCCCGGGGGTGCCCCGGGGCGGGGCGTTACTCCGGGTCCGCCGGGGTGAGCCGGACCAGGCGGCCGTCGGCGTGGTCGGTGAGCAGCCACAGGGCGCCATCGGGGCCGTCGGCTACCTCGCGGATCCGCCAGCCGCGCCCCTCCAGCAGGCGGTGTTCGGCGACCACCTCGCGGCCGTCCAGCTCCAGCCGGGCCAGGTGCTTGCCGGCCAGGGCGCCGACGAAGAGGTCGCCCCGCCAGTCGTCGAAGCGCTCCCCGGTATAGAAGGCCATCCCCGAGGGGGCGATGGAGGGGGTCCAGTGGTGGATGGGGTCGACCATGCCGGGGACCGTGTCGGGGGCGATCTCGCCGCCGGTGTACTCCTGGCCGTAGGTCTGTTCCGGCCAGCCGAAGTTCTCCCCGGCCTCGGGGATGTTGATCTCGTCGCCGCCCCGGGGGCCGTGTTCGTGGATCCAGATCCGCCGCTCCTCGGGGTGTAGCGCCATGCCCTGGGGGTTGCGGTGGCCGATGCTGTAGAGGGCGTCCCGGGCGTCGGGGTCGTCCACGAAGGGGTTGTCTGCCGGGACCGAGCCGTCGTCGTTGAGGCGCAGGACGGCGCCGTTGTGGTCATCGGGATCCTGGGCGCGGTCGCGCTGGCCGCGCTCGCCGGTGGTCATCCAGAGGTGGCCGGCATCGTCGAAGCGGATCCGGGAGCCGAAGTGCTTGGTGGCGGCCACGAAGGGGGTGGCCACGAAGAGGGTCTCGAAGTCGGCCAGGCGGTCCCCCTCCAGGCGGCCGCGACCCAGGTGGGTGGCGTTGCCGTCATCGTTGGCGCCGGCCCAGGTGAGGTAGACCAGTCGGTTGTCGGCGAAGTCGGGGTGGAGGGTCACATCCAGCAGGCCGCCCTGGTTGCGGGCGTCCACGGCCGGCGTGCCCCCGATGGTGCGGGTGTCGCCGGAATCGGGGTCCAGGCGCAGGAGCCGGCCGGGTCGCTCGGTGACCAGGAGGTCGCCGTCGGGGAGGAAGGCCAGCGCCCAGGGGTGTTCCAGCCCGGTGGTGACGGTCTCCACCTCGACGCCGGCCTCGGCATCCGAGCGCGCCTCCGGCGTACAGGCCAGGAGCAGGGGCAGGCAGAGGGCGAGGCCGAGGGTGCGGAACATGGGGCGACTCCTGTGGGCCGGTCCGGACCCTCCGAGTCTAGCCGCCGTCCCGGTATCAGGCGAGGGCGGCCCGGGCCCGGTCTTCGGGTGCCTCCTCGACGGTGCGCAGCCCCTCCGGATGGCGGGACTGCCAGCGCCAGACATCGGCACACATCCGTTCCAGCCCCAGCTCGGCGCGCCAGCCCAGCAGGCGGTGGGCCAGGCCGGGGTCGGCGTAGCAGGCGGCGACGTCGCCCGGGCGGCGATCGGTAAGGGTGTAGGGGATCGGCTGCCCGCTGGCCGCCTCGAAGGCGCGGATGACCTCCAGCACCGAGTAGCCGCGGCCCGTTCCCAGGTTCACGGTGAGCTCCTCACCGTCGGGCCGGTCGCGGAGGTAGTCCAGCGCGGCGACGTGGGCGCGGGCCAGATCCACCACGTGGATGTAGTCGCGCACGCCGGTGCCGTCGGGGGTGGGGTAGTCGCTGCCGAAGACGCTCACCGACGCCCGCCGGCCCACGGCGGTGGCGGCCACCAGGGGCATGAGGTTGTTGGGCATCCCCAGGGGATCCTCGCCGATGAGGCCGCTGGGATGGGCGCCCACCGGGTTGAAGTAGCGCAGCAGGCCGATGCGCCAGGTCGGGTCGGCCACCCGCAGGTCGCGCAGGATCTCCTCGATGAAGAGCTTGGAGCGGCCGTAGGGGTTGGTGGGGCGCTTGAGCGGCGCCGTCTCCGGGATGGGGAGCTCGTCGGGCTCGCCGTAGACGGTGGCCGAGGAGG
>JBKGYA010000147.1:0-5214 GCA_046546335.1 Thiohalospira sp. | reverse complement strand
TGTCGGTCCCTGGGAAGGGAAAGATCATGAAGTAGGCGGCGATACCGACGATGGCCAGGACGACCAGCGACTTCAGGTTACCGCCGCCCAGACGGACCAGGTTCTTGGTGGTGCAGCCGGAGGCGAGACTCATGCCGATACCGAACATGGCACCGCCGATGATGTTCTCCAGCCAGATGAAATTACCGCTGCGGTAGCCGGGGAAGGTGGAGTCGAGATCCACCAGCCCGGCCCCCTCAATGATCAGGGCGCCGATAAGGGCGACGGTGATGGCGAACATCCAGGACCGGAAGCGGCCGGTGTCTCCCATGTTCACCCAGTCGGAGACGGCACCCATGGTGCAGAAATTGGTCTTGTTGGCGACGGCCCCCAGGATCAGGGCGGCGACGAAGGACGTCCCCACCATGTACCACAGGGCCGTGGTATACGACTCGAACAGCATGTCGGGATCCTCGCTCTGGCTCCTCGTGAACGGGCAGACGACGGTGGACGGGGGTCTTTATCAGACTCTGGTAATACGAATCATTCCGCCCTACCGAAACGCCCGCTTACTATAAACCACGCATTGCGGTCTGTCATGGCGAAGCAGGACAGACGCAGGATGTCCGCTTATCCGGGGCGGCCGGGCCTCAGCCGCGGTAGGGGGTGGGGTCGGGCACCCCGGCCTCGGCGAAGCCGGCGGCGCGCAGGCGACAGGAGTCGCAGACGCCGCAGGCGCGACCGTCCTCATCGGGGTCGTAGCAGGAGGTCGTGCGGGCGTAGTCCACCCCCAGATCGTGGCCGGCGGCGATGATGGCCGCCTTGCTCAGCTCCATCAGGGGGGTGCGGATGCGCAGATGGCCCTCGCCCTCCACCGTCACCTTGAGCGCCTGGTTGGCCATCCGCTCGAAGGCGCCGATGTACTCCGGGCGGCAGTCGGGGTAACCGGAATAGTCGACGGCATTGGCGCCGATGAAGATATCCCACGCCCCCAGGACCTCGGCCCAGCCCAGGGCCAGGGAGAGGAAGATGGTATTGCGGGCCGGGACGTAGGTCACCGGGATCCCGCGCCCTGGCTCGTCAGGGACCTCGATCTCGGGGTCGGTGAGCGCCGAGCCGCCGATGGCCCCCAGGTCCAGACGCATGACCCGGTGTTCGGCCGCACCCAGCTGTTCGGCCACCGCCGCCGCGGCGGCCAGCTCCCCGCGGTGGCGCTGGCCGTAGTCGAAGGCCAGGGTGTGGCAGTCGAAGCCCTCGGCCCGGGCCATGGCCAGGGTGGTGGCGGAGTCCAGCCCGCCGGAGAGGAGGACCACCGCCTTCCGGCTCACCTCGCTCGCACTCATCGCCCCGCCTCGTCGCCCCAGAGGTACTTGTGCAGCTGGACCTGAAAGCGGACCGGCAGACCGTCGGCGACCACCCAGTCGGCCAGATCCCGGGCGGACAGCGCCTCGTGGACCGGGGAGAAGAGGATCTCGCAACGCCGGTCCAGTCCGTACTCCGCCACCACATCGCGGGCCCACTCGTAGTCCCCGCGGTCGGCGAGGACGAACTTCACCTGATCGGCGGGCCGCAGGTCGTCCAGATTGGCCCATCGGTTCTGGTGGGCCTCCCCCGAGCCGGGCGGCTTGAGGTCCACCACTCGCTCCACGCGGGGGTCGACGCCGGTGATATCCAGCGCCCCGCTGGTCTCCAGGGAGACGCTGTGGCCGGCCTCGCAGAGGGCAGTGAGCAGGTCGAGACAGCCGCGCTGAGCCAGGGGCTCGCCGCCGCTGACAGTGACGTGCTCCACGCCGTGGCCGGCCACCTCCGCCACGAGGGAGTCCAGGCTCCGACTCTCGCCACCGGTAAAGGCGTAGGGGGTGTCGCACCAGCCACACCGCAGGGGGCACCCCGTCAGGCGGACAAAGACCGTCGGCCGACCCACCTGCCGGGCCTCCCCCTGCAGGGAGCGGAAGACCTCCGTGACCCGGAGTGTGACCGCGCTGGCGGCCACCGGCGTCACTCCGAGTTCCCTCCTGCGGAGTCCTCGTCCTCGCCGTTGGCCTCATCGTCGGTGTCGCCATCGTCGTCGGCCTCTTCCTCCGCCTGCTCGATGGCCCGGATGCGCTTCTCCGCCTGCTCGGCCTCGGTGGAATCGGGGAAGTCCTCCACAACCTCCTCCAGCGCCGAGCGGGCCTCCTCCTGTTCGCCGGTTTCGTCGAGGCTGTAGCCGATCTTCAGCCGCGCCTCCGCCTCGCGGGAGCTCTCCGGATGGGCCTCAAGCAGGTCGCGATAGGCCTCCACCGCCGCCTCGAAGCGGCGCTGGGCGTAGAGGGCCTCGGCCACCCAGTAGTGGGCGGTGTGGGCGTACCGGCTTTCGGGGTACTCTTCGAGGAAGTCGCGGAAGGCCGAGACCGCCTCCTCGTAGCGCAGCTCCCGCAGGAGGTCGAAGGCCTCGCGGTAGGCCTCGTTCTCGCCCTCGGACTCCGGTGGAGCAAGGTCGCTCACCGCCTCCCCGCCGCCAGGGGTGGGGCCGCTGCGCTCCACCGCCAGCAGGCGCCGATCGAGGTCATCATAGAGGTCGCGCAGGCGCTGGCGCTGCTGGTCGATGGTATGACCCTGCTCCTGGACCTGGCCGCGCAGCTCCTGGACCTCCCGCTGGAGGCTGGTCATGCGCTCGCGCATTTCCCGAAGCGCTCGGCTGCCGACGATGCGCTCCAGACGTTCCACCCGTTCGGCCAGGGGGCCACTGCCCCCGTCGGTCCGGACCTGCTCCTCCTCCTGGCCCGCAGCCGGCGCTGTCATCAGGGCAGCCGCCAGCGCCAGATAGCCGGTTCGTCTCATCGATCCACTCCCGAATACAGGATCTCCACGCGGCGATTCTGCTGCCACGCCTCCTCGTCACTGCCGTGGGCCGCGGGGCGCTCCTCGCCGAAGCTCACCACCTCGATCCGGTCGGCCGGCGCCCCCTCGAGTTCCAGGAACTCGCGCACCGCCTCTGCGCGACGACGACCCAGCCCCAGATTGTACTCGCGACTGCCTCGGGCGTCGGTATGGCCCTCGAGGATGATCTCGGCTTCGTCACGCTCGGCCATGAAAGCGGCGTGGGCGGCCAGGACCTCCTCGTACTCCTCCTGGATATCATCGCTGTCGAAGGCGAAATAGATGGTCCGCTTGTGGAGCAGGCCGTCCTCCTCTTCCAGGGCCTCCTCGTACTCCTGCCCGGCAAAGCCGAAGCGCTGGGCAGCTTTCGAGGCCGCGGCATCCCCTTCCTCCTCCTTCGCGTCATCCGCGTCATCCGCCTCCTCATCCTCCCGATCTGCGGTCTCTTCGCGCGATTCGCCATCGCCCCACCGCCCGTCACCCTCGCCGTCCTCATCGGGAGTGGAGGCGCAACCCGCCGCCAGCAGGGCGGCGAGCAGGATCAGGGACAGCTTCGATCGACTCATCATGGGTATCTCTCCGTGTTCAGTTCCGTGTCAGGGCATCAAAGGGGGACCAGGCCGGTTCGCGGACGTTGCCAATGTCCATGCCCAGCCGCTGTCGGGCGCGGCCGTCGCTGGAGACGGACTCCAGTACACCGCGCCCCGAACGCTCGGCGGCGTAGAGGATCATGTCGCCGTTGGGCGCGAAGCTGGGAGATTCCCCCATGGTGGTATCGGCCACCACCTCCAGCCCCTCGCGTTCACGATCCAGGACGGCGATGCGGAAGCCATTATCGTTATTCCGGCGATGCACCAGCGCCACGTGACGCCCGTCCGGGGCGACGTCGGCGCTGGCATTGTAGTTGCCCTCATAGGTGAGCCGCTCCGGGTTCGACACCGGCCGGGCACGGTCGTCCAGCTCCACCTCGTAGAGCTGGGGCGAACCGGCCCGGTCGGAGGTGAAGATGAGGCCGTCGCCACCCGGGAGCCAGGCCGGCTCGGTGTCGATGGCCCAGTGCCGGGTCACGCGCACCGGATCGCCGCCGCGCTCCAGGTCGGTGATGTAGATGTCCGTGTTGTCGCCATCCTGCCGAGTCCAGGCGAGGTAACGCCCGTCGGGGGAGAAGGCAGGAGCACTGCGCGACTCCGAGGCCGGCCCGATGCGCTCTCGACTTCCGCTGGTCACGGTCTGGACCCAGACACCCGGCCGCCCGCCCTCGAAGGAGACGTAGGCCAGCCGCCGGCCGTCCGGCGACCAGGCCGGCGACATCAGGGGCTCGCCGGAGTCGAGGATGGTCTGCTCATTGCGACCGTCGGCGTCGGCCACCGCCAGGATGTAGCGCGGCTCGTCCCCGGATTCCTCCTCGGTACGCACGTAGGCCATGCTGGTATTAAAGGCACCGCGCCGGTCCAGGACCTCCTCGTAGACCCGATCCGCCAGCCGATGGCCCAGACGGCGCAGACCGCTCTGGGGGACCTGGAAACGATAGCCGAAGACCTGTTCCTCCCGGTAGGGATCCATGAGCTGGGTGCGCACCACCAGGCCATCGGCCCCCTGATCCACCTGACCCACCAGTACGTGGTCCTGGTCGGCCTCGCGCCACGAATCCATGTCCATCTCGCCACCCTTCTGGGGGCGTGCCGGTAGCTCCTCCCGATCCATGGGGGAGAAACGGCCACTACGGGCGAGATCCGTAGCCACCACCTCGGCAATATCGGTGTTGGGCTTGACATCCTCCGGGTGGGCAAAGGGGACCACGGCCACCGGCCGCGCCCCCGATACCCCGTCGGTGATCTCGATGGTAAGCACGGCCCCGGCCGCGGCCGGCCACAGGGCCAGGGCGAGGATCAGAGCGGTGATTCGGCGCGTGGTCATCACATGTCCCTCGGTGAGAACTTCATATTGAATTCGCGAAAGTTTCTCTCGAATAGCTCGTCGTCATCCGGTACCGGCAGGGGCGAGGCGCGCAACACGGCCCGCTCCAGAGAGCTGTCGAAACTGGGGTTTCCGGAGGATTCCATCACCTCGACCGACAGGACCCGCCCCTCGCGATTCACCCGCACCCGGGCCACGGCGGCAAGGCGCCCCGCCCCCTCCGGGGGACGCCAGCTACGCGTGACCTTCGCCTCGATACGGGCGATGTAGCGGTTGCGCTCGCGATCCAGCTGCGCCTCGCGCTGCTGATCGAGCCGCTCTTCCTCGGCCTTCAGCTCTTCCTGTCGCCGCGCCTCCTCCTCGGCCCTGCGTTTCTCCTCGGCCTTGCGTTTCTCCTCGGCCTTGCGTTTCTCCTCGGCCTTGCGCTTCTCCTCGGCCTTGCGCTTCTCCTCGGCC
>JBKGYA010000146.1:0-5230 GCA_046546335.1 Thiohalospira sp. | reverse complement strand
GGCGCCGCGTGGCCGCCACCACCGGCTGGCTGGTCGCCAGTCTGCTGCTGCTGGCGCTCTTCCCGGCGCAGTTCCTCTACTTCGAACGCAATGCCCTGGCCGCCAATTATCCCGAGCTGCGCCCCACCCTGGAACAGCTCTGCGAGGTCGCCGGTTGCCGCGTGGAACCGCAGCGAGACCCGGATGCCTTCTCCATCTCCGGCCGCGAGATCCGGGCCCATCCCGAGCGCGAGGAGGCCCTGCGGGTAACGGCGGAGCTGGTGAACAACGCCGATTACGCCCAGCCACTCCCCTTCCTCCATCTGATCCTATCGGACCAGAACAAGGAACCGCTGGCGGCCGGCCGCTTCGAGCCCGGGGATTACCACAGCGCACCCCCCGAACGCCTGTCCCCCGGGGAGGCGGCCTCCGTCGAGCTCGACATCCCCGACCCGGGGCCGGAGGCGGTAAACTTCCGCTTCCAGCTGCGCTGACCGGGCCACGGACGGATAGCCGGCTCCTTTTCCCGGCCCCGGTGGGCCGGTATCATGCCCGCCTCCCCATACGCCCGACGGTGCCCCATGCAGATCGGCCCCCACGCCATCGATCCCCCCGTCCTGCTCGCGCCCATGGCGGGGATCACCGATGCACCCTTCCGCGCCCTCTGCCGGCGGATGGGGGCGGGGCTGGCCTTCTCGGAGATGCTCACCTCGGATCGCCACCTCTGGGCGACCCCCAAGAGCCGCCAGCGCCTGGCCCTCGCCGGGGAGGCCGGGCCGAGGGCGGTCCAGCTCGCCGGTACCGAGCCGGCGGAGCTGGCCGCCGCCGCCCGGGCCGTGGCCGCTGCGGGGGCCGATATCATCGACCTCAACATGGGCTGCCCGGCCAAGAAGGTCTGCCGACGGGCCGCCGGTTCCGCGCTCATGCGCGATGAGGCACTGGTGGGCCGGATCCTCGAGGCCGTCGTGGCGGCCGTGGCGGTCCCGGTGACCCTGAAGATCCGGACCGGCTGGGATGCCGACCACCGCAATGCCCCCGCCATCGCCCGTATCGCGGAGGCTACCGGGATCGCCGCGGTCACCGTCCACGGCCGCACCCGCGCCGACGGCTACAGGGGCGGGTCGGAGTTCGCTACCCTGGCCCGGGTGCGGGAGGCCACCTCCCTGCCCCTGGTTGCCAACGGCGACATCGTCGATGGCCCCTCGGCGCGCAACGCCCTGGAACGAAGCGGCGCCGATGCCGTCATGGTGGGGCGCGCGGCCCGGGGCGACCCGTGGGTCTTCCGGCGGATCCGCGCCTCCCTGGCCGGAGGACCGGCGCCGGAACCCGATGCCGCCGAGGTGGCCGCGGTCGCCGACGAGCATCTCCGGGGACTGCACGCCCTCTACGGCCCCGAACAGGGGGTGCGGGTGGCGCGCAAGCACATCAAGTGGTACCTGCAGCAGGCCCGAGGGACCGAACAGCCCGATACCCGGCCGCTCATGGCCGCCACCGAAGCCGGCGAGCAACGACGCCTGCTCGCCCACGCCCTCGCTGCCGAAGCCCAGGAGTTCGCCGCATGAGTGCCGACCCGTCCAACGACCCCACGCCGGGCGATCTGAGCCGCTGCCTGCGCCAGGCGCTGGATCAGTACTTCGAGGCCCTGGACGGCTTTCCGCCCGGGGATCTCCACCGCATGCTCATCGAACAGACCGAACGGACGCTGCTGGGGCGGGTCCTGGAGCTTGCCGAGGGGAATCAGCGCCGGGCCGCGGAGATCCTGGGGATCAACCGCTCCACGCTGCGCAAGAAGGTCCGCCAGTACGAACTCCTCGACCATCCGTCCCGTCGTTCATCCGTCGGCGGATCCGCCGCCGACAGCCAGCCCTAGGGGAGCCAACGCCATGAACGCCATCCGACGCGCCCTGATCAGTGTCTCCGACAAGAGCGGCGTGGCCGACTTCGCCCGCGAACTCCACGCCCGCGGCGTGGAGATCCTCTCCACCGGCGGCACCGCCCGCCTTATCGCCGAGGCGGGGGTCCCGGTGGTGGAGGTAAGCGACCACACCGGCTTCCCCGAGATGATGGCCGGCCGGGTCAAGACCCTCCATCCGCGCATCCACGGCGGCCTGCTGGGCCGCCGGGGGGAGGACGAGGCGGTGATGGAGGCCAACGATATCCCGCCCATCGACCTGGTGGTGGCCAACCTCTATCCCTTCGAGGATACGGTGGCCGACCCCGACTGCGACCTCGCCACCGCCGTGGAGAACATCGACATCGGTGGCCCCGCCCTGCTGCGGGCGGCGGCCAAGAACCACGCCGCGGTCACCGTGGCCGTGGATGCCACGGATTATCCCCGCATCCTCGCCGCCATGGAGGCCGGCGGCGGGGCGGTGGACGACGCCCTGCGCTTCGACCTGGCGGTGAAGGCCTTCGAGCACACCGCCGCCTACGACGGCGCCATCGCCAACTGGCTGGGCCAGCGCGCCGAGGGGGGCGAGCCCGGGCTGCCGCGCACCTGGAACCAGCAGTTCGTCGATCGCCGCCCGCTGCGCTACGGCGAGAACCCCCACCAGGCGGCCGCCTTCTATACCGACCGCCGGCCGGAGCCGGCGACGGTGGCCACCGCCGAGGTCGTTCAGGGCAAGGAGCTCTCCTTCAACAACATCGCCGACAGCGATGCGGCCCTGGAGTGCGTGAAGCAGTTCGAGGCGCCGGCCTGCGTCATCGTCAAGCACGCCAACCCCTGCGGCGTCGCCGAGGGCGAGGACCTGCTCACCGCCTATGATCGCGCCTACGCCACCGACCCCGTCTCCGCCTTCGGCGGGATCATCGCCTTCAACCGGGAGGTGGACAGCCACACCGCCCACGCCATCGTCAACCGCCAGTTCGTGGAGGTGATCCTGGCACCGGGCTTCAGCGCCGAGGCGCGGGAGGAGTTCGCGGCCAAGGCGAACATCCGGGTGCTCGCCACCGGCCCCTGGTCCGGGCCGGCCGGCGGCATGGATCTCAAGCGCGTCGGCGGGGGGCTGCTGGTCCAGGAGCGGGACACCCGCATGGTCGACCATGCCGGCCTGCGGGTGGTGAGTGAGCGCGCACCCTCGGAGCAGGAGATGCGCGATCTGCTCTTCACCTGGCGGGTGGCCAAGTTCGTGAAGTCCAACGCCATCGTCTTCGGCAGCGAGGGGCAGACCGTGGGGGTGGGTGCCGGCCAGATGAGCCGCGTCTACAGCACCCGGATCGCCGCGGAGAAGGCCACCGACGCCGGCCTGAGCGTCACTGGCTCGGTCATGGCCTCGGACGCCTTCTTCCCCTTCCGTGACGGTATCGATCAGGCCGCCGAGGTCGGCATCACCGCCGTGATCCAGCCCGGCGGCTCCCGCCGGGACGAGGAGGTCCTGGCTGCCGCCAACGAGCACGGTCTGGCCATGGTCCTCACCGGGATCCGCCACTTCCGCCACTGAGGAGGCCCCCCATGGACGTACTCATCGTCGGCGGTGGCGGCCGTGAACACGCCCTGGCCTGGAAGGCCCGTCAATCGGTCGACGCAGGGCGCGTCTACGTTGCCCCCGGTAACGCCGGCACCGCCGCCGAACCCGGGATCGAGAACCTCGACATCGCCGCCGACGACGTCACCGGCCTGGTGGGGCGGGCCCGGGAGCTGGGTATCGGCCTGGTGATCCCCGGCCCCGAGGCCCCTCTGGTGGCCGGTCTGGCCGACGCCCTGGCCACGGTAGGCATTCCCTGCTTCGGCCCGGGGGCGGAGGCGGCCCAGCTGGAGGGTTCCAAGGCCTTCGCCAAGGCCTTCATGGCGCGCCACGCCATCCCCACGGCGGCGCATGCCACCTTCACCGATGCCGACGCGGCCGCTGCCTGGATCCGCGAGCAGGATACCGCCCTAGTGGTAAAGGCCGACGGCCTGGCCGCGGGCAAGGGTGTCGTGGTGGCCCGGGATGCCGCCGCGGCCGAGGCCGCCGCCCGGGACATGCTCGCCGGCAACGCCTTCGGCGAGGCCGGCCGCCGCGTGGTCGTCGAGGAGTACCTGCCCGGCCGGGAACTCTCCTTCATGGCCCTGGTGGACGGGACCGATGTCCGCCCGCTGGCCACCTCCCGGGACCACAAGGCCCGGGACGACGGCGACCGGGGCCCCAACACCGGCGGCATGGGCGCCTATTCCCCGGCCCCCGAGGTCGACAGCGCCCTCTTCCAGCGCATCCTGGACGAGATCGTCGAGCCCACCGTGGAGGGCCTGGCCGCCGACGGGATCCACTACCGCGGCTTCCTCTATGCCGGCCTGATGCTGGATGCGGCCGGCAACCCGCGGGTCCTGGAATACAACTGCCGGCTGGGCGACCCGGAGACCGAACCGCTACTGCTACGGCTGGAGTCGGACCTGGTCGCCCTCTGCCGGGCGGGGACCGAGGGCGGCCTGCCGGCGGCCGAGATCGAGTGGGACCCGCGGCCCGCTCTGGGCGTGGTCATGGCCGCCGGCGGCTATCCCGGCAGCTACCGCAAGGGCGACGCCATCACCGGCCTCGCCGGGCTCGAGGACGGCGACCGCAAGGTCTTCCACGCCGGCACCGCCCAGGCCGGGGACGGGGCCGTGATCACTGCCGGGGGCCGCGTCCTCTGCGTCACCGCCCGCGGCGACGACCTGGAGGTGGCCCGCCGCCGGGCCTACGCGGCGGTGGACGCGATCGCGTTCGACGGGGCCTTCTGTCGCCGGGACATCGGTGCGGGGGACGCCGGGGGGTAGCCGTCATGGCCGCGGAGCGGGTGCGCATCGACAAGTGGCTCTGGGCGGCCCGGTTCTACAAGACACGGGGGCTGGCCACCGAGGCGGTCAACGGCGGCAAGGTCCACCTCAACGGGGAGCGGACCAAGCCAGCGCGGGGCCTGAAGATCGGGGACACCCTCACCGTGCGCAAGGAGTCGGGGACGTGGACGGTGGTCGTCGAGGCCGTCACCGACCGCCGCGGCTCGGCCAGCCAGGCCGAGACCCTCTACACCGAGACCGAGGAGAGCCGTCGCGCCCGGGAGGCCGGCCGCGAGGAGCGCCAGCGCGATCAACCGGACCGCGTCGCGTCGCTCCATCTCCACCTGCGGCCAGATGTAGAGCGTCGACAGCAGACCGAACACGAACCAGGTGTCCGCGAGCTGTGTTATCGCCGCGAACAGCACGATCACTACCGACGGCAGCGACGACGCAATCGCGAGTTCGCCGATCCCCCGCGTAGCCGACGTTGCGGTCACGTAGTCGATCCTCATCGAA
>JBKGYA010000145.1:0-5236 GCA_046546335.1 Thiohalospira sp. | reverse complement strand
TCCTCGTCGGAGCCCTCGTCGTCCTCCAGCTCGGCCGGCCGCTGGTCCAGGCTCTCCGGGGCGGAGTCGCGGCTGCGCACCGCGAAGAAACCACCGGACCCCACCTCGCTGCTGCCACTGTCGTTCTCCACGACAATGGTACCCTGGGCCACCTCGCCCACGGTGCCGCTGTCCTCGCTGTGATTCAGGGCGAAGTGGGTGCCGCGGATCCCGATGGTCGCCACCGGGGTGTCCAGTTCGTAGTCGTCGGGATTGTCGTCGCCGATGGCGCCGGTGACGGTACGCAGGCCGCCCTCCACCAGCTCGGTGGCAGCGCCGCGCTCCTCGCCCTCCTCGCGGTAGCGCTGGATGCGGTACTCGGTCCCGCCATCCAGCTGGACCAGCCCCTCGTCGGAGAGGCGGAGCTGGGCGCGGGCGTCGGAGCCGGTGGTGATGGCGTCGCCCTCGTAGAGGCGATCGCCGCGTCCCAGGGAGCGGGCCGATTCGCCCTTGCGCTCGGCGCTGACATCGCCGCTGGCGACGAGGACGCGGCCCACCTCCCGGGGCTCGGCGGCCAGGGCGGCCAGCGCCAGGAGGGAGAGGGCGAGGAAGAGGGACCAGGAACAGAGCCGGGAACGGGCAATGAATCGAGCAGACATGGGCCATCTCCGATGGCGGACCGTCCCTGTCCGAAACATTTGTGGATAGTGTCGCAGATTTGACCGTCGTTCTCTGCTCCCGGTGGTCGATAATTAACCAAACATCCCCCCCCTCGAAGGGGGGTCCCGGGCAGACAGCCGGCCGCCCCACCCGGAATCGCGCGAAGACGGTGCCGTACCACGGCCTGTAGCGCTATCCTGCGATCATTGCCGCCGCCCGGGACCCCCGTATGCACCTCCAGCGCTACCTCATTGCCGGCCTGCTCACCATCATCCCGCTCTGGCTGACCTGGTGGGTCTTCAACTTTGTCCTGGGCCAGCTCTCCAGCCTGGGGGCGCCGCTGGTGCGCGCCCTGGCCTCGCTCATGGAGCCGTGGGCACCGGGCCTCTCCGCCCGCCTGCTGGCCCCCTGGTTCGAGTTCGCCCTGGCGGTGGTCGTCACCCTGGTTGCCCTCTACTTCCTGGGGTGGCTGGCCACCCGCGTGGTGGGCCGCCGCCTCATCGCCCTGGTGGACGCGGTCATCGACCGCATACCACTGGTCCAGCGGGTCTACGGCGCCACCCGGCAGCTGCTGGCCGCGCTGCAGACCCGACCCTCCGAGGATGTGGAGCGGGTGGTCCTCATCGAGTTCCCCTCCCCGGAGATGAAGGCCGTGGGCTTCGTCACCCGTGTCTTCACCGACCCCGAGGACGGGCAGCGCTACGCCGCCGTCTACGTCCCCACCACGCCGAACCCCACCTCCGGCTATCTCGAGATCGTTCCGGTGGAGAAGATGGTCACCACCGGCTGGAGCGCCGACGAGGCCATGTCCTTCATCATCTCCGGCGGCACCAGCGGCCCGGCAAACCTGCGCTACCGCTCCGATAGCGCACCGCCTCCCTCCGACTGACGAAGAGAACAGTGGCCCTGAACGTCCGCGTACCTGGGCCGAAAGGACCCGCGGTCGGTGCAGGTCCCGGCCGCCCCCGAGTATACAGAGACCCTGAACCGTGGACCGGTTCGCTTCCCCACGGCCGCCGCATGGCTTACATTGAGGGGGAGATTCGGAGGGCGCGTCATGGGAACCCGAGCCACACTGCTCCTCGGCCTGTTGCTGGTGGTGCCCGTTGCCGCGGCCTCCGCGGAGGCCTCCGTGGCGAGAACCTCCACGGACCGCGCCGAGGAGCGCCGGCTCTTCCGCCAGGCGGAGCTGGCGCTGCACTACGGCCAGCAGGAGCGCTTCCGGGACCTGACCCGGGAGCTGCGCCACTATCCGCTGCTCCCCTACCTCCTGCGCCGCGACCTGGGCAACCGGCTCGACCGGGTCGATGACGGGGAGCTACGGCTCTTCTTCTACCGCTACGGCGATACCCTCCCGGGCGAGCGGCTGCGCCGGCAGCTACTGGATCGCCTGGCAAGGGAGGGCGAGTGGCGCCGCTTCCGCCGCTTCTGGACCCCCGACCTGGGGACCCGCCTGAGCTGCCACCACCGTCGAGCCCTGCTGGAGACCGGCGAGACCGAGCGCGCCCTGGAGGGCATGCGGGGACTGTGGCTCACCGCCGAGAGCCTGCCGGATGCCTGCGACGCGGCACTCACCGCCTGGGAGGAGGCCGGCCGCCTGACCCCGGCGCTGGTGGAGCAGCGCCTGGGTCTCGCCGTCCGCGCCGACGAGCTGGGCCTGGCCCGCTATCTGATTCAGCGACTGGAGGGCGATGCCCTTCAGCGCAGTAAGCGCTGGCTGAAACTCTGGAAGGACCCCGAACGCGTTGCCGAATGGCTGGAGCGGTCGGCCAACGCCAGCACCGCGCAGCTGATCTGGGGGCTCCGGCGCTGGGCCCGGCGTGACCCGGCCGAGGCCCTGGCGGCGTGGCAGCGCGAGGGCGCCAACCGCCCCTACTCGCCGGACCAGCGCATGGCCGTGGAGCGCACCCTGGCCAAGAACCTGGCCCGGGAGGGCGATCCCCGCGCCCGGGGCCTGCTCCAGCGCCTGGCCGGCTATGCCGGCAACCGCGAACCGGCCCGGATCGGGCTGAACCTCGCCCTCCAGTCCCGGGACTGGAAACAGGTGCTGGCAACCATTGACGCGCTGCCGAAAGAGACCGCCGAGGGGAGCCGCTGGCGCTACTGGCGGGCACGAGCGCTGGAGGCCCTAGGTGAAACCGAGGAGGCCCGGGAGCTCTACCGGCGCGTAGCCGGGGGGCGGGGCTACTATGCCTTCCTCGCCGCCGACCGCGGTAGCACCACGCCCTACCAGCTACCCGCGCCCGAGGTGCCTTCGACCTCCTCGGCCATCACCCGGGCCTACCCGGCCCTGGCCCGCGCCTTCGAGCTACGGGCCCTCCAGCACGACCCGGATGCGCGGCGGGAGTGGGATCGCGCCATCGCACGGATGCCGCAGGAAGACCGGGCCGCCGCCGCAAGCCTCGCCGCTGAGCGAGGATGGCACGACCGTGCCCTGGCCACGGCGCTGGAGAACGGGCTGGAGGAACCCCGGGTCTACTACCCCCTGGCCCACGGCGAGGCGGTCACCACCCTGACCGAGACGCGCGAGCTGGATGCCGCCTGGGTCCTCGCCCTGATCCGTCAGGAGAGCGGCTTCATCACCGACATCCGCTCGGGGGCGGGCGCCCTGGGGCTGATGCAGCTCATGCCGGCCACGGCCCGTTCCGTAGCCAGCCGCATGGACCGACCCGCACCGGAGGCGCGGGACCTCCTCGATGCCGAGACCAACCTCGCCCTGGGCGTGCACTACCTGACCCGCAATGCCCGTCGCTTCGACCACAACCTGGCGGTGGTCACCGCCGCCTACAACGCCGGCCCCACGCGGGTCAGCCGCTGGCTCCCCGAGCAGGGCCAGGTGCCCACGGATATCTGGGTGGAGACCCTCCCCTATCGCGAGACGCGGCGGTACGTCCGCCGGGTGATGACGGCAACGGTCTTCTACGAGCAGCGCCTGGGCCGGGAGCCGACGCCGCTGGCCCGGCGCCTGCGGCCGGTGGCGGCGCCGGGCTTCGAGCGGGTGGCACAGACGGAGGAATCGGCCTCGGCGGACCGCTAGCCCTCCTGCCCCTCCAGGGCCCGGCGCAGCCGGAGCCAGGCCGAGTAGTAGCTCCCCGGCACCTCCTCCCCCTCGCGCAGGTCGGCGACATCCTCCGCCAGGCTGTCCACCGTGGAGACACTCCAGGGCAGCGCCGTGGCGAACCGGCCCCGCCGGGTAAAGACCACCCGCCCGTACACCGGAACCTCGGGGACCTGGCCGCTCACCGCCTGCACCTTGAACTGGTTGGGCGCGATGGGGTTGGGGAACTTGTAGGAGCGCCGCCCCACCGTCTGGGTCCACTGGTCGATGCGCTCCCCGGCGAAGAGGACGCCGGGATAGTCCTTGAGATCCACCACCAGGATCCCGCCGGGGAGGAGCACCAGGAAGTCCACGGTGATGGAGCTGTCCAGCCCGTCGGGGACCACCACATCCTCCATGTACTCCCGCCCCAGCCGCCGCAGCGTACGGCGCGTGCGCGCCCCCTCCAGGCGCAGCAGCCAGTCGTGGCGGCGGCCCCACGCCCAGACGAGGATGAGGAGGACGATCACGGCGGCACCGGCGGCGATCCCCAGTATGGTAGTCTCGTTCATGCGTCTCCTTCCCGTGCGGGGGTTGCCCCGCCCACTGAAGCAGGCAACCCTACCAGAACGGCGTGGGCGGCGTTAATCCGGGCGAAGCGCTCGGCATCCCCGCCGCGATCCGGGTGGTGGTCCATGGCCAGCTCGCGATAGCGCCGCCGAATGGTCTCCCGCGTGGCATCGGCGGCCAGCGCCAGCTCCCGCAGCGCCCAGTCGCGCCGCGCATGGGCGTGGTAGCGGCGCCAGAAGGCGGCCAGCAGGGCGTCCACCTCGGCCGCCCCGGTGGAGGCCAGCTCGTCCGGGTCGAGATAGTAGGCGCGCAGGGGCTCCGGCGCCACCAGCCCGCGCCGCCGGCCTCCGGGCGGGGGACGACGGCGCACCCCGACGGCATCCAGCTCCAGGTTCCCGCGCCCGCCGGCGATGAGCCGATCCCGGAGGCGATAGAGGAGGTGGCGCAGGAGGAAATGGCGCCGGAAGAGGCCCAGCGTGGAGCCGTCCGGATCCTCGAAGGGGGGGACGCGGCGGCGGCGCAGCTCCGTCAGGAGGTCGAACTCCCGCCATCCCGCCCGCTCGGCGAGCAGGGCCTCCAGCAGGGCGAGCCGCGGGTCGGCGTCGACCAGTACCGGGCCGGCGGGGGCCGACCCGGGGATCGGCAGGCGGCTCATGCCGGCAGCCAGGGGGGCACCTGCCCCGCCGGGCTCCGCAGGGCCCGCTCCCGCTCGGCGGCATCGGGCAGATGGCGGGTGAGCAGGCGCCGGAAGGCGGGACCGTGGTTCAGGTGCCGGCGATGGCAGAGTTCGTGGACGAGGACGTACTCCACCAGCACCGGCTCCAGGAAGAGCAGCCGCCGGTTGAGATTGACCCGGCCACCGGCAGAGCAACTCCCCCAGCGCGTTCGCTGGCCCCGGATGGTCACGCCGGTCACGGTCACCCCCATCTCCTCGGCCCGTATCTGCAGCCACGGCTCCAGCACCGCCCGGGCCCGGCGGCCCACCCAGCG
>JBKGYA010000144.1:0-5289 GCA_046546335.1 Thiohalospira sp. | reverse complement strand
GCCAGGGCGCGGAGCCGGACCGGGCCGGCCGCGATGCCGCCCTGCGCGTCTTCGGCGACGCCCCGGGGAGCTACGGCGCCGGGGTCAACCGGCTGGCCGAGCGCTCCGGGGCCTGGGAGGGTCGCGACGAGCTGGCCGAGACCTACGTCCACCGCATGGGCCACGCCTACGGCGCCGGGGACGACGGCCGCAGCGCCCGGGATGCCCTGCGCCAGCGGCTTGACGACATCGACGCCACCTACCTGGGGCGGGCGAGCAACCTCTACGGCCTCATGGACAACGATGACGCCTTCGACTACCTGGGCGGTCTCAGCCTGGCGGTGGAACAGGCCACCGGCGAGGCGCCGGACAACCGCGTCATCCACCACGCCGACCCCGAGGAACCGCGCATGGAGCCACTGGATACCGCCCTGGTACGGGAACTCCAGGGCCGCTACCTCAACCCCCAGTGGCTGGAGCCGCTCACCGAGCAAGGCTACGCCGGGGCGCGCACCCTGGGCTCGGAGTTCGTGGAACACCTCTGGGGCTGGCAGGTCACCAATCCCGGCATCGTCCGCGACTGGATGTGGGACGAGGTCCACGCCACCTATCTGGAGGACCAGCGCGATCTCGGCCTGGACGAGTTCCTGGCCGAGTCGGCCAACCAGCCGGTCCGCGCCCACATCCAGGCGGTGATGCTGGTGGCGGTGGACAAGGGATTCTGGTCGCCGGATGACGAGACGGTGGCGGAGCTGGCAGAGTCCTTCGCCGAGTACGTGGCCGAGGAGGGGCTGCCCGGCAGCGGTCACGCCACCCCCGACCACCCCGTGATGGACCTGGTCCGCGAGCAGCTGGACGCCGAGCAGGAGGCCGCCTTCGACGCCGCCGTGGCCCGCGCCGAGGCCGCCCGGGCCCGGGCCGTGAAGCTGGAGGACCCCGCCGGCGAGGCCCGGGAGCGCCCCGAGGCGCGGCCGGCCGAGGAGGCCGTGAAAGAGCCGCGGGAGCAGGAAGCCGAACCGCAGGAGTCCGCGGAACGCAAAAACGAGGAATCGGGCCAGGAGGGGCTCACCCCCTCCCCCTGGTGGCTGGCGCCCCTGGGGCTGCTGGCCCTGGCCGGTGGCGTGCGCGCCTGGCGCCGGACAATCTGAGGAAGGAGGACAACCGTGTTCGAGAGCAATCTGGTCTTCGCCCTCCACGGCTTCGTGGGGTGGCTCCTGGAGCCGGTCCTGGCCGGGCTGGCGGTGGTGGTCCTGGTGGCCGGCTGGGAGGTGGGCACCGCCGGCGGCGAGCGGCTGGCCCTGGCAAGGCGCACCCCGACGGACGCCGGCGCCCTGGCCACCACCGGCCGCCGCCGCATCGACCGCGCCGACCTGCTGGCCCGGCTCGGGCCCATGCTCGGCCTCATGGGCACCCTGATCCCGCTGGGTCCGGGGCTCGCCGCCCTGGGCGACGGCGATCTCACCCAGCTGGCCCGCGCCGTGCGGGTGGCCTTCGACACCACCGTGGTGGGGCTGCTGGTGGGGGTGGCCGGCTTCCTGCTGGGCCGGCTGCGCCGGCGCTGGTACGACGAGGCCCTGGACCGCGCCGAGGCGTCGGGGGAGGATCGGCCATGAGCCGGCGCGGCCACGCCCGCCTGCGGGGGCGCTTCGACGATGCCGAGGCGGAGCCCCTGGGACCGCTGGCCAATCTGGCGGATATCATGCTCGTCTTCGTCTGCGGTCTGCTGGTGGCCCTGGTCGCCCGCGGCGAGGACCTGGCCGAGCAGTTCGAGGGCGGCGGCCAGCAGGGCGAGTCGGTGGAGACCAGCGAGCCGGTGGGCGACGTCCCCCGTGGGGAGCAGCAGCAGGGCAGCAGCGGCTACGAGCCGGTGGGCCGTGTGGTGCGCGACCCGGAGAGCGGCGAACTCATCCTGATCGAAGAGGGCGAAAAATGACCGACAGCGACCGCGACGCCCGCCACGCCGAGCGCATGGCGCGCAAGAAGGCCGTGGTGGACGAGCGCATCCGCAATGCGGACGACGACCGCGGCGTGGTGGTGGTCAACACCGGGACCGGCAAGGGCAAGTCCACCGCCGGCTTCGGCATGATCGCCCGCGCCCTGGGCCACGGCCAGCAGGTGGGCATCGTCCAGTTCATCAAGGGGAGCTTCAGCACCGGCGAGGAGGCCTTCTTCCGGCAATTCGACGCCGTCGCCTACCACGTCATGGGCGAGGGCTACACCTGGGAGACCCAGGACCGCGAGCGGGATACCGAGGCCGCCGCCACCGCCTGGGCCCACGCCGCCGAGCTGCTGGCCGACCCCGCGCGCTCGGTGGTCCTGCTCGACGAGATCAACATCGCCTTCAAGTACGGCTATCTGGAGCCGGAGACGGTCATCGCGGCGCTGGACCAGCGCCCCCACCACCAGAGCGTGGTCCTCACCGGCCGCGGCGCCCCCGACGCCCTGGTGGAGTACGCCGACACCGTCACCGACATGACCAAGCGCAAGCACGCCTTCGAGGCCGGCGTGAAGGCGCGCAAGGGGGTGGAGCTGTGACCTCCGGGAAGCCGGCCACCGCCGCTGCTACAATCGGTGCGTCAGCCACGGGGAGGGAAGACCATGGGCGAGGCAGCCAGCCCCTTTCTCACCAGCGAGGAATACCTGGCCTGGGAGGCGGAACAGCCCGGCAAGCACGAGTTCGTGGCCGGGGAGATCTTCGCCATGGGCGGGGCATCGGACCGGCATGCGACGATCTCGCTGAATGTGGCGTCGGCACTTCGCGATCACCTGCGCGGTGGCCCTTGCCGCAGCTTCATGGCCGACATGAAGGTCCACGTGGCGGCGGCGGATGCCTTCTTCTACCCCGACGTCCTGGTCACCTGCGACCCGGCGGACCGGGAGCGCAGCCACTACAAGGCGGCGCCGGTCCTGGTCGTGGAGGTCCTCTCCCCCTCCACCGAGGCCTTCGACCGCGGGCAGAAGTTCGCCGCCTATCGCCGGCTCCCCTCCCTGCAGGAGTACCTGCTCGTCGACCCGGTCCAGGGGAGCGTGGAGCTCTACCGCCGCGATGCCTCGGACCACTGGGTCCTGCACGCCCACGGGCCGGCGGAGACGGTGGATCTGACCAGCGTGGAGTGCTCCCTGACGGGCGCCACGATCTTCGAGGATGCCCCGCCGGGACCGGAGCCCGAGGCCGACTGACCGCCGGCCGGGGAATGATGCCGTGAGCCGCCCCTGCCCCGCCGCCTTCATCGCCGCCCCCGGCTCCGGCCACGGCAAGACCACGGTCACCGCCGGCCTGGCCCGCTACCACCGCAACCAGGGCCGCCGGGTCCGCGTCTTCAAGACCGGCCCCGACTTCCTGGACCCCATGGTCCTGGAGCAGGCCGCCGGCCACCCCGTGGAGCCGCTGCATCTGTGGATGGTGGGCGAGGAGGCGTGCCGGCGGATGCTTGCCGAGGCCGCCGAGGAGGCCGACCTCATCCTGGTGGAGGGCTCCATGGGCCTGTTCGACGGCGACCCCTCCGGCGCCGACCTGGCGGTCGCCTTCGGCCTGCCGGTGCTCGCCCTGGTGGACGCCGGCGGCATGGGGCAGACCTTCGGCGCCGTGGTCCACGGCCTGGCCACCTGGCGCACCGACCTCACCATGGCGGGCGTCATCGCCAACCGCACCGGCTCCGCCGGCCACGGCCGCATGCTGGAGGCCGCCACGCCGGCCGGCGTCCCCTTCTTCGGCGCCCTGCCCCGGGACGAGGACCTCCACGTCCCCGACCGCCACCTGGGGCTGGTCCAGGCCGGCGAGATCGCCGACCTCGACGACCGCCTGGAGGCGGCCGCCGCCGCCATCGAGGCCGCCGGGGTCACCGCCCTGCCGGAGCCGGTGGCCTTCGAGCCCGGTCCGGCCACGCCACCGCTCCCGCGGCTGGAGGGGGTGCGCATCGCCATCGCCCGGGACGCCGCCTTCGCCTTCCTCTATCCCGGCAATCTGGCGCTGCTGGCGGCCATGGGCGTGGAGACCGTCTTCTTCTCGCCGGTGGCCGGCGACCGCCTGCCCGCCACCGACGCGGTCTGGCTCCCCGGCGGCTACCCGGAGCTCCACCTGGACGCCCTGGCCGCCAACGAGGGGCTCAAGGCCGACCTGCGCGACCACCACGCCGCCGGCCGCCCCCTGCTCGCCGAGTGCGGCGGCCTCCTCTACTGCCTGGAGGAACTCGCCGACGCCGAGGGCCGCAGCGCCCCCATGGCCGGCCTGCTGCCGGGGCGGGGCGAGATGGCCGGCAGGCTCCAGGGGCTGGGCCTACAGGAGGCGCCGCTGCCCGAGGGCGACCTGCGCGGCCACACCTTCCACCACAGTCGCGCCGAGGTGGGGCTGGAGCCCATCGCCCACGCCCGCCGGGCCCGGGATGGCGGCTCCGCCGCCGAGGCCGTCTACCGCGACGGCCGCCTCACCGCCACCTACCTCCACGCCTGGTTCCCCTCGGAGCCCGAGGCCGTCGCCGCCCTGTTCGCGCCATGAGCGGGTTCCGGAACATGCGACGGCCCGGTGGCGTCGACCTGGTCGGGGCGGGGCCCGGCGATCCCGGCCTGCTGACCCTGGATGCGGCGGCGGCCCTGGAGCAGGCCGACGTCATCCTCCACGACCGGCTGATCCCCGAGGCCATCCTCGCCCTGGCCAGCCCGACGGCGGAGCGCCTCTACGTCGGCAAGGCGCGCGCCAACCACAGCGTCCGCCAGGAAGCGCTCAACGAACTCCTCACCCAGCGCGCCCGGGAGGGCCACTACGTGGTCCGCCTCAAGGGCGGCGACCCGCTGGTCTTCGGCCGCGGCGGCGAGGAGGCCGCCGCCCTGGCGGCCGCCGGGATCCCGGTCCGCATCATCCCCGGGATCACCGCCGCCGGCGGCTGCGCCGCCTACGCCGGCATCCCGCTGACCCATCGCGACCACGCCTACCGCTGCCAGTTCGTCACCGCCCACCGGCGCGCCGAGGAGACCGGGCTGGACTGGGATGCCCTGGTGGGCCCCCACCAGACCCTGGTGGTCTACATGGGCCTGCATACCCTGGCCGAGGTCTGCGGCGAGATGGTCGCCGCCGGCACCGCCGCCACCACGCCGGCCGCCCTGGTAGAGCACGGCACCCGGCCGCAGCAGCGGGTGGTCACCGGCACCCTGGACGATCTGCCGCAACGGGCCCGGGCGCTGGCGCTGGAATCCCCCTGCCTGCTCATCGTCGGCGACGTGGTGGAGGCGCGCACGCCGCCGGCCGGCATCCCCGCGGAGGAGGCCCATGGCGCCGGGGACTGAGACCGGGATCCTGCGACCGGAGGGCGCCGA
>JBKGYA010000143.1:0-5393 GCA_046546335.1 Thiohalospira sp. | reverse complement strand
AGAAAAGGGGTCAAATCTTGCTACTTTATATTACATCCAAAAGAAAACCCGCCCGGGAAGGTCCCGAGCGGGTCGGTGTTGGCTGGGGGACCAGGATTCGAACCTGGATTGACGGAATCAGAATCCGCTGTCCTGCCTTTAGACGATCCCCCAGTAGAAACCGGTCGTCGAATCGGACCGCCGCCGGAACGGCAGCCGACGAAACCCCGCTAGCGCTTGGAGTACTGCGGACTCTTGCGCGCCTTGTGCAGGCCGACCTTCTTACGCTCCACGCGACGGGCATCGCGGGTAACGAAGCCGGCATCCCGCAGGGGCTTGCGCAGATCCTCATCGTACTCCATCAGGGCACGGGTGATCCCGTGGCGAATGGCACCGGCCTGGCCGTTGTTACCGCCGCCATGAACGGTGACGTCCACGTCGAATCGATCGGAGGCATCCACGAGTTCCAGGGGCTGACGCACCACCATACGGCTGGTCTCGCGGCCGAAGTACTCCTCCAGCGGCTTCTTGTTGATGGTGATGCGGCCCGTGCCATTGCGCAGATAGACGCGCGCGGAGGAGGTCTTGCGCCGGCCGGTGCCGTAGTACTGCTGCTCTGCCATGATGTTCCCCTAGATCTCCAGCGGCTGCGGCTGCTGCGCCTGATGCCGGTGCTCAGCACCGGCGTAGACCTTGAGCTTGCCAAGCATGGCGCGCCCCAGCGGGTTCTTGGGCAGCATGCCCTTCACCGCGGTCTGGATGGCGCGCTCGGGGGCCCGCTCCATGAGCTGGCCGAAGGTGATCTGCTTCATGCCACCCGGATGACCGGTATGGCGGTAGTAGACCTTGTCTTCCCGCTTGTTGCCGGTCACGCGAACCTTGTCGGCGTTGATCACGACGATGTAGTCCCCGGTGTCCACGTGCGGGGTGTACTCCGGCTTGTGCTTGCCGCGCAGACGACGGGCGATCTCGGTGGCAAGACGCCCCAGCGTCTTGCCGTCGGCATCGACCACGTACCAGTCGCGCTGGACTTCGGCCGGTTTTGCACTGAAGGTCTTCATTACTGACCGTCCCGAATTCGTTATAGGGCCTGTCGAAAGACCGGCAATTCTAAGACCCTTCGCCGGCTCTTGCAACCACCCCCGCCGCCCGCTGCTCGGCCAGTGCCTCGTAGGCGGCCCGGAGTTCGCGCGTGTACTCGGCCGCCGCCCGGATCTCCGCCTCGCTCCCGCCGCGGGCGGTGACCCGATCGGGGTGGTGGCGGCTCAACAGCTGGCGATAGCTCCGGCGGATGGTGGCCATATCCGCCTCCGGCCCCAGACCCAGTACGGCCAGGGCGCGCTCGGTGCCGTTCTCCGGCGGCGGCCGCAGGCGGGTACCCACCGTGTCCTCCACACGCCGGATGTCGTAGCGGGAGTAGCCCAGGATCTCCGCCATGGTGTCGAAGAGGTTGCGCTCGGCGTGGACGATCCCGCTGTCGGCCAGGGCCACCTCCATCTGCCACTCCAGGAAGCGGTCCAGCAGGGCGCGCCGGGCGCAGTCCCGGCCGAGGCGGCGCAACGCCCGTTCCACGGGATAGCTCGCCTCCTTGCCGTGCTGGAAGAGGGCGATGGCCGCCCGGGTCTGCTCCTCGTTGAGCTCCAGCCGGCGCATGATCCCGCGGGCGGTCTCGATCTCCGCCTCCTGTACCGGCCCGTCGGCCTTGGCCAGGTGGCCGGCGACGGCGAACAGGGCGGTGGTAAAGGTCCGCCGCAGCCGCGGCCCCTCACCGGGGTGGAAGAGCCCCACCGGGTCCACCCCCTCCAGGAGGGGTCCGGTCCAGGCCGGTGCCAGCCGCTGCCACCCTAACATCGCCCCGCTCCGCTTCAGGCCGCTACCAGCCGGCCGACGTAGAGTCGCATCTGGCAGGTGAATTCGTAGTTCCCCGGCTCCAGCGAGGGCAGGGAGATGCTGCGCGGCTCGTCCAGCGGCAGGTCGAAGACGCGGTCCAGGTCGGGGAAGAGCACCTGGGCGGCGTGGGGCGCCGGGTCCCGTCGCGTGACCCGCAGCGTCACGGGGCGACCGGCGGCCACCTCCACCACGGCCGGTTCGAAGGCGCCGTCGGCCATGGTGATGGCCACCGGTCCCGATTCGGCGCGCCGGGGCCTGGGCTTTGCCACCCAGAACCACCAGACCACCAGCGCGGCGAGGATCACACCGGCGAGATTGACCAGGACTCCCATCAGCCCTCCTCCGGGCGGAACAGTCGCAGTCGATTGGCATTGGTCACCACCGTCACCGACGAGGCCGCCATGGCCGCGCCGGCGATGATGGGGCTCAGCAGCAGGCCGGTCACCGGGTAGAGGACACCGGCGGCCACCGGGATGCCGAGGCTGTTGTACACGAAGGCGCCGAAGAGGTTCTGCTTGATATTGCGCACCGTGGCGCGGCTGATGGCCACCGCCTCGGCCACGCCGTGGAGCGAGGCGCGCATGAGGGTGATATCGGCGCTCTCGATGGCAACGTCGGTCCCGCTGCCGATGGCGAAGCCGACATCGGCCCGGGCCAGGGCGGGGGCATCGTTGATGCCGTCGCCTACCATGGCGACCACCTCGCCCCGGCCCTGGAGATCGGCCACGCGATCGGCCTTCGCCTCCGGCGGCACCTCGGCGAACACGGTGTCGATGCCCACCTGCCGGGCCACGGCCCGGGCCGTGGCCTCATGGTCGCCGGTGACCAGGGCGACGCGGATCCCGCGGTCGTGGAGCCGCCGGATCGCCGCCGCGGAATCCGCACGCACCGGGTCGGCAACGACCAGCAGCCCGGCCGGCTCGCCGTCCACGGCGACCAGGATGGGGGTCTCGCCCCGGCCGCGGGCGGCCTCCACCCGCTGCTGCCAGTCTTCTCCCAGCGCGACCTGGTCGGGCCGGCCGACGAAGAGCGACCGTCCCTCGACCCGGGCGGTGACACCCCGGCCGCTCTCGGCCTGGAAGCCCTCGGCCTTCGGCGGGGTGATATCCCGCTCCCGGGCCGCCGCCAGCACCGCGGCCGCCAGCGGGTGCTCGGAGCCGGCCTCGGCCCCGGCGGCCAGGCGTAGCAGCTCGTCCTCGTGGCCGGCGGCGATGACCTCCGTCACCGCGGGCGCCCCCTCGGTGACGGTGCCGGTCTTGTCCAGGACCACCGTGGTGATGGCGCCCGCCTGCTGCAGCGATTCGCCCCGGCGGATGAGGATCCCGCTCTCGGCGGCCTTGCCCACGCCCACCATGAGCGACAGCGGGGTGGCGAGCCCCAGGGCGCAGGGACAGGCGATGACCAGCACCGTGACGGTGGCCACCAGGGCGTAGCTCACCACCGGCTCGGGGCCGAGGTTGTACCAGGCCAGGAAGGTGGCGATGGCGATGAGCAGCACGGCGGGGACGAAGACCGCCGCCACCCGATCCGCCAGCCGGCCGATGGCCGGCTTGCTCGCCTGGGCCTGGCGGACCAGCCGGATGATCTGCGCCAGGGCGGTATCCTCGCCGATACGCTCGGCGCGGAAGAGGAAGCTCCCCGTGGTGTTGGTGGTCCCGCCGGCGACGCTGTCGCCGGGCCCCTTGGCCACCGGCATGGGCTCGCCGGTGAGCATGGACTCGTCCACCGCCGACTCGCCGTCGAGGATGGTGCCATCCACCGGGATCCGCTCGCCGGGCCGGACGCGGACGGTCTCCTCCAGCCCCACCTCCTCGATGGCGACATCCTGCTCCTGGCCGTCGCGGACCACCCGCGCGGTGCGCGGCTGCATCCCCAGCAGGCGGCGGATGGCGGCGGAGGTCCGGCCCCGGGCGCGCATCTCCAGCGCCTGGCCCAGATTGATGAAGGCGAGGATGAGGGCCGAGGCCTCGAAATAGGCGTGGCGAGCCAGGGAGGGCACCGCCTCGGGGAAGGCGGCCACCGCCATGGAGTAGACCCAGGCGGCCCCGGTCCCCAGGGCGATGAGGGTATCCATGTTGGCGTTGTGGACGCAAAAGGCCTTCCACGCCCCGGCATAGAAGTGGCCGCCGGCATGGACCATGACGGCCAGGACGCCCACGCCGATGGCGAGCCACAGCCACGGTGCGCCCTCCACCACCGGCAGCAGGCCGCCCATGGTGCCGGCCATGAGCAGCGCCCCGGCAATCCCGGCCACCGCCGCCCGCTGGAGCAGACCGCGGTAGTGGGCCGCCTCCGCCTCCTCCTTGGCACTCTCGTCCTCGGCCCCACGCAGCTCCGCGGCATCGTAGCCGGCGTCCCGGATCGCCCGGACCAGCTCCGCCGGCGCCACCTCGCCGCGGACATCGGCGGTGTGTTCGGCGAAGTTCACCGTGGCCTCTTCCACGCCCGGAACCGCCGCCAGCGCCTCTTCCACGGCACGCACGCAGCCGGCACAGCTCATCCCGGAGATGGATAGCCGGATCTCGTCGTCGGCCAAATTCCCCCCGTACCCTGTCGCAGTTCAAAAAATCCGGATGGAGGGCATCATAGCCCACTCGTCCGGGTCCGAGAACCGCACACGGTGTGAACGCATACTCACCCTGCCGGACTCCCCGGCCCGGAACGTCCCCTGCGGGCCGGAGGACGCCTCAACCGTCATCGGGAGAGAGGGTCGCCCGCTGATACCGCAGCGCCATGCCCCCATCGGGCGCCCCTTCCAGCCAGACGAAATGGGCGTTGCCGCTCCCGTCCAGTTCCACCAGGGGCTCCCGGCAGCCGCGGTCGGTACGACAACCGGGGAGTTCGCGCGGCTCCCCCCAGCCCTCCTCCCCCTCGCGCACGGCCAGGCGCAGGCCGGGGTCGCCGGAGGTCCGGCCCTCCTCGTCCACCTCCTGGTGGCGCCATACGGCCACCACGAGGCCCAGCGAGGAGAGGGCCATATCGGGCTCGGCGCGCTGGGCGCGTTCCGGCTCCTCCCCCAGGAGCGGCTCCACACGGGGGAAGCTGCGGCCCCCGTCATCGCTGTGCACCGTCTGCAGCCGGGGACCGACGCCGTCCCCGCGGCGCTCCAGCCACAGGCCGGCCACGTGCCGGTCGCCGTCGCTGGCAACCACTGGTGCCTGGATACGCGGGCCCCGCCCGATGGCACCGCGGCTCTCACTCGGCAGCGGATTCAGGGGGGAGGCCTCGCCGAAGCCCTCCCCCGGCGCGGCGTTTCGCGTGATGTAGAGGCGGGTGTGGCGATCGCGGATCTGATTGAAGAGCAGGACCGCCCCCTCGCCGGCCCCGGCCAGCGCCGGCGTGCGCTGCCCGCCGGGGCGATGCTCATCGGTGAACTCCCCCAACCAGTCGCGCTCGAGCTGGCGGCGCTCGGTCACCGCCAGGCGGGCTCCGGCCAGGCGCTGCCACTGCGCCCCCGGCCTGCCCCAGACCAGCAGGGCCTCCCGACCCACGGAGGCCAGGGTAAGCTCCGCCGCCTCGCCCCG
>JBKGYA010000142.1:0-5402 GCA_046546335.1 Thiohalospira sp. | reverse complement strand
CGCCCACGAAAAAACCCCCGCTCCCTGCCGGGAGCCGGGGGTTTCGTTCCAGGGCGCCGGAGAGCCGGTTACAGCTCGTCGGCGTGCTCGGAGAGGTACTCGGCCACGCCCTCGGGGCCCTCCTTCATGCCGGCCTTGCCCTTCTGCCAGCCGGCGGGGCAGACCTCGCCGTACTGCTCGTGGAACTGCAGGGCATCGACCATGCGGACCATCTCGTCGATGTTGCGGCCCAGGGGCAGGTCATTGACCACCTGGTGGCGGACCATGCCCTCCTTGTCGATGAGGAAGGAGCCGCGGAAGGCCATGCCGCCCTCACTCTCCACATCGTAGGCGCGGGCGATCTTGTGGTTCATGTCGGCGATCATCGGGAACTTCACCGGGCCGATGCCACCCTGGTCCACCGGCGTGTTGCGCCAGGCGTTATGGGTGAAGTGGGAGTCGATGGAGACGCCCACCACCTCGACGTCGCGACTCTTGAAATCATCGTAGCGATGGTCGAAGGCAATGATCTCCGAGGGACAGACGAAGGTGAAGTCCAGGGGCCAGAAGAAGACCACGGTATACTTGCCTTCCGTCTCCCGGGAGAAGTTGTATTCATCCACGATGCTGCCGTCGCCGAGCACCGCGGGGGCGATGAAATCGGGGGCCTTCTTGCCGACGAGTACACCCATGATCGTTCCTCCATCATTTATTGTCTGTTGCGGTTCCGGGCCCTGAGGCTGGATGCCCCATGGCTGGATGCCATTTAGACCGAGTATAAACTCGACTCCGAATAGTAGGCCCTTGCCCGGCGGAGGTCAACGTCGCCCTTGCATCCGTTACCGGCACGCCCCATCTTTCCCGGCAGCAGTCGCCAACGGAGGGAGAATCATGGGGATCCGGCAACTCATCGAGCACTGGCAGGAGGACCCGCGGGCGCCCCTGGCCCCCCACGAGTGGACCATCCGCCTCTCCCTGGACGACGCCGCCAAGATCCGGGCGCTCGCCGAGATGTATCCCTACCGCGACGCCGAGGCCATCCTCCAGGAACTGGTAGCCGCCGCCCTGGACGAGGTGGAGGCGAGCATGCCCTACATCGCCGGCGACCGGGTCGTGGAGGAGGACGAGCTGGGCGATCCCATCCACGAGGATGCCGGCCCCACCCCGCGCTTCCAGGCCCTGGTTCGCAAGCACCGCGCCGAGCTCGCCACCGAACATGGCCAGTGAGGCCACCCCCTACGCCGACCTCGGCCCGGATACCGTGCTGGACGCCGTGGCCGCCACCGGCCGCGAACCGGACGGGCGGCTGCTGCCCCTGAACAGCTTCGAGAACCGCGTCTACCGCGTGGGGCTGGAGGAGGGCGCGCCGGTCGTCGCCAAGTTCTACCGGCCCGGGCGCTGGCCGAATGCCGCCATCGACGAGGAGCACGCCTTCTCCGCCGAGCTGGCCGCCGCCGACGTCCCGGTGGTCGCGCCCCTGGACGACGGCCCCGGCCCCCTGCGGGAGTACGCCGGCTACCGCTTCGCCCTCTTCCCCCTGCGCGGCGGCCGCCCGCCGGAACTAGAGGATCCGGCGGTACTGGAGCGCATCGGCTTCTTCCTGGGCCGGCTGCACACCGTGGGGGCGAGCGCCCGCTTCGCCCACCGCCCCACGCTGGCGGGCAACTTCGGCGCCGGCACCGTGGAGACCCTGGCCGACTCCGGCCGCCTCCCCGACTACCTCCACGAGGCCTGGACCTCGGTGGCCCGGGAGCTGGTGGGACGGATCCGCGAGCGCTGGGAGGCGGTGGCGCCCACGACCCTGCGGCTCCACGGCGACGCCCACCCGGGCAACCTCCTGTGGGCCGAGGGGCCGCACATCGTCGACCTGGACGACACCCTCACCGGCCCGGCGGTGGCCGACCTCTGGCTCTTCCTGGGCGGGGAGCGGGAGGAGCAACAGCAGCGCCTGGCCGCCCTGCTACGCGGCTACCGCGCCTTCCGCGATCTCGACCCGGGAGAACTGGCCCTCATCGAGGCCCTGCGCGGCCTGCGCATCCTCCGCCACGCCGGCTGGATCGCCGCCCGCTGGGCGGACCCGGCCTTCCCCGTCGCCTTCCCCTGGTTCGAGGGGCCGCGCTTCTGGGAGGACCAGGTGCTGGCCCTGCGCGAGCAGCTCGCCAACGTGGACGAACCGCCCCTGGAGCTGCCACGGGAGGAGCTGACGGCCCCGTAACCGGGCCACGACGGCGGGGGGCCTGTACTCGAGGTCCCGGGTCGGCGCGGCGCCCGGGATGACCGGGGCCCAACCCCGCGGAGTGGCCGGCCTACCGGACCCGGGGCGCCGGCTCCGACGGTGGCACGGCATGGGGCTCCACGTCGGGCCGCGGGTCGGGGATGAAGCCGTCGGCGTTGGGCATCTCCACCTCCGGCAGGCTCTCGGCGTCCAGCTCCGCATCCATGGGCAGGATGTCGTTGAGGTGGAGGACGTAGGCGGTCACCGCATAGAGTTCATCGGCGGAAAGGCTCTGGGGTTTGTCGAAGGGCATGGCCCGTCGCGTGTAGTCGAAGAGCGTGGTGGCATGGGGCCAGAAGCTGCCCACCGTCAGGGTCGGCTCGTCGGTCCCCAGGCTGTCCTGGCCGCCGGCGATGACGTGCGAGTCCGGCTCGGTGCCGAAGGCGCCGTGGCAGCGCACGCAGTGCTCCTCGTAGACCTGCTCCCCCTCCCTGACAGTGCCACTGCCCTCGGGCAGGCCCTGACCATCCGGGCGGATGTCGATATCCCAGCCCTCGATCTCGGCCTGGTCGGCCTCGCTGCCCAGGCCCAGGGGGCCAGGCGGCCCGGCATCGGCGCCGGGCTCGCCGGAAGACGACTGGTCGCCGCAACCGGCCACGAACAGGCCGGCCAGCAGGGGCAGCGCGGTGAGCAGGCGGTTACTCGCGCTCATTGGTCACCTCCCCGGTGGCGGCCACCTTCCAGGTCTGGATAGCGTTGTAGTGGTAGATGGAGGTCTCGCCGCGCTCGCCTACCAGCTGCTCCCGGGTGGGCTGGAGGTAGCCGCTCTCGTCCCAGACCCGGCTCTGCAACCAGGCGGTCTCCCCGCGCCATTCCCAGGGCAGGGAGAAGCGGGTGAGTGCCCGGGGCAGGATGGGTTCGTGGAGGGTGGCCTGGCGCCAGTGGCGGCCGCCGTCGGTGGAGACCTCCACCGCCTTCACCCGGCCCGCGCCGGACCAGGCAAGCCCGCGGATCTCGCGAAAGCCCCTGCCCTCCAGCACATGGCCGCCAGAGGGGTGGGTGATCACCGACTTCGCCTCCTGCAGCAGGGAGAACTGACGTGCCCGGCCGTCGGGCATGAGATCGGTATACTTGGCCGTCTCCTCCCGGGTCATCCACGGCCGGTCCCCCACCTCCAGGCGGCGCAGCCACTTCACCGAGAGGTTGGCCTCCAGCCCCGGGACCACCAGCCGCAGCGGGTAGCCCTGCTCCGGCCGCAGCCGCTCCCCGTTCTGGGCGTAGACCACCAGGGCGTCGTCCAGGGCGTTCTCCAGGGGCAGGCTGCGCGTCATGCCGGCGGCATCGGCCCCCTCGGCGAGGACCCACTTCGCCCCGGTGCGCACCCCCGCCTCCTCCAGGACCCGCTTCAGGGGCACGCCGGTCCACTCGCAGTTCGAGAGCATGCCGTGGGTGAACTGGACGCTCTCCCGGTTGGGTCCGGCGCGTTCGGTAACGGAGTTGGCCGCGCACTCCAGGAAGTGGATCCGGGAGACCGCGGGAAAGCGCAACAGATCCTCCATGGTGAATGTGAGCGAACGCTCCACCATGCCGTGGACCATCAGCCGGTGCTCGTCGGGAGGGATGTCCGGTACGCCGCCGTGGTGGCGCTCGAAGACCAGGCCGTTGGGTGTCAGCGTCCCGTGGAGTTCGCCCAGCGGGGTAAAACTCGCCATGGAGTGCTCGCTGGGGGTCAGCCCCTCGATGACCCGGCGGACCACCTGGTCCTCGTGGTCGGAGGGACGGCCGTAGGGCCGGTCACCCACCGGGAAGCCCAGCCGCTTCATCCAGTCCGGAACCTCCGGCGGGGTGCTGGCCAGGACGGTACCGGGGGCCAGCCAGCCGGCGGTGGCCGCCCCCACCGCCCCCATGGTCCGGGCCAGCCAGCGCCGACGCCCCGGGTTGCCCGGGCCGGAACGGTCACCGGAAGGTATCTCTTCTCGTTGGGTCACGCTCGTTCCTCCATCCCCGGTTTCGGGATCTGTGCCCCGTTCGATCGTCGTTGCGGACCCCGGAGGGCCCATTAAGGCACAATAGCCAACAACCGCGCCGGGCAACAGGGGGCCCATGCTCGACCACGCCTTCGTCCTCACCACCTTGGCCATCGGCCTGGCGCTGGTCGCCTGGGCACGGGGCCTCGGCTACCGGGAGCGGGCGCTGATCATCGCCCAAAACGCCTGCCAGCGGGCGGGGGTGCAGCTACTGGACGAGAGCGTGAGCCTTACCGGCCTGCGCCCGGTCTGGCGGCGCGGCGCCCCGGCCCTGCGGCGGACCTATCGCTTCGAGTTCAGCCGCGGCAGCGACCGGCGCGCCGGCTTCCTGAGCATGGTAAGCGGCCGGCCGGAGGCGGTCTGGCTGGACCACCCGGAGGGGGGTCTCTGGAATCCCTGACCAGCGGTACCTATACTCGGGCGAGGCAGCCGGCAGGGAGGGAGCATGACGGCAGCGAGCCTCGCATCCCCGGTAGAGGTCCGGATCCACGGTCGGGGCGGTCAGGGCAACGTGGCCGCCGCCTACATGCTGGCCGCCACCGCCATCCGCGAGGGGGCCTTCGGCCAGGCCTTCCCCGCCTTCGGCGCCGAGCGGCGGGGCGCGCCGGTGGCGGCCTTCGTGCGCATCGCCGACCATCGACTCCGGCGACGCAGCCAGATCCGGCAGCCGGCCTTCCTCATCGTCCAGGATGCCGCCCTCCTGGGCGTCCCGGGAACCCTGGCCGGGCTGCGCCCCGGCGGGGCCGTGCTGGTCAACAGCGACGCCGATGACGACGACCTCGCCCGAAGGCTGGGGGCGCCGACGGTGGCCCTGCCGGCCGGCGCCCTGGCGCGGGAGATCCTGGGTCGGCCGGTCCCCAATACCGCCCTGCTCGCGGCCTTCCTCGCCCTCACCGGCCTGCTCGGGAACGACGCCCTCAAGGAGGAGGTGACCGACCGCTTCGCCCCCAAGGGCGAGGAGGTGGTCCGGCGCAACCACGATCTCATCGACCGGGCCGCCACGGCCGTCCCCGCCGGCGCCTGGGAGGAGGCCGTCCATGCCGCAACCGCTTGAGGGCTCCCAGGCCGTCGCCCGGGCCGTGGCCCGCATCCGGCCGGAGGTGGTGGCGGCCTATCCCATCACGCCTCAGACCCACATCGTCGAGAATCTCGCCGGCCTCATCGCCGACGGCGACTGCCAC
>JBKGYA010000141.1:0-5525 GCA_046546335.1 Thiohalospira sp. | reverse complement strand
CCTGGCGGCGATGCTCTCCGCCGCGGTCGCCGCCGCGCCGGAGCTCGGCTTCGTCCGCCGCCTCAAGCGCCGCCAGGCGCTGGGCAACGGGTCCGAGGAGGTGGTCGTGGCCGAGGAGTCCCGCCTGCCCGACGAGGCGGAGGCGGCGGTGGTCCTCGACCAGCACGCCGTCCCCGGCAGGGGGACCAACGAGACCGTCAACCGCGCCACCTGCGCCAGCCCGGTGGAGCCGGCGACCCTGGCGGCCGCCGGCGTGGGCGAGACCGAGGTCGCCGACGCCGAGTGGGATGGCGAACGGATCACCGTCACCCGGCGCCAGACCCTGGCCGGGCGGACCCTGGCCAGCGCGGCGGTGGAGCCCGAAGGCGCCCCGCTGCGCGAAGCGGCCGCCGGCCTCATCCTGGCCGGCCGGCTCTTCCCCGGCACCGGCGAGGCGGTGAGCGAGGCCATCGAGGCGTGGAACCTCTACCTCCACCTGGGGTGGGGCGAGGGGGAGCCGGCGCCGGAGCCGGCGATCTGGCTGGCCGGCCGGCTGGCGGAGCTGGGCGTGGAGATCGGGGAGGACCTGATGCTGCTGGAGCCGGCGGATCTGGCCTTCGAGGGCGTCCCGAGCTGGCAGCGGCAGCGCTTCGACGAACACTACCCGCGCCGGCTGAACCTGGAGGGGGCCGAGGCGCGGGTCCACTACGACCTCCGCCGCCGCCGGATCCGGGTGGAGAAGACCGGCGGCCGGCGGCGCACCATCCCGGGCCGCGGCGAACTCCCCGCCTGGCCCGGCTGGCGCATCGAGTACCAGGACGGCTCCCGGGTGGTGGACATCGGTTGACCGGATCGGCCTCGGGGGGTTAACGGCGTGCCGGTTCAGGGTGTTAGGATCGCGACAGGCGGGTTTCGACCCGGCCGATCAACACGACACATCCGGAGTCTTCATGAGTAACGTCCAGAGCCAGAAGGTAGTCACCATCGACTACACCCTCACCGATGACAACAGCGAGGTCATCGACGAGTCCACCGGGGGTCAGTTCGCCTACCTCCACGGCAGCAGCAACATCATCCCCGGCCTCGAGGATGCCCTGGTGGGCAAGGAGCCCGGTGAGCAGGTGCAGGTGACCCTGGCCCCCGACGACGCCTACGGCGCGCGCGACGACCAGCTCCTGCAGAGCGTGCCGCGGGACATGTTCCCCGAGGGCGCCGAGGTGGCGGTGGGCAACCGCTTCCAGGCCCAGGGCCCCGACGGCGACACCATCGTCCTCACCGTGACCAACGTGGGCGACGAAGAGGTGGAGGTCGACGCCAACCATCCGCTGGCCGGCGAGACCCTCCACTTCGACGTGAAGGTGGTCGACATCCGCGACGCCTCCGCCGAAGAGCTGGAGCACGGCCACGTGCACGGCCCCGAGGGCCACGAGCACTAAGCGGCTCGCCCCCTGCGGGGAGGGCGGCCGGGGCATCCCCGTCCCGCGCGCCCTCTCCCGCTTCCCCCGGCCATTCAAGGGCCGGCCAGCGCGTCACCCCCCGCTGGAGAAACGACCCCGCCGATATCCCGCGAGCCGACCCCCGAGGGCCGTGCCCGGTAGCCGCGATGCCGCCGTATCCGGACCCGTGCGCTCAGGCCGCGACCCGCCGCAGCGCCACCACCCCGCCGAAGAGCGCCGCCTGGACCACCACGATGAGCGCCCCCACCGGCACCTCCAGGTACCAGGAGAGGAGCAGCCCGGCCACCGCCGTGGCGGCCCCGATGAGCGCCGCCAGGAGCGTGACCAGGGCGAAGCTGCCCCCCGCCAGCCGGGCGGTGGCCGCCGGGACCACGAAGAAGCTGCTCACCAGGACGATCCCCACCAGCTTCACCGCGGCGATGATGGCGAGACTGGCGGCGGCGAAGAAGGCGTAGTCCAGCGCCGCCACCGGCAGCCCCGAGGCCTGGGCCAGCTCGCGATCGAAGGTCACCAGGGTCAGCCGCCCCCAGGCCAGCAGCAGGAAGCCCCCCACCCCCGCCGTTACCAGCGCCAGCAGGGTCAGATCCGACGGGCCGATGGCGAGGATGGAGCCGAACAGGAAGGCGGAGAGGCTGGCGTTGGCGTCGGAGAGCTCCAGCAGGATCACCCCCAGGGCCATGCCCACGGCGAAGAGCACCCCCACCAGGGTATCCTCCGCCAGCCCCCGGCGGCGCAGCCAGGCGATGGCCAGCCCCAGGGCCACCGCCGCCGGCAGGGCGACGTTGAACGGGGCCACCCCCAGGACCAGCCCCAGCCCGATGGCGGCGAAGGCACCGTGGCTGACCCCCGCGGCCAGGAAGGCGAGCCGCCGCTGCACCAGGAAGACCCCCACCAGCCCGCCCAGGAGGCCGGCCAGGATCCCGGCGGCCAGGGCGCGCTGCATGAAGCCGTAGGTGAAGAGCTCGGTCACGCCGTCACCCCCAGCTCGTGGTGGTGACCCACGTGGCCGAAGGCGCGGCGCAGGGTCTCCTCGGTGAGGACCTCCGCCGAGGGGCCGAAGGCGAGCACGGCGTGGTCCAGCAGCAGGGAGGTGTCGGCGTGGTGGCGCGCCACCTCCCAGTCGTGGGTGATCATCGCCACCGCCAGCTCGGGATTGCGCGCCTGATAGCCCTCCAGGCACTCGTAGAGGTCCGCCTCGCCGGCGCGGTCCACCCCGGCGGCGGGCTCGTCGAGCATGAGCAGGTCGGGGCCGTGGACCAGCGCCCGCGCCAGGTAGACCCTCTGGAGCTGGCCGCCGGAGAGGGCGTGCAGCGGGCGGTCGGCGAAGGCCTCCGCCCCCACCTCCGCCAGGGCGGCGCAGGCGCGCGCCCGGTGCCGGCGCAGGGCCAGCGGCCCCGGCCAGGCACCGATGATCCCCGAGATCACCACCTCCACCGAGCGGCCCGGGAAGGTACGGTCGAAATTCTTGATCTGGGGGACGTAGCCGATGCGGCGGGCGCGGTTCTCCACCCGCCCCTCGTACTCCGCCAGCCCCAGGAGGCAGCGGAAGAGCGTGGTCTTGCCGGAGCCGTTGGGGCCGAGGACCGCCAGGAACATCCCCGGCGTGATGGCAAGATCCACGTGATCCAGGGCGGTGACGGCGCCGTAGCGGACCGTCAGCGCCTCCACGCGGACGAGGGGGTCGGCCGCCTCAGCCATCGTAGGCCTCCGCGATCCGGCGGGCGTTGAGCCGCAGCAGCTCGGGATAGGTCGCCACCGATTCGGTGAAGCCCAGCGGGTCGAGCTCCGCCACCGCCACCCCGGCCTCGTCGGCCAGCGCCCGGATGGGATCGGCCGGCAGCTGGGGCTCGCCGAAGAGCGCCGGGATCCCGGATTCACGCAGGGTCCGGATGAGCTCCGTCACCTGCCGCGGGCCCGGCTCGTTGCCGCGCAGGTCCAGGTAGGTCCCGGCCACCTCCAGGTCGTAGTGGCGGAAGAAGTAGTCGAAGCCGGGGTGGTAGGTGACCACCTGGCGGACCGGCAGGTCGTCGAGCCGCTGCCGGACGTCGCCGTCGGCGGCCTCCACCGCCCTGCGGAACGCCTCCGCCCGCTCACGGAAGTCGGCCGCCGAATCGGGGCGCAGCTCGGCCAGGCGCTCGGCCAGGGCGTCGGCGGCGGCGGTCATGATGGTCGGATCCAGCCAGATATGGCCGTTGGTGGCGCCGGAGTCGTCGCGAACGGGCTCGAAATCCACCACATCGGCCACCGCGAAGCGGGACACCCCGGCGTCGCGGACCACCTGCTCCACGTGCTGGCTGCCCAGGCCGTTGTGGACGACCAGGTCGGCGGACTCCAGCCGCGCCCGGTCCCGGCTGCCGGGCTCGTAGTGGTGGGGGTCGTGGCCGCGCCGGACCAGCAGATGGACCTCGGCCCCGTCGCCGGCCACCGCCTCGGCCAGCATGGCGTAGGGCGGGAGGGTCGCCACCAGCCCCAGGGGCTTCGCCCCGGCCACCCCGGCGGCCAGCAGCGCCACCAGCGCCAGCCCCGCCCGTACCCAGCCCGTCCGTCTCGGCCCCGTCATGATCGGCTCCCTCTGAAGGTCTCACCTTCAGGATATAGAAGCGGTCAAATCGGGGATACCGAGGGGGTGCGGATCGCCCCCCGCGAGTCAGTCGCCCTCGGTCGCCGCCGACCAGGCCCGCCAGCCACCGGCCACGGAGAGGCTGCGACCGAAGCCCAGCTCCCGCAGGAGGCGGGCGGCGTGGAGGCTGCGCCGGCCACTGTTGCAGAGGCACAGCAGGATGCGATCGCCGCCGAAGTGCTGCTCGTTCATGGCCTGCATGAAGTGGCGCATGTCCCGCTCGTCCGGCTCATCGGCGTCCAGGATCTCCTGCTCCTCCGGATCCAGGCGGTGGCCCAGCAGGTGCTTGAACTGGAACAGCGGGACGGCGATACCGCCCTCCGGCGCGCCCTCCACCTCGCGCTCGAAGGGCTGGCGGACATCCAGCAGGGTGGCCAGATCCAGCGCCACCAGCTCCCGGGCGGTGGCGGTGCTGACCTCCAGGTCCTCGTTCCCGGCCATGGGGACTCCCGTATCGCTATGTAGGCATGAATATAGCGAGCACGCCCCCGGCCGTCGAGCCGGGGCCTAGTCGCGCGGCAGGCCGTCGATGCGGGCGGCGAGGATGAAGTCGTTCTCGGAGAGGCCGCCGATGCTGTGGGTGGTCAGCCGCACCACCACCTTGCCGTACCCCACCTCCAGGTCGGGATGGTGCCCCTCCGCCTCCGCCACGTCCTTGATGCGGTTGACGAAATCCACCGCCTGGACGAAATCCCGGAACTGGTAGCCCTTCTTGAGGGCACGGTTGCCGGAGACCGGGGTCCAGGGATTGGCGGTGGCGCCCTCGTCGCCGTTGAGCTCCGCCAGGAGCGGGCCGATGGCCGCCTCATCCAGCGGCTCCTGGCCGCCCTCGCACGGGGTGCAGTGCCGTTCCGCGAGTGCCATGTTCCCTCCTGTAACCAGACGGTAACCGGCACCCACCATCCTCCGGGGCGACGTCCGATTCAATCCCCCGCCGGAGCGGTTTTTCCTCGCCCGGAGCCGACGGCGGCGCGGGAACGAACCTGGTCGGTTCCTCCCCACCAGGCGGTAGCAAACGCCACCGGCCGGGGCGACAATGGGACGCCATGACGCTACACGGAGGTAACGCCATGACCCTGAAGAGCGACGAGATCGAGGAGACCCTGGACATCCTGCGACGCGCCCGTTCGGCCCACATCCGCTGGCGCTCCTACGCCCACGGGCTGGTGAACGGCGTACCGGTCTCCGAGGACAAGCTCCCCGTCCACCACACCGAGTGCGCCTTCGGCCGCTGGTACTACGGCGAGGGGCAACAGCGCCTGGGCGACCTCGCCATCTTCCAGGACCTGGAAGGCCCCCACGAGATGCTCCACGGCATCTACGCCCGGATCCACGAGGCGGTGCAGAACGGCAAGAAGGGCAAGGCGCGCCGGCTCTTCGAGGAGCTCCAGGCCGTATCCCGGGATCTGGTGGACCAGCTCGACCTCCTGGAGCAGCAGATCCGCCGCGGACAGCTCTAAGCCGCGGCG
>JBKGYA010000140.1:0-5556 GCA_046546335.1 Thiohalospira sp. | reverse complement strand
GGGTTGAAGGAGGGCTGGTTGACCATGGCCAGGACCTCGGCGCTGCGCGCGTCCAGGATCACGGCGCTACCCCCCTTGGCCTCATGGCGGTTCACCGCTGCCTTCAGCTCGCGGTAGGCGAGATACTGCAAACGCCGATCCAGGGTCAGGCGGAGGTTCTTCCCGGGCTCCGGCGCCTGCAGACGTTCCACATCCTCGACCACATGGCCGAGCCGGTCCTTGATGACGCGCTTCTCCCCCGGCCGGCCGCTCAGACTCTCATCCCGGGCCATCTCCAGCCCCGAGATCCCCTGATCGTCGATATCCGTCATGCCCACCAGCTGTGCGGCCACCTCGCCGGTGGGATAGTAGCGGCGGAACTCCCGACGCAGACGCACGCCGGGCAATCCCAGCTCGGTGGCCTCGCGCGCCACCTCCGGGGAGACCTTCCGACGCAGATAGACGAACGAGCGCCCCTGACGCGCCTCGACGAAATCGGCCATCCGCTGCGGATCCAGATCCAGTACCCGGGCCAGCTCCGGCCAGCGCTCCCGGGCGGCCATGAAGTCATCGGGCTTGACCCAGACGGAGTCCACGGGGGTGCTCACCGCCAGGGGCTCACCGCGACGGTCGAGGATATTGCCGCGGTGGGCCGGGATATCGACCACGCGCAGGTGCCGGGCATCCCCCTCGCTCTGGAGGAAACCACTGTCCAGGACCTGAAGGTCCACCACGCGCCAGACGAGCACGCCCAGCCCCGCCAGAAGCAGGGCCCCGACCACCATCAGGCGGCGGGGGGATGGACCATTGGCCGGCTCGTTACCTGCCACGTTAATCCCTCACGATGATGACGCGGTCCATGGGGGGCCGCTCCATGTCAAGCTGCTCCCGGGCGATCCCCTCGATGCGGGCGTGGGTCCCCCAGGTACTCTGCTCCAGCTGCAGCCGGCTCCATTCGGCGTTGTACTCATCCCGCCGCTCCTCCACGGTCTGGAGTTCGCCGAAGAGCTGGCGACTCTGATGCTTGGTCCAGACCACGCCCAGGGCGGAGAGGAGCACCAGCAGCCCCAGCAGGGCGGTTATGCCGACCGTCACCCCCTTCAATCCCGGCGCTCCGCCACCCGGAGCACGGCGCTGCGCGCCCGGGGGTTCTCGGCCACTTCCGATTCGCCGGCCCGCCGCGCCCCGCCCACCAGGGTCAGCCGCCGCCGGATCTGGTCCTCGCGCAGCGGCATGTCCGGCGGCGCATCCCCGCGCGCCTCGTCCCGCATGAACCGCTTGACCCGGCGATCCTCCAGGGAGTGGAAGCTGATGACCGCCAGCCGCCCGCCCCGGGCCAGTGCCTCCAGGGCCACCGGCAGCACCCGCTCCAGCTCGCCCAGCTCGTCATTGACGGCGATTCGCAGCGCCTGGAAGGTCCGCGTCGCCGGGTCCCGGCCCGGCTCCCGGCGCGGCACCGCCCCGGCGACGATGGTCGCGAGCCGCCCGGTGGTGGCAATGGGCTCCTCCGCCCGGGCGGCGACGATGGCCCGGGCGATCCGCCGGGCGAAGCGCTCCTCGCCGTAGTCCCGCAGTACCCGGACCAGCTCCTTCTCCTCCACCCCGGCCAGCCAGCTCGCGGCATCCTCGCCCTGGTCGGGGTCCATGCGCATGTCCAGGGGGCCGTCGTGGCGGAAGCTGAAGCCCCGTTCGGCCCGGTCGAGCTGGGGCGAGGAGACCCCCAGGTCCAGCAGGATCCCGTCCACCGCACCATGGAGGCCGGCGGCCCGCAGATGTTTCCCCAGGTGGGCAAAGGAGTCCGCGACGATGGTCACACGTGCATCCCCCCCCAGCTGCTCCCGGGCGGCGGCCACCGCCTCGGGGTCCCGGTCCAGGACCCACAACCGACCTTCCGGCCCGAGCCGCTCCAGGATGGCGGCCGCGTGGCCGCCCCGGCCGTAGGTGGCGTCCACGTAGAGACCGTCGGGTCGGACGGCCAGCCCCTCCAGGGCGGCGTCACAGAGGACCGGTCGATGCTCGCCCATGGCCTAGAGGGAGAGCCCTTCGAGCTCGGCGGGAAGTTCACCATCACCCTCGGTCTCCTCCTGGAACCAGAGTTCCCGGTTGGCGTTCCAGCGATCCTCGTCCCAGATCTCGAACTTGTTGCCCTGCCCCACCAGCACCGTGCGCCGATCCAGGCCGGCGAACTCGCGCAGCGGCGGCGGCAGGAGGATGCGACCGCTGCCGTCCATCTCCACGTCGGTGGCATGGCCGATATACAGGCGCTGCAGGCGGCGGATGGTCGGATTGAGGCTGGAGAGCTGGGTGAGCTTGCGCTCCAGGCTCTCCCATTCGGGCAGCGGATAGAGCAGGAGGCAGTAGTCACGGTCCACCGTGACCACCATCTGGCCCTCGCTCAGCTCCATGATGCGCTCGCGATGCCGGGCGGGGATGGCCAGTCGGCCCTTACCGTCCAGTGCGAGCGCGCTGACCCCTCGGAACACAACCCCTCCCGGCTATGGGCGCGCCTGCCATTTTGTCCCACTTCTTCCCACTTGCCGACACTATAGGTAGCCCATTTCCCCCGTGTCAACCTGAAATGGGCACTTACTGACCGATTTCTTTCTTTTGACACAAGGACTTACCAATTCACCCAAACTCCGATGAGGAATAGGGGCAAATCGACACGTATTCAGCTAGTTGCCGCCAACCGCTCAAGAGATTTGTGAAATCCGGACCGGGAATCCGGCGTCGGGTAAGAGGGGTGGGGAGATTCCGGTGCAGGAGGGGGAGCCGGTCGTTAAGCCGGGTTCTGTCGTGGACAGTCATTCGTCTGGGACGTGCGTCGCCGCACGCCTCGAGCGGCCTACCCGGGGGCGGGTGCGGGCCACACCGTCTGCCCCCCTATTCGGCCTTGCTCCGGGTGGGGTTTGCCGTGCCGTCGACGTTGCCGCCGACGCGGTGCGCTCTTACCGCACCGTTTCACCCTTGCCGGCGCCCCGAGGGGCGCTTGGGCGGTCTCTTCTCTGTGGCACTTTCCGTCGGCTCGCGCCGCCCAGGCGTTACCTGGCACCCTGCCCTGTGGAGCCCGGACTTTCCTCCGCGCCGCCCGATGGCGACACAGCGACTGTCTGACCGACTCCGGAGACCATTGTCGGGGCGCCACGGCCCGGTTGCAAGCGGAGAAGGCAGGGCCTTGCACCACAATGGCCCCAAGAGCAGCAGGGGGGACTGTTCCCGGGGCCGGTGTCGGCGCTACTGGTCACCCTCCCCCTCCTGGAGGTAGCGGTAGAGGGCGTTGCGACGCGCCCCGGTGATATCGGCGGCCACCGCCGCCGCCCGGCGCGGTGGCAGCTCCGCCGCCAGCCGGTTCACCAGGCGACGGGTCGCCTCATCCAGGGCATCCGGGTCGGGGGCTGGCGCCCCGCCCACCACCACGACCATCTCCCCGCGGCGCTGGTCCGGATCGGAGGCCACCGCCGCCGCCACGGCGGCCAGATCCGGCCCCAGGAAGGTCTCGTGGCGCTTGGTGAGCTCCCGGGCCAGGGTCGCCGGGCGCTCGCCCCCGAGGATCTCCACCATCTCGTCCAGGCAGGCCTGGATCCGATGGGGCGCCTCGAACAGGACCAGGGTCCGGGCCTCGCCTGCCAGGGCCTCCAGGCGCTGGCGGCGCGGGCCGGCCTTCGCCGGCAGGAAACCCTCGAAACAGAAGCGGTCCGAGGGGATCCCGGCCCCCATGAGGGCGGCGAGCAGGGCGCTCGCACCGGGGAGGGGCGTTACCGGGATCCCGGCCTCCCGAGCGGCCCGCACCAGCCGGAATCCGGGATCGGAGACCAGCGGCGTGCCGGCGTCGCTGACCAGGGCGATGGTCTCGCCGGCCTCCAGCCGCGCCACCAGGGCCGGGACCCGCTCCCGCTCATTGTGCTCGTGGAGGGAGACCATGGGGGTACGGACGCCGATGTGCTCCAGCAGCCGACCGGTCCGCCGGGTATCCTCGCAGGCCACTACATCCACGCGTTCCAGCGCCTCCGCCGCCCGCGGCGAGAGGTCACCGAGATGGCCGATGGGTGTTGCCACCACTTCGAGTCCGCCTGCCTCCATTGACACCCCTCCCTTCGCACCAGATACTGCGGGTCTGAACCCAACCCCACCAGTATACGGGCGACCCATGCCCCTTCGCCTCCTCCCTGTCGTAATCGCCGCCACCCTGACCGCCTGCGCCACTGCGCCGTCCGACCGCCCCGATCGGGATGCTGCCCCTTCGCAGGATGTATCCCCGCGTCCGGTGGTGGAGACAGCACCGGACCCTGGCGCACCCGATAGCGACGAGGCCCGTGAGGCCCAGGAAATCTCCCGGGAGGCAGCCATCTCGGAGCCGAGGCGCCGCCATCGCCTCCAGCTCGATGCCGTGGCCCAGTTCCTCGACGGTGGCTATGTCGATCCGGCGGCACGGCTGCTGCGTAGTATCCCGCAGGAGGATCTGGAACGGGACGAGGCGGCACGCTGGCAGCTCCTGGCCGGAAGGCTGGACCTGGCGCAACGGCGGCCGGCAGAGGCTCTGGAACGGCTTCAGCCCCTGACCCTGGAGCCGGCGCTGATTCAGCCGGCGCTGACCCTGGTTGCCCGGGCCCATGACCGCCTGGACCGGCCACTGGAGGCTGCCCGCGCCCGCATCACCCTGGCACCCCATCTCGACGACGCCGAGGCGCGTGAACGCAACCGACAGGCGATCTGGGCCGGGCTTCTGCAGGTTCGTCAGCCACAGCTGGCCACGGCGCGAACCGGCGTGAGCGCCGAGGTCACGGGTTGGGTGGAGCTGGCGCGGCTGGCCAAGGGCTTCCAGACCGAACCCCGGCAACTCCAGCAGGCCGTGGCCAGTTGGCAGGGTCGCTTCGACGAGCATCCCGCCAACTCCATCGCCGAGGAACTCCTCCTCCGTTCGCCGGATCTGGTAGCCCGTCCCGCCGAGGTCGCCGTCCTTCTGCCGTTGAGCGGACGGTTCGCCGAGGCCGGGGCGGCCGTCCGCGACGGCCTTCTGGCCGCCTGGTTCGATGCACGCCAGCGGGGTCGCGGGGAAGGAACGCGACTGACCTTCCACGATACTGCCGACAGCGACGATCTCCCGTCCCTGGCACGGGAGGCGGTCGACGACGGCGCGGAGATGGTGGTTGGCCCGCTGCGCAAGGAGGCGGTTGCCGAGCTCGCCGACGACCCGCCGAGCGTGCCGGTGCTGGCCCTCAACAGTGGTGAGGGGCAAGGGGAGAGCGCGCACTTCTATCGCTTCGGCCTGGAGCCGGAGGCCGAGGCCGTGGAGGTGGCCGAGGGGCTCTGGAGAGACGGTTACACTCGCGTGGCCATGCTGCGCCCGCGCGGCACCTGGGGGGAACGCGTCGCCGACGCCTTCGAGGACCAGTGGGGCGACCTGGGGGGCACGCTGGCCAGCGACGAGTTCTACGACCCGGAAGGCGGGCAGCTGACGCTGCCGGTGAAGAGGCTGCTGGGCGTCGACGCCAGCGAACAGCGCTACCGCGATCTGCGTTCCGAACTGAGCGGCCGCCTCCACTTCGAGCCGCGTCATCGACAGGATATCGATGCCGT
>JBKGYA010000139.1:0-5558 GCA_046546335.1 Thiohalospira sp. | reverse complement strand
GAAGGACAACAAGGGCGAGTCCGACTCCACCGAAACCAAGATCGGCTAGTCGACGTGCCGGCACCCGTTCGCGGGTGCCACTACGGAAAGGGGCCCCCGATGTCCGTCATCAGGGGCCCCTCTTCATTCCCGACCTTCTTGATACCGAGGGGTACTACATGGGCTGCTGGCTCCCCTCGATGACCCACTCCACCGACTCCATCCGCTTCAGGTCCCGGGATGTCAGATAGAGCTCCTTGTTCACATCCTTGCTGCCGTTGGCCGGAATGAGAGCAACCACGGTGTACTGGGTCAGGACCTCCCCTTCGTCGTCGACCATCTGCACGCTCAGGCGCAGGTCCACGGCGCTATCGCAGCTGTTGTCGACGTGCGCCCGCCACTCGCCCTCGCCGAAGCCGAGTTCGGTCTCCTGGACGTCCAGCTCATCGTCACTCACCGAGATACATTCCCGGATCTCGCCGTTACCGTCTTCCTCCTGAGCCGATGCCGCCAGCGGAAAGGCAAACAGGAGGGCCAGGACGGGGAGGAGTCGCTTCATGGTCTGATTCCTGCTTCAAGGGGTTGGATACCCCGTCCTTACTGCAAGGCATGTGCCACGGTGGAAAGGCCTCGGCGCCAGCGCAGCGGCCCGGATCCGCCCTTACTGGAGGTGTATAATTGTGACACATGCGCCAAAGAGGTACGACTGATGCTCGGCAAAGTCCTCCGTGGAGGCTATACCCTGCGCGCTGCCGTCATGGGTTTCGTCGTCTTCCCGGTCCTGCTGGTGGCCGGCCTGCTGGGCTGGTCGGTACTGGCCAAGCTGGAGAACGAGATCGCCGCCCGCATGAAAGAAGATCTGGAGCTCATCGCTCGCTCCCTGCGGGAACCGGTGGAACGGGCCCTGGAAAAGGAGCGCGAGGGGGCCGTCAGCGAGGCCGTGAAGTCGGCCCTGGGCTTCTCCCGGGTCTACGGCGCCTACGTCTACGACGCCGAAGGCCAGCGCATCGCCTCCTCCGGACCCCGGGAGGGCCGACTGGACGAGGGGCAGATCAGCGAACTGGCGGAGAGCGGCACGGAGCAGGGCCGCTTCGACGAACAGGGGGAGGAGCGACTCTACAGCTACTTCGTCCCCCTGGTGGACTCCGGCGGCCGGATCACCGGCCTCCTTCAGCTCACCCGGCGCGGCTCCGACTTCGATGCCTACATCGAGCAGACCCGCTGGCAGGGGGCCGCCGCCCTGCTGACCATCGCCCTGATCATGGCAACGGTGGTCTTCACCGGCCACCACCGCGCCGTGGGGCGCCACTTTCAGCACTACCGTACGGTCCTCGAGCGCGTGGGTGCGGGCGAACGGAAGTTGCGACTGACCGAAGGGGGCCCGCGGGAGATCCGGGAACTCACTGCCGCATTCAACCGCATGCTCGACCAGATCCACGCCTCCGAGCGCGCCCTGGCCGAACAGCGAGAGAAGGAACAGGCCCTGGAGGCACGCCTGCGCCAGTCCGAGAAGATGGCCGCCATCGGCCAACTGGCCGCGGGGCTGGCCCATGAGCTCGGTTCCCCCCTGTCGGTGGTCCGCGGCAAGGCCCAGCGCGCCCTGCGCCACACTACCGACGAGGAGCAGGCACGGACCCTGCATTCCATCAACGAACAAGTCGCCCGGATGGAACGCATCGTCTCCCAGCTCATGGACTTCGGCCGTGGCCGGCACAACGAGAAGCGTCCTGAACCGCTGGAGCGCGCCGTGCGTGCCGCCGTTCACAACGCCGAAGAGGAGGCAACCGGACGCGGTATCGCCCTGGAGGGCGACGGCCCCTATCCCGGGCCGGTTCTCGCCATGGATCGGCTGCGGCTCGAGCAGGCGGTGGACAACCTCCTGCGCAACGCCCTCCAGGCGGCCCGGAGCCGGGTCCGTGCGCACTGGGAGGCCGACGAGAAGGAGGCCCGCATCCGGGTCGAGGATGACGGCCCCGGGCTGGATCCCGAACAGGCCGCCCGCCTCTTCGAGCCCTTCTATACCACCAAGCCGGTGGGGGAGGGCACGGGCCTCGGCCTGGCCGTGGTCCACGGTGCCGCCCGGGAGCACGGCGGCCGGGTCGATGCCGATACGAGCCCCGATCTCGGAGGCGCCCGATTCACTCTGACCCTCCCCCTGGAGGGAGCTAGCGAGGAAGAACTACCATGAATACCGGTAGCCCCGGGCAGCAGAGCCCCGCCACAATCCTGCTGGTGGAGGACGACAACGACCTCCGCGAACTCCTCCACGACGAACTCGCCGATGCCGGCCACACCGTCACCGCCGTGGCCTCGGCCGAGGCGGCACGCGAGCACCTGGACCCGGTCCCGGAGCTGGTGGTCACCGACCTGCGCCTGCCCGGCGAGGACGGTCTGACCCTGCTGGGCCGCCTCCAGGGGCTGGCAGAGAGCCCGGCGGTGATCCTCATCACCGCCTTCGGCACCGTGCCCCAGGCGGTGGAGGCGCTCAAGCAGGGCGCCGACGACTTCCTCACCAAGCCCCTGGACCTCGACCACTTCCGCCTGGCGGTTGGGCGCGCCCTGGAGACCCGGCGACTGCGCCGCGAGGTCGACCGCTATCGCCGGGTCCTGGACGGCGAGAGCGGCTTCCACGGCATCATCGGCCGCAGCGCCCCCATGCAGCGGCTGTTCGAACAGATCCGCGCCGTCTCCCGGGCCGACGGCCCCGTCCTCATCATCGGCGAGAGCGGGACCGGCAAGGAGCTGGTGGCCCACGCCGTCCACGCCGAGAGCTTTCGCTCGGAGCGCCCCTTCGTCGCGGTGAACTGTGCCGGAATCCCGGCCGAACTCATGGAGAGTGAGCTTTTCGGGCACACCGCCGGCGCCTTCACCGGCGCCCAGCGCGCCCGCAACGGCCTCTTCGCCGAGGCCGAGGGGGGCACCCTCTTCCTGGACGAGATCGGCGAGATGCCGCTGGAGATGCAGTCCAAGCTGCTGCGCGTCCTCCAGGACGGTGCCGTGCGCCAGGTGGGTGCCAACCGCGAGCAGCACGTGGATGTGCGCATCGTCGCCGCCACCAACCGCGACCTGGAGGAACAGGTGACCCGCGGAGACTTCCGCGAGGACCTCTACTACCGGCTGGAGACCTTCGCCCTGACCATTGCCCCCCTGCGTCAGCGCGATGACGACATCGAGCGGCTGGCCGCCCGCTTCCTGGAGCGCTTCGCCGCCGCCCAGGGCAAGGCGATCCAGGGCCTGGAGGCCGACGCCCTGGCTCACCTCAAGGCCTACCCGTTCCCTGGCAACGTGCGGGAACTGGCCAACGCCATGGAGCGAGCGGTAACCTTCTGCAACGGCGAGACCATCCGCACCGACCACCTCCCCGAGCGCATGGGCAACACCCGGCCGGACCAGGGCCGCGCCGGGATCGACGACCCGTGGGGCGACGATCCCGCCGCCCTGCCCACGCTGGCGGAGGTGGAACGGCGCTACATCGACCATGTTCTGCGGGTCACCAACGGCAACAAGCGCCGTGCCGCCACCATCCTGGACATCGGTCGCCGCACCCTCTACCGCCGGCTGGACGGAGAGGAGCCGCGTGCCGATGCGGCCGACAGCAGTGTGACACAGTGACACGATCTGCGGCGCCGTTTCCGCACACCTCAACCCTGTCCGACTCAAAAACAGCGAGTTACACATCTGGCATGCTGCCTGCAAGGCAGTGTGCGTCACAACCCAACGGAGGAATTCCCATGCAGTATCGTTCCATTCTCACCGCTCTCCTCACCGCCGGTGCCCTGGCTACCACCCCGGCCGTCTTCGCCCAGGCCCAGGGAGGAGGGCAGGGCGCCGAGCAGGGTCAGGGTGCCCAGGGCCAGGGCCAGGGTGCCCAGGGCCAGGGTCAGGGTGCCCAGGGCCAGGGCCAGGGTGCCCAGGGTGCCCAGGGTGCCCAGGGTGCCCAGGGTCAGGGCGGCGAGGGCAAGGAGATCGATGTCGATGACGAGATGCTCGACAACTTCTCCGATGCCTATGTCGAGGTCCGCGATATCCAGTCGGACTTCGCCGACAAGCTCGGTAGCGTCGAGGATCGCGAGAAGGCCCAGGAGATGCAGCGCGAGGCCCAGGAGAAGATGGTCTCCGCCGTCGAGGATTCCGACCTCTCGGTCCAGGAATACAACCAGGTCGCCTCGCAGATGCAGAACGACCCGGATCTGCGCGAGAAGGTGATGGAGCGCACCGAGGACGAGGACGAGGAATAGGCCTGGACCACGACCACCCCCCGCCCCGCTAGCCGGGGCTTCGGGAGCCGTTCGGGCTCCCCCTTCGGCCCCGCTCCGGCGGGGCCTTTTCGTGTCCGGCCCCTGTACGTCCACACCATCCCGGGGCAGGATCGCCACACCGGCACCGGAGTCCGCCCATGACCGCCATCACCGAGCCCGCGCCGGCCGTCGTCGTCGAGCCGGCCGAGACCGCCACCGCCGCCGTGATCTGGTTCCACGGCCTCGGCGCCAACGGCCACGACTTCGAGCCCGTGGCCGGGGAGCTGGGGCTGCCGTCGACGGTACGCTTCGTCTTTCCCCACGCCCCGGCCCGGCCGGTGACGGTCAACGGCGGCATGGCCATGCCGGCGTGGCACGACATCCGCAGTGCCGACCTCACCGGCGACGTGGACCGGGAGGGGATCGCGGCCTCCGTGGAAACCGCCCGCGCCTTCATCGCCGCCGAGCGCCGACGCGGGATCCCGGCGGGGCGGATCATCCTCGCCGGCTTCTCCCAGGGCGGGGTGGTGGCCCTCCATGCCGGGGTCGGCGCGGAAGAGCCCCTGGGCGGTATCGTGGCGCTTTCCACCTTCTTCCCCGATGCCGAGGCGACCCTCGCCCGCGCCCCGGCGGCCACCCGGGCAACCCCCGTCTTCCTCGCCCACGGCGAGGAGGACACCCTCGTCCTGCCGGAGTACGGCCGGGCAACGGCGCAGGCCCTGGAGGCGCGGGGCCATCCGCTGACCACCCGGACCTACGCCATGGGCCACGCCGTCTGCCCCGAGGAGATCGCCGACATCGGCCGCTGGCTGCGGGAACGCCTGGCCTAGATCGCCTCCCGCGCCCAGCGGGTACGGAACTGCTCCGCCAGCCGGTGGAGCTCCCGGGTGCGCTCGCCGATGGTGCCGGCGGCCTCGTCCACGTGGGCAACGCTGCCGGCCGTGGCCCGGCTGGACTCCTGGATGGCGTTGACGCTGCGGTTGACCTCCTCGGCGACGCTGCTCTGCTCCTCCGCCGCCGAGGCGATCTGGGCGTTCATGTCGTTGATGGTGGCCACCGCGTCGTTGATGGCGCCCAGGGCGGTGTCGGCATTGCGCGCCCCCTCGGCGCCGGCCCGGGCCTGCTCCCGGCCGCTGCCCATGGTCTCCACCGCCTCCCGGGCGCCGCCCTGCAGCCCCTCGACGATGTTCTGGATCCTGGTGGTGGACTCCTGGGTCCGCTGGGCCAGGGTCCGCACCTCGTCGGCGACCACGGCGAAGCCGCGGCCGGCCTCCCCCGCCCGCGCCGCCTCGATGGCGGCGTTCAGCGCCAGCAGGTTGGTCTGCTCGGCGATCTCGCGGA
>JBKGYA010000138.1:0-5748 GCA_046546335.1 Thiohalospira sp. | reverse complement strand
TGGCGGACGCACAGGTCTCCGTTGACGGCAATGTCATCTACGAGGCCGAGGACCTCCGGGTCGGGTTGTTCAGGAGCCCGGCCGCTGCCGGTCTCAACGGTACCTGAATTCAAGGCATCCGCCCGCCCGCTTCCGTTTATCGAGGTGGCGGATCGGGAGCCTGCGGACCACCTTTACAGATCCGCGATAACCTCCTAGGCTTAAAGCCCGAGTAAAACGCTCGAGTATAAGCCAAAGGGGGTCACCATGAATCAGGACGAACTCAACGAGCGCTGCATCAAGCTTCTCAAGAGTCCGGGTGTGCAGAACCAGCTCTGGCACCCGCGGATGTTCTGGGAGGTGGGTGCCCTGGACAATCCGACCGCCAGCGACCTTACTCGTCCCAAGGTGGATCTCTCGGAGCTCGAGGTCATGCTGGCGACAGCGGCCAACGAGGAGTCGCTCTGCCGGGAGGATGTCAACGCGCAGCACCCCGGTCGGGCCGAGTTCATCGAGCGCCACATCCGGCGCGGCGAACGCCCGCTCCTCCAGCAGGCCGGCTGACCCTCCCAACCGGGCGGTGTCTGATAGACTCCGCCCGATGACTACGCGTCTACACCTCTACCACCTGCTCTCCGATGGCGACTGGCATGCGGGTCCGGCACTCGCGGCTTCCCTAGGGATCAGCCGTGCCGCCGTGGCCAAGGCAGTCAACGTGCTGGAGGGGATGGGGCTCGAGGTCGAACGGGGCCGTAGCGGTTATCGTATCCCTGCCGGGGCGCTGCCGCCCCGGGCCGATACCATCGCCCGTCGACTGTCGCCGTCCGCCCGGGAGCACCTTGCCGGCCTGCAGTCGCTCCACCGGGTGGATTCCACCAATAGCTGGTTGCTCCGGCGTCGCGCGGCCGACGGCGAAGACGGCAGCCAGGTCTGCATCGCCGCCCATCAGACCGCCGGCCGCGGGCGCCTGGGCCGGAGCTGGGACTCGCCGGCCGGCCGGGGGCTCTACCTCTCGCTGAGCCTGGGTTGTGCCGGCGCACCGGCACCGGCGATGGCCCTGGCCATGGCCAGCCTCGCCGCGGCAGGCATTGAGGATGCCGTGCCTGCTGCCCGCATCGGCCTCAAGTGGCCCAACGACCTCCTGCTCCAAGGCTCCAAACTGGGGGGGATCCTCATGGAGAGTCGTGGCGAGTACGGCGGACAGTGGCAGATCGTCATCGGCCTTGGGCTCAATCTGACGCAGCCGGTGGCGGAGGGGCGGACCTCGCTCGCGGCGGCGGGACTCCCGGTACCGAGGCGGGAGGAGCTGGCAGCCTCCCTCCTGGGGCGAATGCTCCCCGGTGCGCCCCGGGCGGCTGCGGATCCGCGGCCCTGGCTGGCGGACTGGCGCAGCCGCGACTACTTTCGCGGGGCCGAGGTCCGGGTGCACGGACCGGGCCTGGAACGCCAGGGGATGGCCGCGGGGATCGAGGAGGATGGGGCCCTCCGGCTGGAGACCGCCGACGGCCTCACCCGGGTGACCGGGGGTGATGTGAGCCTGCGGGGACGGTGATGGACTGGGTGGTGGACGCCGGGAACACCCACCTACGATGGGCCGGGGCCCGAGGCGGCCGGATCCTCTGGCAGGCGGCCCTCCCCGACGCAGGCCCGAAGGCTCTGACGGCGGCCTGGTCGTGCGCCCCGCCGCCCGCTCGGATCGTCGTGGCCACGGTCGCCGGGCCCGTGACGCGAGAGGCCATTGCCCGAGCCGCGCGGGATAGCGGGCAGCGGGAGCCGGAGTTCCTGGTCAGCCCGGCCGCCGGGTGGGGGGTTCGTAACGGCTACCGGGAGCCCGCGAACCTGGGCATCGACCGCTTTTCCGCCCTGGTTGCCGCCCGACACCGCTATCCGGCCGGGGCCCTGGTGGTCGACGTGGGCACCGCGGTCACCCTCGACCTACTGGTTGGCGGCGAACACCGGGGCGGTTATATCCTCCCGGGCCCGGCCCTGATGGGCGAGGCGCTGACCACCGGTACCGCCGGGGTCGCCGCTGCCCAACCGGACCCGGCCGAGGCCCCGGGACGGGATACCGCGACCGGTGTCGGCCGCGGGATTGCCCACGCTCTCGTCGGTGCCGTGGCCGAAGTCCGTGCCCACTTGGCGGGACAGGGTCTTTCCGGGGTACCATGCATCCTGACTGGTGGTGGCGCGGCCCTGGTGGCCCAGCGCATCGCCCCGCCCCGGATCCAGCTCCCCGGGCTGGTTCTGGAAGGATTGGCGCGGATGGCCGCCGAGCCCATGGACTGAAGACGCATGCGGATCCTCTTTCTGACCCTGCTGGTACTCAATCTCGGATTTCTTGGGTATCACCTTGCCTTCAGCAGCAATCCTCCAGAGCCGGCTAGCGAGGCTCTGCCCGGGGAGGATGTCACCCAGCTCGAACCCCTGCCGCCTACCGATGATTCCGATGGGGCGGATGCCGAAAAGGATGAGGCCCCCTCTGGAGGGGCGGCGTCGCCGGAGGTGGCCGAGGAGCTGGTGCGGGAATCCGGCGGTGACGAGAAGGGCGGCGAATCCGGTAGAGGCACGAATGGGGCCGAGGAGGGCTCGTCGACGTCGGCAGAGGAGGAAGCGGCCCAGCCGATCATCACTCCCGTTCGCCCCGGTTCCGGTCCCGGGGACGACCAAGGAGCCAGGGACGAGGAGTCTCCGCAACCGGTCTGCTATGCGCTGGGTCCTCTTACATCGGAGACCCGCGACCGGATCAAGGAGCGCGCGGCTTCGAGTCCTCTGGAGATTGTGGAGCGCTGGGACGGACAGCGTTCCGAGACGCGCTACTGGGTCCATCTGCCGCCTGCCCCCGACATGGAGGGTGCCCGGGAGCGGCAGGAAGCCCTCAAGGAAGCAGGTTATCCCGACAACCTGGTGGTCCGTAATGGTGAGCTGGCCCGCAGTATCTCGCTGGGTCTTTTCGCCAAGCGGACCAACGCCGAGGACCTCCGTGACCGCCTGAAGGACGACGGCTTTGACGCCCGGATCCGCGACCAGGAACGGCGGACAAGAGCTCCCTTCCTCGGGCTCCGGGTCCCGGACGACGCCGACGAGGCGCTGGCCGATATCCGGGAGTTCATCGAGTCGGAGGATGCCCGCCTGACGGAACGGCCCTGCGATGGTATTCGCAAGGAGTAAGGTGCACACCTGTTACACTGTTCGCCGGAACCGACTGGTGAAGGCCTGACACCCATGGATATCGAGGCGAGTCTCAGCGGCCACCGCCGCGCCATCGATGCGGTGGCCGAGCTGGCACCGCACATCCGCCGGGCCGCGGAACAGCTGACCCGCACCTTCGAGGCCGGGGGGCGGGTCTACGCCTGCGGCAACGGGGGCTCCGCAGCGGATGCCCAGCACTTCGCCGCCGAGCTCACCGGTCGGTTCGCGGCGGACCGCCCCGGTTTCCCCGCCATTGCCCTGACCACGGACACCTCGGCGCTGACCTCCATCGGCAACGACTACGGCTTCGAGCGGGTCTTCGCCCGCCAGGTGGAGTCCCTGGGGCGGCCCGGGGATACCCTCCTTGCCCTCTCCACCTCGGGTCACAGCCCCAATGTCGCGGCCGCGGTGGCGGCTGCCGCCGCCGCGGGCATGACCACCATCGGCCTGCTGGGCCGGGATGGCGGCCCCCTGGCGAGTTCCGTCGACCTGCCGCTGGTCGTGGGGGTCGAGGCGACGGCCCGGATCCAGGAGGCCCACATCCTGATCCTCCACCTGTTGTGCGAGGCCTTCGAGGGGGAGACAGCATGACCGCCGCGCCGCCGGATTTCGCCAGCGCCCGGGTCCTGGTGGTGGGCGACGTCATGCTGGATCGCTACTGGCACGGCCAGACCGGCCGGATCTCCCCGGAGGCTCCGGTGCCCGTGGTCAGGATGCAGGACAGCGAGGACCGGCCCGGCGGCGCCGCCAACGTTGCGCTCAACCTCGCCGCCCTGGGCCTGCATCCGACCCTCATCGGCCTGGTGGGCGCCGATGATGCCGGCGACCGCATCGGTCACGAACTCGCCAATGCCGGGGTGGACGCCCGCCTGCTCCGCGTGCCGGATCGGCCGACCATCACCAAGCTCCGGGTGCTGGCCCGCCACCAGCAGTTGTTGCGCGTGGACTTCGAGCAGCCCTTCCACGACCTCGATCCGGCCCCGCTGGAAGCGGCGGTGGCGGAGGCCGTGAGGGAGGCCGACGTGGTGATCCTCTCCGACTATGCCAAGGGGGCCCTGGCCGACCCGACGAGCCTCATCCGGCTGGCCCGGGAGGCGGGGGCCCGGGTCCTCGTGGACCCCAAGGGTCGCGACTTCGCCCCCTACCGCGGCGCCGACCTGCTGACTCCGAACCTCGCGGAATTCGAGGCCGTGACCGGGCCGTCCGAAGACGAGGCGGCGCTGGTGGAGCACGGGCGGGCGACCCTGGGACAGCTCGACCTCGGTGCCCTGCTGGTAACCCGGGGCGAGGCCGGCATGACCCTGATCCGCGCCGAGGGCGAACCGGTCCACCTCCCGGCCCGGGCGCGGGAGGTCTTCGATGTTACCGGTGCCGGCGATACCGTCATCGCGACCCTCGGCGCCGCCCTGGCTGCCGGTGAGCCCCTTCCGCGCGCCGTGGCCCTGGCCAATGCCGCCGCCGGCCTGGTGGTGGGCCGGCTGGGGGCCGCGACGGTGAGTGCCCCGGAGCTGATGGCCGAGATGGCGGAGGCGGAAGAGGTCGGCCTGGGTGTGGTCAACGAGGAGCAGCTCCAGCGCGCGATCGCCAGGGCGCGAGCGAAGGGGGAACGGGTGGTCATGACCAACGGCTGCTTCGACCTCCTCCACGCCGGCCACGTGGCCTACCTCGAGGCGGCCCGCGCCCTGGGCGACCGGCTCGTCGTCGCCGTCAACGAAGACGATTCCGTGCGCCGCCTCAAGGGCGAAGGGCGGCCGCTCAACCCGGTGGAGCGACGGATGGCGGTCCTCGCCGGGCTGCGCGCCGTGGACTGGGTGGTCCCCTTCAGCGAGGAGACGCCCGAGCGGTTGATCTGCGCCCTCGGTCCCGATTATCTCGTCAAGGGCGGGGATTACCGGGCCGACGAGGTGGCCGGTCACGACTGCGTGCGCGAAGCCGGCGGCGAGGTGGTGATCCTCGACTACATCGAGGGCCTGTCCACCACCGAGATCGTGAACCGCCTTCAGCGCCCATCTGCCTCCTCCTGAGGAGGGACTGTTACCATGGGCATCCCCCTCGCTGGCGTAGCTCAGTTGGTAGAGCAGCTGATTTGTAATCAGCAGGTCGCGGGTTCGAATCCTGTCGCCAGCTCCATACTCCCCGGGAGGGCGCCGCGATGAGGGCGCGCTGGCACCTCATCGCGGCCGCCCTCCTGCTTCCGACCCTCGCCGGGGGCGTGGTCGTCGCCGTCGCCCACCTGCCGATGGGCGCCGACACCGTCCGCTTTCTGACCTATCTCCCCTGGCTCGCCCTCGGACTGGCCGTCATCCTGGCCCTTCTCTTCGGCCGCTACGGGGTCATCCTCTTCGTCGGGCTCCTGCTGGTCCTCTATCTCCTCGCCGGCCTGGCCGTGACGGCGGAGGAGGCGGCGGCAACCCGGGAACTCATCGCGGCCTCCCTGGGCGCCATCCTGCTCGCCCTGGCGTTCCGGCCCGAGCCCTGGAGCCCGGCCCTGGTCGGTCTGCTCCTCGCGCTCATCGGCGGGGCCGGGGCCTGGCTGCTCTCCGGGGGCGACTGGCCCGCCCTCGGTGCCGCACGACTGCG
>JBKGYA010000137.1:0-5783 GCA_046546335.1 Thiohalospira sp. | reverse complement strand
ACCGGCCCTACCGGGACCAACGTGGCCGACCTGGTCCTGGCCTGGAAGGGCCCCTGACGGCTGCGCCGGAAGGGGGTAGGATGAGCGCCATGGAAAGCCTTCACGACGCCGCGCGCGACTGCCTGCTGGAACCGGATGTGGACACCAAGCTGGCAGCCACGCGGCGGACGGCAACGTCGTGGCGCTGCGGGGAGTTGTCGCTCGGGGACGGAGTGGCGCCCAGCCGGGTCGAGGACCCCGGCCGGCCGGAGCGGCCTCGGCTGGTCCCGCCCCGGGAGCTGCCGCGGCGCGGGCCGCAGTCCCTGCAGGGGCGGGCGGCGCTGCTTCATGCCGTCTGCCACATCGAGTTCAACGCCATCAATCTGGCCTGGGATGCGGTCTACCGCTTCCGCGACCTGCCCGGTGAGTACTACACCGACTGGGTGCGCATCGCGGCGGAGGAGACCCGCCACTTCGTCCTGGTCCGCCGCCATCTCGCCACCCTGGGCTACGCCTATGGCGACTTCGACGCCCACAACGGCCTCTGGGAGCTGGCGGTGCGCACCGACCACGACCCGCTGGTGCGCATGGCGCTGGTGCCGCGGGTGATGGAGGCGCGCGGACTGGACGTGACCCCCGGGATGCGGGATCGCCTGGCCGCGGTGGGCGACACGGCGGCCGCCGCCATCCTGGAGACCATCCTCACCGACGAGGTGGGCCACGTGGAGGCCGGTTCGCGCTGGTTCCGCTACCTCTGCCGGCAGCGCGGGGAGGAGCCGGAGGCGACCTACCACCGCCTGGTGGCGGCCTATCTGCGCGGCCCGGTAAAGCCGCCCCTGAACCGCCCGGCGCGGCTGGCCGGCGGCTTCACCGAGGCGGAGCTGGACTATCTGGAGGCGCAGACCTGACCTCTGCGCCTGTCATCCGAATACTGGAGTAAACGAGCCATGAGAAAGACCGCCCTGATCCTTGCCACCCTCCTGCTGTCCGCCTGCGGCAATGGTGGCGACCAGGCCAACGAATCCACCGCGACCCTGGTGGAGTTTACCGAATCGGAGCAGGGGCAGACCCCGTACGACAGCCGTGCCATCGTTACCGACCGCTGGCTGCGCATCGACTTCGGTCCGGAGGCCCGGGACTACATGCTCCTGGACCGCGAGGAGGAGACGGTCTACAACGTCGTCCCGGAGGAGCAGAGGGTGCTGGTCATCGAGTCCGAAGAGATCCCCGAGGAGCCGCCCCGGGATCTGGATCTGGCTGACAGTAGCGAGGCCATGGGAGAGGATGCACCGACGCTGGAGGGAAAGGAGGCCCGCCGCCACGAGTTCTCCGCCGACGGTGAGACCTGCTATCAGGCCCTTATCGTCCCGGAACTGATGCCCGATGTGCGCGCCGCCATGAGCGAATTCCTGGAGGTCATGGCCGGCGAGCACGCCCGCGTGATGGACCGTGTGCCGGCGGATAACCGGAGTGCCTGTGACCTTGCCGACGACATCTTCGCCACCGGGCGCCAGTGGGAGGAGGGGATGCCGGTAATGGAGTGGCACCCCGATGGGACCCGCCGGGAGCTGGTGGACTATGATCGCGACTGGGAGGCGGACCCGGAACTCTTCCGGATCCCCGAGGACTTTCAGCAATACTCGCCGTCGGATGTCGGCAGCCTCGATTCCCAAGGATAGGCGAGCAGTTCACAGGTGTCCTCGTCGCAGCGGATGTAGCCGCCGCGATCGGTCCACTGGGGCAGGACCAGGCGACGGGCGGGCCGGCCGTCCACCGACAGGGCGTGGTCGGCGGGCCGGTGGGTATGGCCGTGGATCATCTGCCGCACATCGTGGCGGCGGAAGGCCTCGGCCACCGCGTCGGCGTTGACGTCGGTGATCTCGCTATCCACGGCGGCCTGGGCCTCCCGGCTCGCCGCTCGCGCCTGCCTCGCCTGCTCCATGCGCTCCTCGGGGGACAGGGCCAGGAAGCCCGCCTGCCAGGCCGGGTCGCGGACCTGGGCGCGGAAGGCCTGGTAGGCGGTATCGTCGGTGCACAGGGAGTCCCCGTGGAGCAGCAGGGTGGGGGTGCCGCCGAGGTCGGCCACCGTCTCCTCCGGCAGGAGGGTCGCCCCCAGCCGTTCCGCCAGGCCCGACCCCATGAGGAAGTCGCGGTTGCCGTGCTGGATGCAGACCGCCGTGCCGGCCCGGGACAGCGCCGCCAGGCGTTCCAGGACCGGCTCGTAGGCGGGATGGATGGCGTCGTCCCCCAGCCAGACCTCGAACAGGTCTCCCAGCAGGTAGAGGGCATCGGCCCCGGCGGCGATCTCGTCCAGGAAGCGGCCGAAGAGCGCCATGGATTCGGGCCGCTCGGGATCCAGGTGCATGTCGGAGGCGAGGATGGTGCCGGGCATGGTCAGGGGGTGGCGGGGTCGTCGTGGATGATCACGCGCTCGATGGTCACCGGCTCCCGCGGGACGTCGGTATGGCCCTCGACCACCGTGGTGGGCAGCGCCGCGATGGCGTCCACCTTCTCCATTCCCTCGACCACCTCGCCGAAGGCGCAGTAGCCGTAGCCGGCATCGGTGGCCGACTGGTGGTCCAGGAAGTCGTTGTCGGCGACATTGACGAAGAACTGGCGCGAGGCGGAATGGGGGTCACGGGTGCGCGCCATGGCCAGGGTGCCGCGGGCATTGCTCCGGGCATGGGCTGCCTCGTTGACGATGGGGCCGCGGGTCGGCTGCTCGCGCATGCGGGCGTCGAAGCCGCCGCCCTGGACGACGAAGCCCTCGATGACGCGGTGAAAGAGGTTGCCCCGGTAGGCCCCCTCGCGGACGTAGGTCAGGAAGTTGGCCACCGTGCGCGGCACGGCGTCGTCGTCCAGGTCGGCGCTGAAGTGGCCGTGGCTGGTCTCGAAGGTCACGCGGGTCACGGTGGGGAGTTCTCCTCGTCTTCGGTCTCGTCGTCCATCCGCTCCACCGACTGGATGACCACCGGCGTCAGTGGCACATCCCGGGGGAAGGGGCCGCCGGCGCCGGTAGGTGTCCCGGCGATGGTCTCCACGACCTCCATCCCCTCGACTACCCGGCCGAAGACGGCGTAGCCCCAGCCGTGCCGGGTGGTGTCGCGGTGATCCAGGAAGGGGTTGTCGGTGAGGTTGACGAAGAACTGACTGGTGGCGGAGTGGGGCCCCCGGCCGCGGGCCATGGCGACCGTGCCCCGCTCGTTGGCCAGGCCGTTGTCCGCCTCGTTGCGCACGGGGTCGCGGGTCTCCACCCGCTCGAAGTCATCGTCGTAGCCGCCGCCCTGGATGACGAAGCCGGGGATGACGCGGTGGAAGAGCGTCCCCTCGTAGGTCCCGTCCTCCGCGTAGGCGAGGAAGTTCTCCACCGTCTTCGGGGCCGCCTCCGCCTCCAGGGCGATGACGAAGCGGCCCTCGGAGGTCTCCACGGCCACGCGCGGTTCGGCCAGGGCGGAGGTGGCCAGGGTGGTGGTGGCCAGCAGCAGGCCGGCGAGCAGGCGGTTGGTTTGCATGGGCCCATGCTACCCCGGCGGGGCCTGCCGGCAAAGGCCGGAGTGGGTCCGACCAGAGCAACAGGCGGGCGGTGGCGGTCCCGGCTGCCAGGTACGCCGTGAAGACATCCCTGTCGGCTCGACGGCAGCATCCCTGCTGCCGACGACCTGGCAGCCGGGACCGCCACCACCACCGCCGCATCGGTCCTCTGCGAAAAGTCCGCGCATGCGTCGAGGGCGCCCTTGGTGGCGGGGTCGGCTTCGGCTACCATGCCGCGCATGCCGGACGCCCCCGTGACCACCCGCTTCGCCCCCAGCCCCACGGGTCGACTCCATGTCGGCAACGTGCGCACCGCCCTCTTCAACTTCCTGCTGGCCCGGGGGAGCGGGGGCCGGTTCCTGCTGCGGCTGGAGGATACCGATGCCGAGCGCAGCGAGGCGGACCACGAACGGGCCCTGATCCGGGATCTCGCCTGGCTCGGGATGATTCCCGATGCCGGTCCCGACAGCGACGATCCCGCCGGCCCCTTCCGCCAGTCGGAACGGGCCGGCCTCCATGCCGAGCAGCTCGCCCGGCTGGAGGCCAGCGGGGCGGCCTATCCCTGCTACTGCACCGCCGAGGAGCTCGAGGCCGAGCGGCGCGCCCGGGCGGCTGCCGGCCGGCCGCCGCGCTACGGCGGCCACTGTCGCGACCTGGATGCCGCCGAGCGGGAGCGGCTGGCCGCCGAGGGGCGGCGGCCGACCCTGCGCTTCCGGGTGCCGGCGGACCGGGGCGAGGTGGTCTTCGACGACCTCCTCCGCGGTGAACAGCGCACGCAGGCGGCCGACCTGGGCGACTTCGTCATCCGGCGCGCCGACGGGTCGCCGGCCTTCCTCTTCGCCAATGCGGTGGACGATGCGCTGATGGGCGTGACCCACGTCCTGCGCGGGGAGGACCACCTGAGCAATACCCCGCGCCAGCAGCTGGTTCTGGAGGCCCTGGGGCTGCCGGCGCCGCGCTGGGGCCATGTCGGCCTGGTCACCGAACGGGACGGCTCGCCGCTGGCCAAGCGGGAGGGCTCGCGCTCGCTGGCCGAGCTGCGCGAGGCCGGCTTCCTGCCGGAGGCGGTGGCCACCGCGCTGGCCCATCTGGGCCACGCCTTCGACCACGACGAGCTGGTGGATCTCGCGACGCTGGCCGCCGGCTTCCGCCCCGAGCGGCTCTCCCGGGGGCCGGCGCGCTTCGATCCCGATCAGCTCCTCTACTGCCAGCGCCAGGCGGTGGCCGCCGCCGACGATGCCACCCTCTGGGCCTGGCTGGGCCATCGCGTCCATGAGCGGCTGGGGGAGGCCGGGATCGAGGGCGAGGCCTTCGTGGCCGCCGTGCGCGAGAATCTGCGCCTGCCCGAGGATGCCGACCAGTGGGCCGAGGTGGTGGCCGGCGAGATCGCCCCGGAACCCGAGGCTGCCGAGGAGGCGGCCGGTGCCGGGCGTGAGTATTTCACCGCCGCCCTGGAGGCGGTGGCCCTGCACGGCACCGATTTCAAAAAGGTGACCGCCGAGATCGGCGAGCGAGCCGGGGTCCGGGGGCGCGCCCTCTACCGCCCCCTGCGGGCAGCGCTCACCGGCCGCCTCCACGGCCCCGAACTCGGCCCGTTGCTTGCCCTCATGGGGGCCGACCGCGCCAGCCGCCGCCTCCAGCCCTACCTCAGCGAACGGTAACGCCATGCTCACCATCCACAACAGCCTCACCCGCCAGAAGGAGCCCTTCCGGCCCATCGATCCCAAACGGGTGCGGATGTACGTCTGCGGCATGACCGTCTACGACTGGTGCCACCTCGGCCACGCCCGGGTGCTGGTGGTCTTCGACCTGGTCTACCGCTGGCTGCGCCACCGCTACGGGCCGGAGCACGTGACCTACGTGCGCAACATCACCGACATCGACGACAAGATCATCGCCCGGGCCAACGAGGCCGGTGAGGCCATCGACGGCCTCACGGCGCGCTTCATCCAGGCCATGCACGAGGATGCCGCCGCCCTGGGGGTGCTGCCGCCGGACCGGGAGCCCCGGGCCACCGGCCACATGGAGGGGATCATCGGTCTCATCCGGGACCTGGAGGAGCGCGGCTACGCCTACGCCGCCGACAACGGCGACGTCTACTACGACGTCTCCCGCTTCGAGGGCTACGGTCGCCTCTCCGGCAAGCACCCGGAGGACCTGCGCGCCGGCAGCCGGGTGGAGGTGGACGAGGCCAAGGATGACCCGCTGGACTTCGTCCTCTGGAAGGCGGCCAAGCCGGGGGAGCCGGCCTGGGACTCCCCCTGGGGGCCGGG
>JBKGYA010000136.1:0-5785 GCA_046546335.1 Thiohalospira sp. | reverse complement strand
CCGACGATCGGGTATCCGGGACTGGCACCGACCGCGAGACCCTTTCCGAGCACGTACGCGGACGCCCTGAACGCGACGGGCCCGCTCCCCCGGGGGAAGCGGGCCCGTCGGATGCCGGCCCGGAGGCCGGGTTACGTCGGCGTCTCGCCGCGGCGTTCGGCCTTGCGCTCCAGGTGCCGCTCGTACAGGTAGTAGAGCAGCGGGATGACGAACAGCGTCAGCGCCGTGGAGGCGAAGACCCCGAACATCAGCGAGATGGCCAGGCCGCCGAAGACCGGGTCGGTCAGGATCACCGAGGTGGCGATGATGAGCGCCAGGGCGGTGAGCATGATGGGCCGCAGCCGTGCGATGCCGGCGTGGAGGACGGCATCGAACAGGCTCTCCCCGGTCCGCCGGTTATCCAGGATGAAGTCGATGAGCAACAGGGAGTTGCGCACCACGATCCCGGCCAGGGCGATGACCCCGATCATGGAGGTGGCCGTGAAGTGCTGCCCCATGGCCCAGTGGCCGGGGAAGACGCCGACCATGGTCAGCGGGATCGCCCCCATGACGATGATGGGCACCATGAAGGAGCCGTAGTACCCCACCAGCACCAGGTAGATGAGGATGATGGCCACCGCGAAGGCCGAGCCCAGGTCGCGGAAGACATCCAGGGTCAGACGCATCTCCCCGTCCCAGCGGACGCTGTAGCCGGTGCTGTCCGGAGAGGCCATGAAGTACTGATCCAGCTCCACGCCGCTGGGCAGCGGATTGTTGCGCAGGTAGTCCCACATCTCGAGCACGGCGTAGACCTGGCTGGTGGAGCCCAGCTCCCCGGTGACGTAGGCCACCGGCCGCTGATTGCGATGCTGAATGGGCTTGGGCGTGGGCCGCTCCTCGATGGTGGCGATCTCGGTGAGCGGGATCTGCCGGCCCTGTTCGTTGGTAAAGAAGATATCCTCCAGGTCGTCCACGTTCACGCGGGCCTCGGTGGGGATCTGGACGTGGACCGGCACCGGCTCCCGCGCCTTGTCCATGTGGATGGTGCCGATGTCCCGGCCGTCCAGGAAGGCGTGCAGGGTCTGTGCTACCTCTGCCGGCATGATCCCGGCCAGGGCCGCCTTCTTCCGGTCCACCTGGATGTCGTACTCCCGGGTGTCGGCGGTCACCGAGGTATCGATGTCCACCACGTCCTCGGTCTTCTCGAAGACCTCGGTCTGCAGTTCCCGGGCAATCTCCCGGACCCGGTCGTAGTCGGGCCCGTAGACCTCGGCAAGGATGGTGGAACGCACCGGTGGCCCCGGGGGGTCCTCCACCAGCTTGATGTTGGCATCGAAGCGCTCGCCGATGGCATCCAGCTCCGACCGCAGGTTGCGCACGATCTCGATGGAGGAGACGTCACGGTGGTGCTTGTTGGTGAGGTTCACCCGCACCGCGCCGACATGCTCGCCCTCCTTGAGGGTGTTGCCGCGCAGCAGTCCGTTGAAGTCCAACACGCCGGACATGCCCACGGTGGGCTCGTAGCTCTTCACCTCCGGGTGCTCGCGCAGCACATCCCCGATGGCGCGGGCCACCCGGTCGGTCCGCTCCAGGGCGGCCCCCTCGGGCATGTCGATGGTGACGTTGAAGGTATTGGTGTTGTTCTTGGGCAGCATCATGAACTTCACCTTGTCGAAGGCCGGCATGGCCAGCACGCCCACCATCAGGGCAATGACAAGGAGGAAGAACAGGATGCGCGCCCAGATGGAACGCAGGATGGGACGCATGATCACGACATACAGCCGCTCCAGGATCCCGCGCTTGTGCTCTTCGATGGTCTCGTGCCCGCCGTCCCCGGTCTTGAGAAAGCGGTAGGCGAGGTAGGGGGCCACGGTGTAGGCGATGGCCAGGGAGATGAGCATCGCCGTGGGCACGAAGAAGGGGATGGGCGCCATGTAGGGCCCCATCATTCCGGTCACCCAGAACATCGGAACCAGCGCCAGGGCCACCGTGAAGGTGGCCACGTTGGTGGGCTTGCCGATCTCGTTGACCGCATCGATGGCGGCCTCCAGGTAGTCCTTCACCTTGCCGCTGTAGTGGCGGTAGATGTTCTCGATGACGACGATGGAGTCGTCCACCAGCAGCCCCAGCGCCAGGATGAGGGCGAACAGGGTGATCCGGTTGATCGTCTGGCCCATGGCGTAGCCGATGGCCAGGGTCAGGAAGAGGATGAGCGGGATGGTGATGGTCACGATCCCGGCGGCGCGCCAGCCCAGGAAGAGGATGAGCAGGACCACCACGCTGCCGATGGCGATGCCCAGGTGCTCGATGAGGAAGTTCACCGCCTGGTTGGCCTTCTCGCCATCGTTGCGGGTCACATCCACCCGCACATCCTCGGGGATCACGCTGCCCCGGATCTCGTCCAGCCGTTCCAGGACCCGGTCGGCCACGAAGACCGCGTTGGCCTCCGGCTTCTTGGCGATGGCCATGCGCACCGCCGGGATCTCCAGGTTCTCCGGCCGGTCGCCGGTATAGGCGGGGCCGTAGCCGATACGCGTGACGTGGTCGAGGTCGCCGGCCCCGTCGGTGATGGTCGCCACATCGCGGAGGAAGACCGGCTCGTGGCGCTCCAGGGCGACGACGACGTCGCCCACCGCGTCGGCGTCCTCCAGCATGCCGCCGGCGCGCACCGGGAAGGTGGTGTTGTCCCGGGTGAGCTGGCCGGAGGGGATGTCGACGTTGGTCGCCTCCAGGACCTCGGAGATATCCAGCAGGGTGACGTTGTAGTCGCGCATGGCCTCCAGGTCGAGGTCCACGTTGATGGTGCGCGAACGCCCACCGTGGACGTGGGAGGCGGAGGCGCCCTCCACCCGGCGAAGGTGCTCGATGGCCTCCAGCCCGATCTGGCGCAGCTCCATGTCGTTGCGCTCCTCGGAGGCCAGGGAGACCTTCATGATCGGGACGTCGTCCACGTCCACTCGCTGGATCACGGGGTCGTTGGTCCCCGGCGGCATCTGGTCCATGTTGGACATGATCCGGTCGTAGAGCTTGACCAGGGACGCCTCCTTGTCCTCGCCCACGTCGAAGCGGACCGTGACCACGCCCATGGAGTCGCGCGCCTCGGCAAAGGTATCGTCGATAGCGGGCATGCCCTGGAGGATCGACTCCAGCGGCTTGATCACCAGCTCCTCCACCTCCTCCGGCGACGCCCCGGGCTTGGAGACCACGACGTTGGCTGCCGGGACCACGATCTGCGGATTCTCCTCTCGCGGGGTGAAGTTCAGCGCGAAGACCCCCACCAGGAAGGAGAAGAGGATGATCAGCAGGGTGAGCTTGTTGTCGATGAAGGCGCGGGCAATGGAGCCGGCGGCGTTGGGCCGGATCCCCTCCTTGCTGCCGTTGTTCGGTTCGGCCATGGCGTTCGTTCTCCTCTAGCGGGCCTGCTACTGCCGGATGGGGGTCCCGTCGACGATCTCGTCCAGATCGCCGACCACCAGCGTCTCGTCACCATCGAGGCCCGCCAGGACCTCACGATAGCGGCCACGTTCCTTGCCGGGCTCCACCAGCCGCGAGCGCGCCTTGCCCTCGGCCAGCACGAAGACGTGGGGCATGTCCCAGCGCTGTACGATGGCCGCCTCCGGCACCTCGACCCCGCCGTTTCGAACCCGGGCCTCGGCCGTCGGCGGCTCCACTGCCTCCAGTTCGTTCCGGGGCGTGGGCTCCTCGGCCTCATGGACGCAGCCAGCCAGGAGGAGGCCGGCCAGGATGGACGTGAACAGGGCACTCGCACGCATTACCGCATCCCCCTCGAATCCGACGAATCCTCCTCCAGGAGCCGACCCTGGGCCGTTGCCAGATCCAGCCGGCCGGCCTGGAGCGCCTGGCGTGCGCCGAGGACCTCGTTGCGCGCCTTCACCAGCCTTCCCTCGGCCTGGAGGAGATCGATAAGCATGGTCCGGCCCTGACCATAGCGCCGTTCCACCTGAGCCACATTCTCCCGCGCCCGGTCCACGGTCCCGCGGCTGTTCTCCAGGCGAGTCCGCGCCATCTCGATGGCATCCACCGCCTGGCGGACCTCACTGCGGATCTCCTGTTCCCGACTGGCGATCTCGGCCCGCACCCGCTCGGCGCGCTCCCGCGCCGCCGCGGCCTTGCTGCTGGCCGTGCCACCATCCCAGAGCTGGTAGCTTACCTGGGCCATGGCCCGCCAGGCGGTGTTGTCGTAGGCAGAACCCTCGCCATAGGTATTACCGGACGCCACGAGATTGAACTGCGGACCGTAGGCCGCCTCCTCCATGTCCTTCTGCGCCATCTGGGCCGCCTTTTGAGCGCGGAGGGACCGGAGGTCCCGACGGTGGTCCAGGGCCTCGGTCTGGAGGGTGGCCAGCTCGGCCAGCTCGGGAGTCTCGTCCATCGACGGCAGCTCCGCCACCTCCAGCGACTCGTTGCGATCCAGCCCCATGACCCGCCGCAACTGGTTGCGCGCCCGGTGCACCCGCTCGGCGGCCTGATCGCGCTTGGCCTCCATCTCGTTGAGGTTCACCTCGGCGGTGAGCTGATCCGACTCCACGATGCGGCCATCCCGCACCAGTCGACGCGTGGTCTCCGCGTGCTCGCGGGCGGCGGCCACCGCATCCTCGGCGATGGCCAGGCCGCGCTCGGCCGCCTGGACGGCGAGATAGGCGCGCCGGGTCTGGTAGGCGATGACCTCGCGGGTCCGCAGGTGGCCGAACTCCGCCGCCTCCCGGGCCGACTCCGCCCCATCGATGCCGGCGCTCACCCGACCGCCGGTATAGAGGGGATAACGCACTTCCACACCAGTGGACGTCAGGAAGCTGGGATCCGGGTTATTCAGTTCATCGGGGTCGAAATCACCCAGATCCGGCGGCTGAGAAGTCATGTCGGCCTCGATGTTCCCCGCCTGGAGCTTGTGGGAGAAGGCGTCCAGGGGGTTGTTACTGGCACTGCCGCTGGCCGTGAGTTCGACCTGCGCGGATCCCCCGGAGCGGGCCGCCTCCAGATCTTCCTCCGCCGCGCTGATGGAGGCCTGGCTGGCGTCCAGCTGCGGATTGTGGTTCAGGGCGTGGTCCACTGCCTCCTCGCGGTCGAAGAAGGCCGCCCCTGCCGGTGGTGCCAGGGCCAGCGCCGCTGCGGCAGCGACCGCCCGCATTCCGTGTCGCATCAGTGGTCTCCTCCCGGATTCTCCAGACTGTGGCGTATTATAGCGATTGTTTTTCATTATTCAATAATATCCTTGAACATGTCCGGCCGTCGCCTCCCGGCTCCGCCTCCGTTAGAATAGCGGTCAACGGGGCATAGCGCAGTCTGGTAGCGCACCAGCTTTGGGAGCTGGATGTCGCAGGTTCAAATCCTGCTGCCCCGACCAGCCATCCCGGCGCGATCCCCTGCGGCATCGCACCTTCGGCAAGGGCCATGTCCACCACCCCCGAGACCCCAGCCTGGTCGGTCTACATCCTGGAGCTGGCCAGCGGCGCCTGGTACACCGGCATCGCCACCGATGTCGACGCCCGCTACCGCGCCCATGCCGCCGGCCGCGGCGCCCGCGCCGTACGCATGGGCGGCGGCCCGCGAGAAGTGATCTGGCAGCAGGGCGGGCTCAGCCGGACCGAGGCGCTCCGCCTGGAATGCGCCATCAAGGGCCTGCGACGGCCGGAGAAGGCCGCCCTGATCCGCGGCGAGCGGGACTGGCGCGGCCTGCTCCCGGAGACCTGAACACCGAGCCCTTGTGCTCCTGTTCGGGGGCGGGCGGAGCGAGTCCCGGCTGCCAGGTACGCCGTGAAGACATCCCTGTCGGCTCGACGGCAGC
>JBKGYA010000135.1:0-5803 GCA_046546335.1 Thiohalospira sp. | reverse complement strand
CTTCGCCCACTGCCGGCATCCGCTCCACACCAGCCTGCTCGAGGGGATCAACAACCGCATCAAGGTCATCAAGCGCATGGCCTACGGCTTCCGGGACGAGGCGTACTTCTTCCTCGAAATCCGAGCGGCGTTTCCCGGAAATGTGCGATGAACCAAAAAAACGGCCCGGGCCGCCAAGCGGACCGGGCCAATCTGCCTCGATGGAGGAGCATGGGATGGGGAGGCTGTCGGCCTCCCCCGAGGAAAGGGAGGCCACCCATCACTGCCCTCTGCTATACAATCTCCGTGCCAGCTTCCCGCGCACCGCCGGGTGCGGCCCCGCCCCGGCGAGGTCGCCGGGGGACTGCCCTCCCTGGCAGACCTGCCGTGACAGGGGCTGACACTACTGACGGCCGGGAAAGAGGGCGGCGGCCAGCAGGCCCCACTGCTGCTCCCAGTGCTCCAGGGGCTGGCGCTGGAAGCCGCTGCGCAGGAACTGGCGCATGCGCCCCTCGGCCACGGAGACCAGGAGGTTGGCCGAGGCGGTGGCGGGGCTGCCCACCGGCAGGTGGCCGGTGCCCTCCCCCTCGCGCAGGATCTGCTTGAAGCGGGTCTCCAGCCGGTCGTAGAAGCCGTCCACCCGCTGGCGGAGCCGCTCCACCTCGCCCACCAGCGCCTCGCCCAGGAGCACGCGGGTGATCCCGGGGTTGCGCTGGGCGAACCCCAGTAGCACGCCCATGATCCGCTCGCAGCGGTCGGCGGGGTCGTCGTGCTCCTCCAGGATGCGGTTGATGAGGCCGAAGACGGCCTCCTCGGCGAACTCGATGAGCGCCTCGAACATCTTCCCCTTGCTGGGGAAGTGGCGGTAGAGCGCCGCCTCGGAGACCCCCACCGCCCGCGCCAGGCCGGCGGTGGTGATCTTCTCACCGGGCTGCTCCTCGAGGATCCGGGCCAGGGTCTCCAGGATCTCCTGGCGGCGGTTGCCGCGCCGGGACGTACCGGTCTGCTCCTCACTCATGGCGACCTCCGCGGATGAGGGTACCCACGCCCTCGTCGGTGAATATCTCCAGCAGGACCGCGTGCTCCACGCGGCCGTCGACGATATGCGCCGCCTTCACGCCGCCGGCCACCGCGTCCAGGGCGCAGCGGATCTTGGGCAGCATGCCGCCGGCGATGGTGCCATCGGCGATGAGCTCGTCCACCTCGCCGGCGGTGAGCCCCGTCAGGAGGTTGCCCTCGGTATCCAGCACGCCGGGGGTGTTGGTCAGCAGCATCAGCTTCTCCGCCTCCAGCACCTCGGCGATGCGGCCGGCGACGAGGTCGGCGTTGATGTTGTAGGCGGCGCCATCCTCCCCCACCCCGATGGGGGCGATGACGGGGATGAAGTCGTCCTCGGCGAGCATGTGCAGGACCGAGGCGTCGATGGACTCCACATCGCCCACGTGGCCGACATCGATGATCTCCGGCTCCTGCAACTCCGGATTGGACCGGGTGAAGGTGAGCTTGCGCGCCCGGATCATCTCGCCGTCCTTGCCGGTGAGGCCGACGGCGCAGCCGCCGTGCTGGTTGAGCAGGCGGACGATCTCCTTGTTCACCAGGCCACCGAGGACCATCTGGACCACGTCCATGGTCTCGGCGTCGGTGACGCGCATGCCCTCGACGAACTGGCTCTCCTTGCCCATGCGGGCCAGGTGCTCGCCGATCTGGGGGCCGCCGCCGTGGACGACGATGGGGTTCATCCCCACCAGCTTCATCAGGACGATATCCCGGGCGAAGCCCTGCTTGAGGCGCTCGTCCACCATGGCGTTGCCGCCGTACTTGACCACGACGGTGCGCCCGGTGAAGCGCCGGATGTAGGGCAGGGCCTCGGTGAGGACGTGGGCGACATTCATCGCCTGGGACGGGTCGAGGCTCATGGATCTTGCCTTGTTATGCCTGAGATGACGTGAGCCGGAAGGGTAGCAAGTATTAACTAACTCATGCCACCCAGGAGCGTGGCGGCGGCCAGGGACTCCGCCAGCGCCGGATCCGCCTCGGCCAGCATCCGCCGCAGGTGCTCGCGCTGCGCCGCCAGTTCGCCGACATCGGCGGCCTCGAAGCGCAGGACCAGGGCGTCGGCGGTATTGGAGAGCCGCACCAGCCCCCAGCCCCGGGGGAAGTCCAGGCGCAGGCCGTCCACCGTGGTGGCCGTAGCCCCCTCCGGCGGCGGCGCCGACTGCAGGGCGGCGATGACCGCCTGGCCGTGTTCCCGGCTCACCGGCAGGTGGATCTCCGGGGTGGCCACGCAGTCGCCGGGCTCGCCCAGCGCGGCGGCGGTGGTCGGCACTCCGGCCACCAGCTCCAGGATCCGGGCGCCGGCGTAGAGGGCGTCGTCGAAGCCGAACCAGCGGTCGGCCAGGAAGAGGTGGCCGGTGAGCTCCCCGGCGAGGACCGCCCCCTCGCTCTCCATCCGCGCCCGGATGAGGGAGTGGCCGGAGGGGGTCATCACCGGGCGGCCGCCGGCCTCGGTGATGGCGGCGAAGAGCGCACCGGTGGACTTCACGTCGAAGAGCACCGCCGCCCCGGGCCGCGCCGCCAGGGCCTCCGTCAGGAAGAGGGCCAGCAATCGATCCGGCCAGACCATCCGCCCCCGGTCGTCCACCACGCCCAGGCGGTCGCCATCGCCGTCGAAGGCCAGGCCCAGGTCGGCACCCCGACGGGTCACCGCCTCGGCCAGATCGGCGAGGTTTTCCGGGCGGCTGGGGTCGGGGTGGTGGTGGGGGAAGTCGCCGTCCGGCTCGCAGTGGAGGGGGTGGACCCGGGCCCCCAGCGCCTCGAGCACCGCCACCGCCGCCGGCCCGGCGATGCCGTTGCCGGCGTCCACCACCACCTCCACTGGCCGCTCCAGCCGGATATCGGCGGTGATCCGGCGACAGTAGTCGTCGAGGATGTCCGCCGTGCGGTAGCTCCCGGCGCCGCTGGTCAGCGCCCCGGCGGCCAGGCGGCGGCGCAGGTCGGTGATGGCCTCGCCGAAGAGGGTTCGCCGGCCCAGGACGACCTTGAGGCCGTTGTCGGCCGGGGGGTTGTGACTGGCGGTAATCATGACGCCGTTGCCCCGGGCCAGCCGCCAGGCACCGAAATAGAGCAGCGGGGTGGGGACCGGTCCCAGGTCGATGACATCCACCCCGCCGGCGCGCAGGCCGTCGGCGACCGCCGTGGCGATGGCCGGGCTGGAGAGGCGGCCGTCCCGGCCCAGGGCCACCGGACCGGGACTGGCCTCGATGGCCGTAGCGGCGATGGAGCGGCCCAGCCACCAGGCGCCATCGCCGGTGGTGAGGTCGACGGCAGCGCCGCGGATGTCGTAGGTGCGGAAGAGCTCCGCGGCCGGCAGGTGCTCGGGGCCGGCGCCGGTCATGTCAGCCCCGTCCGGTGTGGCCGAAACCGCCCTCGGCCCGGTCGCTGGTCGCGAAGGCGTCCACCAGCTCCAGCTCCGCCGCCACCACGGGGACGAAGACCAGCTGGGCGATACGCTCGCCCACCTCGATGGTGAAGGGGGCATTCCCGCGGTTCCAGCAGGAGACCATGAGCTCGCCCTGGTAGTCGGAGTCGATGAGCCCCACGAGGTTGCCCAGGACGATCCCGTGCTTGTGGCCGAGGCCGGAGCGCGGGAGGATCATCGCCGCCAGGTTCGGGTCGCCGATGTGGATGGCCAGGCCGGTGGAGAGCAGTTCCGTCTGCCCCGGCTCCAGGGTCAGCGCCTCGTCCAGGCAGGCGCGCAGGTCCATGCCGGCGCTGCCGTCGGTGGCCCGCTCCGGCAGGGGGATGTCCTCCCCCAGCCGGGGATCCAGCCGTTTCACCTCGATCCGCTGCATCGCTACCCCCTCTGTAGTGTGCCGTCCAGCCGGGCGGCGGCCAGGGCCACCAGCTCCCGCGCCAGCTCCGTCTTGGGCGCCGGCCCCAGCCGACGCCGCCCGCCCTCCCAGAGGACGGTGACGGTATTGTCATCGGTATCGAAGCCCCTGCCCTCGCCCACCTCGTTGGCCACCACCAGGTCGATGCCCTTGGTGGTGAGCTTGGCGCGGGCATTGGCCTCCACCTCGCCGGTCTCCGCGGCGAAACCCATGGTCAGCGGCGGCCGCGGCCGGGCGGCCACCTCGGCGAGGATGTCGGGGTTGGCCACCAGCGCGAGGGTGTGCCCCTCGCCGTCGCGCTTGACCTTCTCCGTCGCCGGCTCCGCGGGGCGGTAATCGGCGACGGCGGCGGTGGCGATGAAGAGGTCGCACGCCCCCACCCAGGCGTGGACGGCGTAGCGCATCTCCTCGGCGGTCTGCACGTCCACCCGCTCCACCCCCGGCGGCGTGGCCCGGTCCACCCGCCCGGCCACCAGGATCACCCGGGCGCCGGCTCGGCGGGCCGCCGCGGCGATGGCGAAGCCGGTCTTGCCGGAGGAGCGGTTGCCCAGGTAGCGGACCGGGTCCACCGGCTCCCGGGTGGGGCCGGCGGTGACCATGACGCAGCGGCCTGCGAGACCACGGTCGCCCAGTACGCCGGTCACCGCGGCCACCAGCTCCGCCGGCTCCACCATGCGGCCGGGGCCGCTCTCACCGCAGGCCTGGTCGCCGCTGGCCGGCCCGATGAGCTCCACCCCGTCGGCGGCGAGCTGCGCGGCATTGCGCCGGGTGGCGGGGTGTTCCCACATCCGGTGGTTCATGGCGGGGGCGACGAGTAGCGGCGCGGTGGTCGCCAGGCAGACGGCACCGATTAGGTCGTCGGCCCGGCCGGTGGCCAGGCGTGCCAGGCGATCCGCCCCCGCCGGCGCCAGGAGGACGGCATCCGGCCAGCGCGCCAGCTCGATGTGGTCCATGCCGGCCTCCGCCTCCGGATCCAGCAGCTGCTGGCGCACCGGATGGCCGGAGACCGCCTGCAGGGTCAGCGGCGTGATGAAGGCGGTGGCCGCCTCGCTCATCATCACCCGGACCTCGGCACCGGCCGCGCGCAGGCCGCGTACGGCCTCCACCACCTTGTAGGCGGCGATGCCGCCGCCCACGCCCACCAGTACCCTGCGTCCGTCGAGATCACCCATGGGGCGGAGTCTACCAGAAGGCCGGGTTGCCGTGCCCCGGGGCCCGTGGCAGCCTTTTGGCCGTTCGCAGGGAGGCGATCGCCACCGGGGAGGGAGCCCCATGTCCATCCGTCACTGGCCCGAGGGGGAGCGCCCGCGGGAACGCCTGCTGGAGCAGGGCCCGGAGGCACTGTCCGACGCCGAGCTGCTGGCCATCTTCCTGCGCACCGGCGTCGCCGGCACCTCCGCCGTGGAGCTGGGCCGGGAGCTGCTCACCGCCTTCGACGGCCTGCGGCCACTGCTGGAGGCCGACCGGGCGACCTTCTGCAGCCACCGGGGGCTGGGCGAGGCCAAGTACGTCCAGATCCAGGCGGCACTGGAGATGGCCCGGCGCCACCTGGCCGCCCGCCTGGAACCGCTGGACACCCTGGAGGGGCCGGCGAGCACCCGCGCCTTCCTCACCGCCCGGCTGCGCCACCAGCCGGAGGAGGCCTTCGCCTGCCTCTTCCTGGACAATCGCCACCGGGTCCTGGCCTTCGAGACGCTCTTCCACGGCACCGTCAACGGCGCCTCGGTCCATCCGCGCAAGGTGGTCCGCCGCTGCCTGGACCACAACGCCGCCGCCGTCATCGCGGCCCACAACCACCCCTCGGGGGTGGCCGAGCCCAGCGCCTCGGACCAGGGCCTCACGCATCGCCTGCGGGAGGCCCTGGAGCTGGTGGACGTGCGGCTGCTCGACCACTTCGTCATCGGCGACGAGGTGGTCTCGTTTGCCGAACGCGG
>JBKGYA010000134.1:0-5822 GCA_046546335.1 Thiohalospira sp. | reverse complement strand
GCCCTGTACCCCCAGTCTCGACATGGGTCCCTGCCGGGAGCGGCGTGCTACGATGACGGGTTCCCGAGCAAGATCCCGGATACCCCATGGCCGACGCCGACAATCCCCTGCTGAGCGACTTCGATCTCCCCCCCTTCTCCGCCATCCGGCCCGAACACGTGGAGCCGGCCATCGACACCGTCCTGGCGGAGAACCGCCAGTGGCGCGCCGATCGCCTGGCCGCTGGCGGGCCGTGGACCTGGGAGAACCTCCTGGCCCCCTTCGAGGCGGCCGAGGATCGGCTGGGCCGGATCTGGGCGCCGGTCTCGCACATGAACAGCGTGGTCAACGGCGAGGCGCTGCGCGAGGCCTACAACGCCTGCCTGCCCAAGCTCTCCGAGCACGGCAGCGAGCTGGCCCAGGACGAGGGGCTCTACGCCGCGCTCAAGGAGCTGGCCGCCTCCGACCACTACCGCGCACTCTCCCCGTCGAAACGCCGGGTGGTGGACAACGCCCTGCGCGACTTCCGGCTGGGCGGGGCGGAACTCTCCGGCGAGGACAAGGCGCGCTTCAAGGCCATCGCCTCGGAGCTGGCCACCCTGTCGGCGCGCTACGAGGAGAACGTCCTGGACGCCACCCAGGCCTGGTACAAGGTGGTCACCGACGAGGCCCGCCTGGCCGGCCTGCCGGAGCAGGCCCGGGAGCAGGCGCGCCAGTCGGCGGCCGACCGCGGCGAGGAGGGCTGGGTCTTCACCCTGGACTTCCCCTCCTTCTACGCGGTGATGACCTTCGCCGATGACCGCGCGCTGCGGGAGGAGGTCTACACGGCCTGGGGCACCCGCGCCTCGGACCAGGGCCCCCACGCCGGCCGGTGGGACAACTCCGAGACCATGGAGCGGATCCTCGCCCTGCGCCACGAGCAGGCGCAGCTGCTGGGCTTTCGCGACTACGCCGAGTACTCCCTGGCCACCAAGATGGCGCCGAGCCCGGAGGAGGTCATCGCCTTCCTCCAGGACCTGGCCGACCGCGCCCTGCCGCAGGCGCGCCGGGAGCTGGACGAGCTCACCGCCTTCGCCCGGGAGGAGCTGGGACTGGACGACCTCCAGCCCTGGGACATCGCCTGGGCCGGGGAGCGGCTGCGCCAGGCGCGCTACGACCTCTCCGAGGAGGACCTGCGCCCCTGGTTCCCGGAGACGAAGGTCATCCCCGGCCTGTTCGCCGTGGTGGAGCGGCTCTACGGCCTGACCATCCGGGAGGTGGAGGGGGCCGACGTCTGGCACGACGACGTCCGCCTCTACGCGATCCGCGACGCCGACGGCGAGACCCGGGGGATGTTCTACCTCGACCTCTACGCCCGCCGGAACAAGCGCGGCGGCGCCTGGATGGACGAGTGCCGCATCCGCCACCGCCGGGAGGACGGCACCGTCCAGGTCCCGGTGGCCTTCCTCACCTGCAATCTCTCCGCCCCGGTGGGGGACAAGCCGGCGCTCTTCACCCACGACGAGGTGGTGACGCTCTTCCACGAGTTCGGCCACGGCCTCCACCACATGCTCACCCGGGTGGATGAGCCCTCGGTGGCCGGCATCAACGGCGTGGAGTGGGACGCCGTGGAGCTGCCCAGCCAGTTCCTGGAGAACTGGTGCTGGCAGCGCGAGGCCATCGACCTCATCAGCGGCCACTACGAGACCGGGGAGCCGCTGCCGGCGGAGCTGTTCGAGCGCATGAACGCGGCGCGCAACTTCCACGCCGCCCTGCAGATGGTCCGCCAGCTGGAGTTCTCGCTGTTCGACTTCCGCCTCCACCGCGACTACGACCCCGACGCCGGCGGCCGCATCCTGGAGACGCTGTGGGCGGTGCGCGAGCAGGTGGCGGTGGTCCATCCGCCGGCGTGGCACCGCTTCCCCCACAACTTCGCCCACATCTTCGCCGGGGGCTACGCCGCCGGCTACTACAGCTACAAGTGGGCCGAGGTCCTCTCCGCCGACGCCTTCGAGCGCTTCGAGGAGGAGGGGATCTTCAACACCGAGACCGGCCGCGCCTTCCTCTCGGAGGTGCTGGAGGTGGGCGGCAGCCGCGACGCCATGGATTCGTTCATCGCCTTCCGCGGGCGGGAGCCGCAGGTGGACGCGCTGCTGCGCCACAACGGCCTGGACGCCGCCTGAGGTCCGCCATGATGGAACGCATCCCCGAGCCCGAACTCATGGACAGCGAGGCGCAGGTCCGCGCCTACGCCGAGGCCGACTTCGACGAGCCCCACGGCGCCTGCGTCGCCGACTTCTGCCACCGCTTCCCCAACGAGCCGGCCGCGGGCCGTATCCTGGATCTCGGCTGCGGCCCGGCGGACATCACCTGCCGCCTGGCGCGGGTGCGCAACGGCACCACCCTCACCGCCGTGGACGCCGGGCCCAACATGCTTGCCGCCGCCGACCAGCGCATCCGCGACGAGGGGCTGGCCCACCGCATCGAGCTGGTGGAGGGGCGACTGCCCGGTGCCCGCCTGCCGGCGGCCAGCTTCGACGCCGTGGTGAGCAACAGCCTCCTCCACCACATGGCCGAGCCCCACGCCCTGTGGCAGACCATCGCCCACGCCGCCCGCCCCGGCGCCCCGGTCTACGTCATGGATCTCATGCGTCCGAGCAGCCGGGAGGCCGCGGCCAGGCTGGTGGAAGAGCACGCCGCCGGCGAGCCGGAGATCCTGCAACAGGACTTCTACAACTCCCTGCTGGCCGCCTGGCGGCCCGGCGAGGTCCGCCAGCAGCTGGCCGAGACCGGCCTGGACCACCTCTCGGTGGAGGCGCTCTCCGACCGCCACCTGCTGGTCTGGGGGCGACGCTGAGGCCGGCCCGCGACCGGGATGGTGGTCAGCCATTGAGCAATCGGAGTAGTTCCCGCCCTACAGTTGGGTTAATTTGCCCCTGACACCTCCCTAGGATTATTCCTTGAGAATCGTCTCCAAGCCTTCCAGGGAGTGAACCATGCAGGCCGATCTCGCCTTCCTCGCCTTCCTCTTCACCAGTCAGGGTATCGTCAGCGCCGGGCTCCTGAGCCTGGGTCAGCCGCTGCTGGCCGCCGCCGCCCTGGGGACCCTGCTGCTGCTGGTCTCCCCGGTCTGCGCCTCCTGCCTCCAGGGGCTGCTCGCCCGCGACTGAGTGACGGGTGCGGTCGGTCAAGTACGCAGACGCCCTGCTGCTGCCGGCCGCCCTGTGGGTCGGGGAGCCGGCGCCCTGCTAGACTCGGGCAGAATCGCCCGGAGTCCCGCCATGCCCCGAACCGCCGCCTTCGACGCCCACCCCGACCGCTACGACCACTGGTTTCCGGAGCACGAGGCCGCCTGGATCTCGGAGCTGCTCGCCCTGCGCCCCTTCGTCCCGTGGGAGGGCGAGGGCCTGGAGATCGGGGTGGGCAGCGGCCGCTTCGCCGCACCGCTGGGGATCGCCACCGGGGTGGACCCCTCGCCGGCCATGCTCGCCCACGCCGCCGAGCGCGGGATCCGGGTGGTGGAGGGCCGGGCCGAGGCGCTGCCCTGGGCGGAGGCGAGCTTCGACCACGCCCTGGTGGTCACCACCCTCTGCTTCGTCGACGACGCCGCCGCCATGCTGGCCGAGGCCCGCCGGGTGCTGCGCCCCGGCGGCCGGCTGGTCCTCGGCTTCGTCGACCGCGGCAGCCCCCTGGGGGCGGAGTACCTGGCCCGCCAGGCGCAGAGCACCTTCTACCAGGAGGCGACCTTCTTCTCCGGCGACGAGGTGGCGGACCTGCTCCAGGGGGCCGACCTCCCCGTGGAGGCGCAGGCCCAGACCCTCTTCGGCCCGCTGAACTCCATCACCGACATCCAGCCCCTGCGCCCCGGTCGCGGCGAGGGCGGCTTCGCCGTCATGGCCGCCCGCCGGCCCGAGTGAACCCTGTACCCTCCGCCGCCACCCTTTGGCAGAATCCGTCGGGAAACCGGCGGGAGAGCACGCCGGTGAACTGGCAGGAACCCGGCGTAGGCCGGAGGAGGAGGTAAACCATGCAGGCCCGGTTCGGCGAGGTCACGGTGGAGGTGGTGCGCGGCGACATCGCCCACCAGGAGGATTGCGACGCGGTGGTCAACGCCGCCAACGCGGAGCTCATGCCCGGGGGCGGGGTGGCCGGCGCCATCCACCGCGCCGCCGGGCCGGGGCTGGCCGACGAGTGCCGCCCGCTGGCCCCCATCGAGCCGGGGGAGGCGGTGATCACCGACGGCTTCGACCTGCCCAACGACTACGTCATCCACTGCCTGGGCCCGGTCTACGGCCGGGACGAGCCGGCGGACGAGCTGCTGGCCACCTGCTACCGCAACGCCCTGGACCTGGCGGAGGAGCGGCGGCTGGCCTGCGTGGCCTTCCCCGCCATCTCCACCGGCGCCTTCGGCTACCCCATGGAGGAGGCGGCGCGCATCGCCTTCGCCACCGTGAAGGAGAAGGCCCCGGAGCTGGAGGCGGTGGAGCGAGTGCGCTTCACCCTCCGCGGGACGGATGCGGTGGCCACCCACGAGGCGGTCCTGGGGGAGATGGGCGGCGCCTGAAGCGGGTCCCGTCTCCCGGGCGTCCGGCTCCGGCCTCAGCGCGTCTCCAGCGGCTGCCAGAGGTCGGGGGCGGCGCCGGTGACCGGCTCCCGCTGGTGGAGGTCCCGGGCCACCTCCGCCGCCTCCGCGCCGGCCGGGGTGGCGATCAGGAAGCGGTTGCCGAAGCGGTACTCCCGCTCGACGGTGTAGCCCTCCGCCTCCAGCCAGCGGCGGCCCTCCTCGGTGGACCAGTCCTCGCGCAGGGTGACCAGCACGCCGCCGGCCAGGGCCATCTCGGCCCCGCCGTCGGGGGCGGTGCGCAGCAGCGGGGAGAAGCGGGCCTCATTGCCAGCGGCGCGGGCGAGGTCGCCGGCCGCCCGCGTACCCACCTCCCCCTCCGGCACCGACCAGATCCGGGCGCCGCGGTGCTTGGCGGCCACCTCGGCGCCGGGGCGGGCGCTGCGCACCGCCGACTCCGCCGCCGCGCTGCCATCGCCCAGCTCCACCACCCGGCCGGGGACCACGTAGAGGGTCCGCCGCTCGCCCTCCTCGTACCAGTGGATGGTCTCCGTCCCCTCGTCGGAGGACGCGGGCTCGGCGGCGGCGCAGCCGCTGGTCATCAGGGCGGCGGCGAGCAGCGGGATGAGCAGGCGAGTGGGCATGGGGATCCTCCGTCTCAGTGGCCGTGGAAGGTCAGCGTCCAGGAGTCCAGGCTGCCCTCCTCGTCGGCGCTGTTATTCGTGATCGCCAGCCGCCAGGTGCCGTCGGCGGCCTCGCCCAGGTGGTGGGTGGTGGAGAAGGTCCATTCCTGGTCATCCAGGGGCGAACACCCGCTCTTCAAATACTCCCCGGACGAGTCCTGGCAGAAGTGGTCCTCGGCCAGGAGGCTGCGGCTGACCACATCCCCGTCTGCATCCAGCTTCTGGAGCTCGATATCCAGCCGGTTCCACGCCGGGTGGGACCAGCCCTCCAGGGTCACCTCCACCGCCTCGATGCGTTCGATGCCGGAATTCCCGACGCTCATATCTGCCTCTACGGTATATTCGGCCGACAGGGTCCAGCCGTCGTTGTCCTCTTGCGAGTGGCTTTCCAGGGCGGGGAAGCGATCGGCGTCCGACCAGGATTTCGCTCGCTCCACCGCCGCCTTCGCATCCACCAGACCGTGGCCGTAGGCGTGGCTCACCGTCTCGCCGGCATCGTTGGTCGCCCACTCGTCCGCCGGGTCCAGAGGCTCGGCATCGTCGGCGAGGAAATCGTCCCGGGCGGTGGTGGCCAGGATCCAGCGCACCTCCCGCCAGGTGAGGTCGGGATTCGCCTCCAG
>JBKGYA010000133.1:0-5842 GCA_046546335.1 Thiohalospira sp. | reverse complement strand
CTGCTCTCGGAGTTCGCCAAGCGCACCATCCAGGAGGTGGTCTCCGGGGAGCGGAGCGAGATCATGCGGGTGATGCAGGAGCGGGCCAACGAAGAGGCCGAGATCTTCGGCGTGGACATCGAGGATGTCCGGGTCCGCCGCATCGACCTGCCGTCCGAGGTCAGCAGTTCGGTCTTCGAGCGCATGCGTGCCGAGCGTGCACGGGTGGCCAAGGACCTCCGTTCCCGCGGTGGCGAGGCCGCCGAGCGGATCCGGGCGGAGGCCGACCGCAAGCGGACCATCATCCTCGCCGAGGCCTTCCGCGAGGCCGAGCGGATCCGCGGTCGGGGCGACGCGCGGGCCGCAGGCATCTTCGCCGAGGCCTACGGGCAGGATGAGGACTTCTACAACTTCTACAGGAGTCTCGAGGCCTATCAGCGCAGCTTTGGCGAGGGCAACAACTTCATGGTGCTCGACCCGAGTTCGGACTTCTTCCGCTACTTCGACAAGAGCGGGGGCGAGCAGTAACCCCCATGGCCCAGGATCTCCTGGCAGCGCTGGCGCTGGTGCTGGTGATCGAGGGACTGCTACCGGCGCTGAGTCCGCGTAACTACCGTCAGGCCGTGGAGAGCATCGCCCGAACCAGCGATGCCACCCTGCGCGGGGCCGGCCTGGCGGCCATGGTCGTCGGCGCCCTGCTGGTCTGGCTCATTCGACTCTGACAGCGAAATTCCCCATGCAACCCACGGATCGTTGGCTCCTCCCGGAGGGCATCGAAGAGGCGTTGCCGCCGGAGGCGGCGCGTCTGGAGGCCATGCGCCGCCGGCTGGTGGACCTCTACGCCAGCTGGGGGTATCGCCTGGTCATGCCCCCCTTCATCGAGTATCTCGACTCCCTGCTCACCGGTACGGGCAATGACCTGGATCTGGACACCTTCAAGGTGACCGATCAGCTCTCCGGCCGCATGATGGGGGTTCGCGCCGACATGACGCCGCAGGTGGCGCGCATGGATGCGCACCGGCTGGGACGCGACGTGCCGGAGCGGCTCTGCTATCTCGGGACGGTCCTCCGCACCCGGCCGGAGTCCTTCGCCGGCTCCCGGGCGCCACTGCAGGTAGGCGCCGAGCTCTTCGGCCACGCCGGCGCGGCCAGTGACCTGGAGGTCATCGGCCTCATGGCGGAGACCCTGCGGGCCACCGGCGTCGACGACTTCCACCTGGATATCGGCCACGTCGGGATCTACCGCGGCCTCGTCGCCGAGGCGGACCTGGCGGAGGCGGACGAGCGTGCGCTCTTCGATGCCCTGCAGCGCAAGTCGCAGCCGGAACTGCCGGGGCTGCTGGACGCGGCCGGGGTGACCGGCGAGCTTCGCCGCATGTTCCTGGAGCTGCCGGAGCTCAACGGCTATCGCGATGTCCTGGCGCGGGCGCGGGAGGTCCTCGGCCGCGGCGGCGAGGGCATCCATGCGGCACTGGACCACCTGGAGGCGGTGGCCGATGGCCTGGAGCGCCGGCTGCCGGAGGTGACGCTGCACTTCGACCTCGGGGAGCTGCGCGGCTACCACTATCACACCGGCGTGGTCTTCGCCGCCTTTCTGCCGGAACAGGGGTGTTCGGTGGCCCAGGGAGGGCGGTACGACGACATCGGCCGGGTCTTCGGCCGGGCGCGCCCGGCCACGGGCTTCAGCGCGGACCTGCGCGAGCTCCTGGCGCTGCAGGCGCCACCGGCGGCCGAGGGCGGGATCTTCGCCCCGGCCAGCGGGGATGCCGCGCTTGCCGCCCGGGTCGCCGAGCTGCGCACCGCCGGCGAGCGCGTGGTAGCGGAGCTGCCCGGCCAGGCCGGGGATGCCGGCGCCATGGGGTGCGACCGCCAGCTGGTCCAGCGGGATTCGGGTTGGGAAATCGAGCCGGTGGCCACCGACTAGGCCGCCGCAACCACAAGGGATCGGAACATGGGCAAGAATGTGGTGGTCGTCGGCTCCCAGTGGGGGGACGAGGGCAAGGGCAAGATCGTCGATCTGCTCACCGAACGGGTAGGCGGCGTCGTCCGTTTCCAGGGCGGCAATAATGCCGGCCATACCCTGGTCATCGGCGAGGAGAAGACCGTTCTCCATCTGATCCCGTCGGGGATCCTGCGTCCCGGCGTCCTCTGCCTCATCGGCAACGGGGTCGTGGTCTCCCCGGAGGCCCTGCTGGAGGAGATCGATCGCCTGGAGAGCCGGGGCGTTCCGGCCACCGAGCGGCTGCGGGTGAGCGAGGCCTGTCCGCTGCTACTGCCCTACCACGCAGCGCTGGACAGCGCGCGGGAGAAGGCCCGGGGCAAGGCGGCCATCGGCACCACCGGGCGCGGGATCGGCCCCGCCTACGAGGACAAGGTCAGCCGGCGCGGCCTGCGCCTGGGCGAGGCCTTCCATCCGGAGCGCTTCGCCGAGAAGCTCGCCGAGATCCTCGATTACCACAACTTCGTCCTGAAGCACTACTTCGAGGCGCCCACCGTGGACTTCCAGCGGACCCTCGACGAGGCCCTGGCCCACGCCGAACGGCTGCGGCCCATGGTCGCCGACGTCCCGGCCATCCTGGAGGGCTTCCAGCGGCGGGGGCAGAGCGTCCTCTTCGAAGGGGCGCAGGGGACCCTGCTGGACATCGACCACGGGACCTACCCCTACGTGACCTCCTCCACCACCACGGCCGGGGGCGCCGCCTCCGGCTCGGGGGTCGGTCCGCGCCATCTGGACTACGTCCTGGGGATCACCAAGGCCTACGCCACCCGCGTGGGCTCCGGCCCGTTCCCCACCGAGCTGGACGACGCCCTGGGCGAGCACCTGGCCACCCGCGGCCGCGAGTTCGGCTCCACCACCGGTCGGGCCCGGCGCTGCGGCTGGTTCGATGCCGTGGCCCTGCGCCGCGCCAACCTCCTCAACAGCACCTCGGGGCTCTGCATCACCAAGCTCGATGTCCTGGACGGGCTGGAGACCATCCGGATCTGCACGGGGTACCGCTGCCATGGCGTGGAGCAGTCCACGCCGCCGGTGGGTGCCGATGCCTACGACGGCTGCGAGCCCGTCTACGAGGAACTCCCCGGCTGGACGGAGTCCACCGAGGGGGTGAAGGCCTTCGACGACCTGCCGGACAATGCCCAGCGCTATCTCCGGCGGATCGAGGAGCTCACCGAGACGCCCATCGCCATCATCTCCACCGGCCCGGAGCGCGAGGAGACCATCGTCCTGCGCGACCCCTACGCCGAGTAGCGCCGTCGCCCCGCCGGGGTGCGTGCGGTCCCGGCGGGTCTTCTCGGGAGCGGCGGACATGAAAAAGGCCCCGAACCCTGGCGGGCTCGGGGCCTTTCGGTGTTGGTGCCGAGGAGAGGACTTGAACCTCCACGGGCTTTCGCCCACCAGCACCTGAAGCTGGCGTGTCTACCACTTTCACCACCTCGGCAAGGACGGCCGGGCCGTCGTTGCAGGTGGAGTAATCTAGCGGACGGCCCCGGGGGTGTCAATCCCGCCGCCGTCGACCGGATGTTGGCCGCGGAGCGATCGCGGGGCGGGACAGCCCGGGGGTCGAGCCGGTATACTGCCGGCCATGAACCTACAAGCTGTCAACCCCGCCCCCATCACGCCGCGGCGTGCCGCATCGATTCACGGAGGCCGTCATGGCGCGGCATAACTCCCCCCGCGATCCCAATGCCGACCGTGAGGCCGAGCGCTACGAGAATCCCATCCCCAGCCGGGACTACATCATGGAGATCCTGGAGGGGCACGGCGCCCCCATGCCCCATGCGGATCTCGCCCGGGCCCTGGCCATCGACGACGATGAGCGCCTGGAGGCGCTGCGCCGGCGCCTGCGGGCCATGGAGCGGGACGGCCAGATCCTCCGCAACCGCAAGGGTGATTACGGCCTGGTCAGCCGGATGGACCTCAAGCGCGGCCGGGTCGTGGGCCACGCCGACGGCTTCGGCTTCCTGATCCCCGACGAGGGGGGCGATGACGTCTTCCTCTCGCCCAAGGCGATGCACCCGGTCCTCCACGGCGATCGGGCCGTGGTCTCGGTCATCGGCGTGGACCGTCGCGGCCGCCCGGAGGGCATGGTGGTGGAGGTCCTGGAGCGCAATACCCAGCAGGTGGTGGGCCGCTTCTTCGACGAGGGCGGTGTCGGCGTCGTGGAGCCCGACAACCGGCGCCTGAACCAGGAGATCCTGGTGGCGCCGGAGGAGTGGAACGGCGCCACCGACGGCCAGATCGTCACCGTGGAGATCATCGAACAGCCCAGCCGCCACCGTAAGCCCCTGGGCAAGGTGGTGGAGATCCTGGGCCAGCACATGGGCGCCGGGATGGAGGTGGATGTCGCCCTGCGCGCCCACGACATCCCCTACGAGTGGCCCGCCGAGGTGGAGGCCGAGGCCGCCCACTTCTCCACCGAGGTGGCCGAGGCCGACAAGGAGGGCCGCGAGGACCTGCGGGACATGCCGCTGGTGACCATCGACGGCTCCGACACCAAGGACTTCGACGACGCCGTCTGCTGTGAGCCCACCCGCAAGGGCTGGCGGCTGGTGGTGGCCATCGCCGACGTCGCCCACTACGTCCAGCCCGACTCGGCGCTGGATGCCGAGGCGCTGGAGCGCGGCAATTCGGTCTACTTCCCCAACCGCGTGGTCCCCATGCTGCCGGAGGTCCTCTCCAACGGCCTCTGCTCCCTGAATCCGGAGGTGGATCGGCTCTGCATGGCGGTCTCGGTGGAGATCGACCAGCAGGGCGAGGTCCTGGACTACCGCTTTCTGGAGGGGGTCATGCGCTCCCATGCCCGGCTCACCTACGACGAGGTGGCCGGCATGGTGCAGCACGGCGATCCGGTGGTCCGCGACCAGTACCGCCACGTGGTCAAGGACATCGACGAGCTCTCCTCCAGGTTCCGGACGCCGGTGTTCATCCTGAGGGACTCCCAGGGACAGGTGGTGGACGATTGCATAGCCGCCCCTCTCGGGGGCACGGAGGGCTACCTGGCCCTGCTCAGGAGGTACGCGGGGGTGTTCTACCTGACACCCGCCTGGGCGGAGAACTGGAGGGACATGATGGGGAAGATGGAGCTGTTCAAGGGCGTGGACGATGTGGACATCGGGACCATGAAGCAGCTCTTCGACATGGCCGACTACTCCAAGGTGCTGAAGATCGACACCGGCCTGGGGGACAGGGAGACCTTCCACCGCAAGTCCAGGGAGTTCGCCGAGATCTTCGACTTCGAGGAGCACACACTGGAGGACGGCTATTGCTCCCTGGAGGTGGTGGAGGACTCCTACTCCAGGGCCAAACGGTGCCTGTCCTGATCCGTTCGCGAGGCAGCATGGACCGGTATCAGGTCAGGGGGCTCACTGCCATCTTATCCACTTCCACAGGACGAACGATATGCCCAGACTCCCCCCGCCCACCAGTAGGAGGATGAACGGGTTCAAGGGGAGGGTCACGATATTGGATACTCCCAGATCCTTCCTCTCGTCCTCCTTGAGCACGTCCTGTTGGGCCTCTCCCTCGCCCCAAGTGGAAACGCCCTCCAGGCCGACGACGAACCACCCCTCCTGAACCAGGTCCATGGGGAAAAGCAGGGTGAGGGTGTCCCTGTCCCTGTCTGAGGGGGCGTTCAGTAGGATCTCGTCCCCTCCCGTGTAGAACATCTCATGAGCCCGTACCTCCTCGCCGGGCTTCTTTGTCAGCAGGAAGACCGAGTAATTTCCCTGTCCGATGGTCCCCTCCACCCGCAGCTCTATCCTGTAGTAATCGCCCTCCCTGGACCCTTCTAGTGACACGATGTCCAAATCGCTGGGTAGGTTTCCTTCTACATCGTCGCTCAGATCCACGGAAGATCTGTGGGTG
>JBKGYA010000132.1:0-5879 GCA_046546335.1 Thiohalospira sp. | reverse complement strand
CATCCCCTCGGTGGATGCCAGTGCCGGGGCAGATCGACAACTGGAAGACCGAACCGAGCCATCCGAGCCCCTTGGCCCGAATACGGACACGAATACGGACACCAGGAATTTCAGCACCGGCCTTTCGGCCAGCTACGAGGTTGACCTCTGGGGCCGCGTCCGCGCCGGCAAGGCCGCGGCCGCCGCGGATGCGGCCGCCGCCCGCGCCGATCTCCACGCCGCCGCCGTGAGCCTCTCCGGCAACGTCGCCACCACCTGGTACCAGCGCGTGGAGGCGAAGCGCCGCCTGGCCCTCCTCCGGCGCCAGGTGGAGACCGCCGAGGAGCTGCTGGCGCTCACCGAGGCGCGCTACCGCCGGGGCCAGGTGGCCATCGCCGATGTCCACCGCCAGCGGCGCAGCCTGGAGGCGCTGCGCGGGCAGGTGAGCACTGCCGAGGGGCAGCTCGCCGCCCTGGACCACGAACTGGCCGTGCTGGCCGGGGAGCCGCCGGGGTCGGTCCAGCTCCCCGACGGGGACGACTTCCCGGATCTCGGCCCCCTGCCGGAGACCGGCCTCCCGGCGGAGCTGATCCGCCGCCGCCCCGACCTTCAACAAGCCTTCCACCAGCTGGTGGCCGCCGACGCCGGAGTCGCCGCCGCCGTGGCCCGCCGCTTCCCGCGCCTGGACCTCACCGCCTCGCTCACCGGTGAGGCGCCCTCGGCGTCGGCCATGGTGGCCACCTGGCTTACCAACCTCGGCGCCCAGCTCACCCTGCCGCTCATCGACGGCGGCGAGCGCCGCGCCGATGTCGACCGTGCCCGGGCGGAGGCGGAGGCCGCCGCCCTGGACTACGGTCAGGCGGTGCTCGAGGCGGTGGCCGAGGTGGAGGATGCCCTGGCCCGGGAGGCGCGGGAGGCGGAGCTGGTGGACCACCTCGCCGCCGAGCTGGAGGCGGCCCGCGACCTGCTGGAGAATACCCGCCGGCGCTACCGCTTCGGCGAGGCGGACCACCTGGCCGTCCTGGACGCCCAGGACGGCGTGCATGGCGCCGAGCGCTCGCTGCTGGAGGCACGCCGCCAGCGGCTGGACTACCGTATCCAGTTGCTGCGCGCGCTCGCCGGCGGCTGGGAGATGGACGAGGAGGAGGCGGCATGACCGAGACCCCGACCGAACCCCGGCGCTGGGTGGTGGCCACGGTGGCCATCGCCATCCTCGTCGCCGGCGGCGCCGTCGCCTGGCTGATGCAGACCGACACCACCGCCGAGCGCAGCGAGAGCGAGCGCCCACCCCGGCTGGTGGAGACCACCCGGGTGGAGCCCGGCACCGAACGCGTGCGCCTGGAGGCCTTCGGCGAGGTCGCCCCCGCCCGGGAGGTGACCCTGCGCCCGCGGGTGAACGGCGAGGTCCTCACCCTGGGCGAGGGCGTGGAGCCCGGCGGCCACCTGGCCGAGGGGGATACCGTGGTCCGCATCGACCCCGCCGACTACGATCTGGCCCTCAAGCGCGCCGAGAGCGCCCTGACCCAGGCGCGCAGCGACCGCGACCGGGAGGCGGGCCGCCAGGAGGTGGCCGAGGCGGAGTTCCAGCGCGCCGCCCCCGAAGACGCCAGCCCGGAGCAGCGTCGTCTCATGCTGCGCCTGCCCCAGCTGGAATCGGCGAAGGCCGCCGTGGACAGCGCCGAGGCCGAGCGCGACCAGGCCCGCCTGGACCTGGCCCGGACCACCGTGCGCGCCCCCTTCGACGCCCGCGTGGTCGATCGCATGATCAACCGCGGCACCCGGGTGACCACCAGCTCCGACCTGGTCCGCCTGGTGGGGACCGACGAGTGGTGGGTGGAGCTGGCCCTGCCCCAGTCCAGCCTGCGCTGGATCGAGCTCCCCGAGGGGCCGGACCGACCCGGCTCCACCGTCCGCATCCGCCACCAGTCCTGGGGGCCGGAGGACTACCGCGAGGGGCAGGTCATCCGCGTGCGCACCGACGTCCAGGAGGGCGGCCGGCTGGCCCGGCTGCTGGTGGCCATCCCCGATCCCCTGGGCCGCAGCGACGAGGAACGCCCGCGCCTGCTGCTGGGCAGCTTCGTGGAGGGCAGCGTGCGTGGCCGGGAACTGGAGGGGGTCTATCGCCTGGAGGATGCCTGGCTGCGCGAGGACGATACCGTCTGGGTCATGGCCGACGACGATACCCTGGACATCCGGGAGACGGAGGTCCTCCACCGCGGCGGCGGTTCGGCCCTCGTCCGCGGCGGCCTGGAGCCCGGCGACCGGGTGATCACCAGTGACCTCGCCATGGCCGTGGAGGGCATGGAGCTGCGCATCGACGACGGCGACGGGGAGGCCGGGGAGTGAGCGCCGACCCGCGCCCGCAACCGGGGGACGACCTGCCCCGCGGCCCGCTGCGGTGGATGGCCTGCCACCGCGTGGCCCCCAATCTCCTCATGCTCCTGTTGCTGGTGGGCGGGCTCTTCATGAGCCTGCAGGTCCAGAAGCAGGTCTTCCCCGACTTCCAGCTGGATACGGTCACCGTTACCGTCTCCTACCCCGGCGCGACGCCGGAGGAGGTGGAGCGGGCGGTGGTCCTGGCCGTGGAGGAGGCGGTCTCCGGGCTGGACGGCATCGACGAGGTGCGCTCCACCGCCGCGGAGGGCTCCGGGACCGTCACCCTGGAGCTGATGAGCAACGCCGACCGCCAGGTGGTCTACCAGGATGTCCAGCAGGCGGTGAGCCGGATCACGACCCTGCCAGCGGAGGCCGAGGAGCCGGAGATCGAGCTATCCAGCCATCGTCGGGATGTCATGGACCTCCAGGTCCACGGCGACGTCGACCCCTGGACCCTGCGCCAGGCCGCCGAGAAGGTCCGCGACCGCATCCTCGACAGCGACGGCGTGACCCAGGCCGAGCTGGACGAGCCGCGCGGGCTGCAGATCCACATCGACGTCCCCGAGCGGGCGCTGCGTGCCCACGGCCTCACCCGGGCGGAGATCGCCAGGACCGTCCGCGACTACGCCCGCGACCGCGCCGGCGGCTCGGTGGAGACCCGCGGCGGCGAGATCCTCCTGCGCGTCACCGAGCGCCGCCAGTGGGCAAAGGAGTTCGCCGACATCCCGGTGCTGAGCGGCGCCGCCGGCGCCCCGGTACGGCTGGGGGACATCGCCGACATCCGCGAGGGCTTCGAGGACATCAACCGCTCGGCGCTGTTCAACGGCCAGCCGGCCGTCGGCATGGAGGTCTTCCGGGTCGAGGACGAGACCCCCATCACCGTCTCCGACGCGGTGCGGGAGGCCATGCCCCGGGTGCTGGCCGATCTCCCCGAGGGGATCGACGTCAGCATCGAGGACGACAACTCCGAGATCTACAGCCAGCGGGTGAACCTCCTGCTCAAGAACGGCTTCCTGGGGCTGCTCCTGGTCCTGGTGCTGCTGTCCATCTTCCTGGAGTTCAAGCTCGCCTTCTGGGTGACCGTGGGCATCCCCACCGCCTTCCTGGGCGCCTTCCTCTTCCTGCCGGCGCTGGATGTCTCCATCAACATGGTCTCCATGTTCGCCTTCATCATCGCCCTGGGCATCGTGGTGGACGACGCCATCGTCGCCGGCGAGAACATCTACGAATACCGCCAGCGCGGGATGGGGCTGATCGCGGCGGCGGTGCAGGGGGCGCGGGACATCGCCGTGCCCATCTCCTTCTCCATCCTCACCAACATCGTCGCCTTCACCCCCCTGCTCTTCATACCGGGGACCTTCGGCCAGATCTGGGCGGTGATCCCGGCGGTGGTCATCTCCGTCTTCGTCCTCTCCTGGGTGGAGGCGCTGTTCATCCTCCCGGCCCACCTCGCCCATACCCGGGACCGCCGCGGCACCCGCTGGGGCGAGGCGCTCCACCGCCGGCAGCAGGCCTTCTCCGACGGCTTCCGCAACTTCATCGAGCAGCGCTATCGCCCCTTCCTGGCGCTCACCGTGCGCTGGCGCTACGTCACCGCCGCCGCCGCCTTCGCCATCCTCCTGGTGACCCTGGCCTTCCCCCTCTCCGGCCGCATGGGCTTCATCCTCATGCCCACCGTGGAGGGCGACCGCGCCGACGCCACCGCCGAGCTCCCCGTGGGCAGCCCCATGCACCGCGCCGAGGCGGTACGTGACCGCATGGTGGAGGGAGCCAACCAGGTCATCGAGGACCACGGTGGCGATGAGCTCGCCACCGGCGTCTACGCCACCATCAACGAGAACAAGGTCCGCATGTCCGTCTACCTCCGCCCGGGGACGGATCGGGAAATCTCCACCGGCGAGGTGGTGCGTCAGTGGCGCGAGGCCGCCGGGACCATCCCCGGCACGGAGTCGGTGCGCTACGAATCGGACCGCGGAGGCCCCGGCGGTGGGCCGGCGGTGAGCGCCGAGCTCTCCCACACCGACATCGATACCCTGGAGCGGGCCAGCGAGGCGCTCGCCGAGGAGCTGGAGGCCCTGGGCCCCACCGCGGACGTGGACGACGGCTACACCCCGGGCAAGCGCCAGTTCGACCTGGAGATCACCGAGGCGGCCCGGGGCCTGGGGCTGACCGCCGCCGACATCGGCGACCAGGTGCGCCACGCCTTCTACGGCGCCGAGGCGCTGCGCGTCCTGCGCGGGCGCAACGAGGTGCGGATCCTGGTCCGCCGGCCCGAGAGCGAGCGCCGGCGCATCGAGGACGTGGAGAACCTCCTTATCCGTACCCCGGACGACGGCTGGGTGCCGCTGCGCGAGGTGGCCGAGATCGACCGCGGCCGCGGCTACACTACCATCGAGCGGCGCGACCACCGGCGGACGGTGACCGTCACCAGCGACGTCGACCCGGAGGGCGAGACCGCCCGCGTGCTCGAAACCCTGCGTAACGAGACCCTGCCGCGGCTCACCGACGACTACCCCGGCCTGACCTGGAGCTTCGAGGGGCGCCAGGCGAGCATGCGCGACGCCATCAACAGCTTCTTTATCAGCGTCACCCTCGCGCTGTTGCTGATCTACGGCCTGCTGGCCATCCCCTTCCGCAGCTACATCCAGCCCATGGTCATCATGGCCGCCATCCCCTTCGGCGTGGTGGGCGCCATCCTCGGCCACCTGCTCATGGGCTACAACCTGAGCATGATCTCCATCATGGGCGTCATCGCCCTGGGCGGCGTGGTGGTCAACTCCGCCCTGGTCATGATCGACTACGCCAACGCCCGGCGCGCCGAGGGCAGCACCGCCATCGACGCCGTGGTGGAGGCCGGCGCCCGCCGTTTCCGCCCCATCATGCTCACCACCCTGACCACCTTCGGCGGCCTCGCCCCCATGATCTTCGAGACCTCCCGCCAGGCCCGCTTCATGATCCCCATGGCCATCTCCCTGGGCTACGGCATCCTCTTCGCCACCGCCATCCTGCTGCTGCTGATTCCCAGCCTCTACGCCATTGTGGAGGACCTGCGGCGGGTTGTGGGGCTGCAGGACGACTGAGCACCGGCCGTCGACTCCTTGGGATAGGCGGGCCGGCCTCCCCATTGCCACCGTGGGCCCCGAGCGCTACCGTGAACTCACGAATCAACCCCGCCCCAGAAGCGTAAGGAACGACTTACCGGGGGCATGAAAGGGGGTGCTACGGATGGAAGCCAACATGGACCCTGCCTGCAACCCGAGCACCGGGCGCCCGCGTATAAGACGGCGAAGCCTCTCTGACTCCATCCGCTTGTCGTATCTCCTCCAAGCCCACGATTGGCTACTGGAGGTTGACCGACAGAGCATCCGACATTGGTACCAAAAGACCCTTGCCGCTCTTCCCCGCCGCACTGGTCCTGGAAGCGCGGTGGGCGTGAGTAACGGACGTAAGCGGCCGTTCTCGTGCCTCGGGCGCGGGATTACGCGGTGGATGCGCCGCATAAGGCATTATGATGCGGGATCGCT
>JBKGYA010000131.1:0-5882 GCA_046546335.1 Thiohalospira sp. | reverse complement strand
CCATGCCCCACAAGGTCAACCCCATCGACTTCGAGAACGCCGAGGGCAACCTGGGCATGGCGGATGCCATCTTCGGCCACCTGGCGCGCAAGCTGCCCGTCTCCCGCTTCCAGCGCGACCTCACCGACTCCACCGCCCTGCGCAATCTGGGAACCGGCGTTGCCCACTCGGTCATCGCCTACCGCTCCGCCCTCAAGGGGCTGGGCAAGCTGGAGGCAAACCGGGAGCGGCTGGCCGAGGACCTGGACGGCAGCTGGGAGGTCCTGGCCGAGGCCATCCAGACCGTCATGCGCCGCTACGGCGTGGACCAGCCCTACGAGCGGCTCAAGGAACTTACCCGCGGCCACGCCATCGACGCCGAGGGCGTGCGCGCCTTCGTCGAGGAGCTGCCCATCCCCGAGGAGGCGAAGGCGCGGCTCAAGGCCCTGACCCCGGCCACCTACACCGGCAACGCCGCCGAGCAGGCGGCCCGCATCCGGAATTAAGGCCCCGCAATTGAGGCCCCGCCATTGACCGACTGGATCCTCGCCTCCAGCTCCCCCTACCGCCGGGAGGTCCTGGCCCGTCTGCGCCGGGACTTCGCGGTCGCCTCGCCGGACATCGACGAGTGCCCCCGCCCCGGGGAGTCCGCCGACGCCCTGGTGGCCCGGCTGGCAGAGTCCAAGGCGCGGGCGGTGGCCGCGGGGCGCGCGTCGGGGCTGATCATCGGTTCCGATCAGGTGAGCGAGCGCGACGGCACCATCCTGGGCAAGCCGGGGGATGCCGCCACCGCCCGGGAGCAGCTGCGCGGCGCCTCCGGGCGCACGGTCACCTTCCACACCGGGCTGGCGCTGGTGGATGCCGCCACCGGCGAGGCGCAGGTGGCGGTGGACCACACCCGGGTCCGCTTCCGGGATCTCAGTGATGCGATGATCGAGCGCTACGTCGCCGCCGAGAACCCGGTGGACTGCGCCGGCGGCTTCAAGTCGGAGGGGCTGGGGGTGGTGCTCTTCGACGCCATCGAGGGCGAGGACCCCGCCGCCCTGGTGGGGCTCCCCCTCATCCGCCTGGTGCGAATGCTCGAGGCCGCCGGCGAGACCCTGCCCTGAACACCGCCCCTCAGCGCAGGACCGGCGTATCCGGCCCCAGCACCTCGGCGATGCCGCGCCCCAGGGCGGTGCCGAAGCGATCCATGAGGCGGTCGAGATAACGCTCCCGCGGGGTGAAGTCCACCATGGTCTCCGCCCCGATCTCCTCCCGGGCCACCTCCGCCGGCGAGGCCAGGTCGTCCACCAGACCCAGCTCCACGCCACGCTCGCCCGTCCAGACCAGGCCGGAGAAGAGCGGCGTCTCGCCGTCCGTCTTCAGCCGATCGCCCCGGCCCTCCTTCACGGCGGTGATGAACTGCTCGTGCATGTCATCGAGTACCGTCTGCATGTGGTCCGCATCCTCGTCGACCAGCGGCCGGAAGGGGTCCATGAGGTCCTTGTCCTCCCCCGCCGTGAGCAGCCGGCGCTCGATCCCCATACGCTCGATGGCCTCGTCGAAGCCGAAGCTCGACGGGCTGAAGGAGCTCATGGTGACGCCGATGGAGCCGACGATGGAGGAACGGTTGGCGTAGACCTTGTCCGCCGCGGCGGCGACGTAGTAGCCGCCGGAGGCGCCGATATCGGTGATCACCGCATGGATCGGCGTCTTCTCGTGCTCCTTGCGCAGCCGCTGGATGTCATCGAAGAGGTAGCCCGCCTGGACCGGGCTGCCACCGGGGGAGTTGATGCGCAGGATGACGCCCTCGGTGCCGGGGTCCTCCAGTGCGGCCTCCACGCCGCGGGTGACGATATCGGCACTGGCACGGCTGTCGTCGGTGATGACGCCGGGCACGTCCACCACCGCGGTATGGGAACCCCCGGTGGCGGGGGTCTCGAGACCGTCGCCACCAGGCAGTACCAGATAGAGCACCGCGATGAGGTAGGCGAGGATCAGCGCCTTGAAGAAGATCCCCCAGCGCCGGGCACGACGCTGCTCGTTGAGGCTGGCGAAGGCGAGGCGATTGAGGACGTCGCGCTCCCACTGGCCGGCCTGCCGGTTGCCCTCGCCCTGCGGATTCTCGTCGCTCATGCCGATTCATCCTCCCATCGCGCGCCGTGGAGCCAGCGCGCCAGTTCCTCCATGTCCGAGACCAGCGCCTCGGGACCGGTCTCCCGGAGCCGCTCCGGGTGGTGCACCCCCCAGGTCACGCCCACGGCGGGCATGCCCGCATTGCGCGCCATGAGGAGGTCGTATTCGGTATCTCCGACCATCACCGCCTCGCCGGGTTCGCAGCCGGTGAACTCCAGCAGCTCCTCCAGCATCTGCGGGTGCGGCTTGGAGCGGGTCTCCTCCGCCGTCCGGGTGGCGTGGAAGCGGCCCGCGAGCCCCGAGTCGGCCAGGGCCCGGTCCAGGCCGGCCCTGCCCTTGCCGGTGGCCACGGCCAGCAGATGGCCGGCGGACTCCAGCCCCTGCAGCAGCTCCGGGACGCCGGCAAAGAGCGGCGTGGGCGTGTCGTCGGCCTCCAGGTAGTAGTGGCGATAGCGCTCCGCCATCTCGGCGTGGCGGTGGTCCGGCAGGTCCGGCACCAGCCGGCGGAGCGCCTCGGCCAGCCCCAGGCCGATGACATCGCAGGCGCGCTCCCGGTCCGGGACCTCCAGGCCGAGGTCGCGGCAGGCACCCTGCATGGCGGCGACGATGCGCCCCTCGGAGTCCATGAGGGTGCCGTCCCAGTCGAAGATCATCAGTCGGCGCTCAGCCATGCTGGGCCTCCAGCCGGTCGATGACCGCCTGCAGACCGGGCTCCAGCGGCGCATTCACCGAGAGCTCCGTCTCGTCGGGCAGCGTGACCCCGAGGTGGTGGGCGTGGAGGAAGAGCCGGCGCAGACCCAGCTCGCGCAGGCGCCGATTGAAGCCCTCGTCGCCGTAGCGCTCGTCCCCGGCCAGCGGATGGCCGGCGTGGGCCGCATGGACCCGCACCTGGTGGGTGCGGCCAGTGTATAGGATCACGTCCATCAGCGTCGCATCGCCGAAGCGGGCCACCGGTGTGAAGCGCGTGCGCGCCTCGCGGCCGTCGGGGCGGACCTCCACCACCCGCTCCCCGCCGCGGCGGACATCCCGGCGCAGGGGCGCCTCCACCAGCCCGCCGTCCCAGTTGCCGCGGACCAGGGCGAAATAGCGCTTGTCGAACTCGCCCCGGCTCAGCTGGTCGTTGAGGGCGCGCAACCAGCTGCGCCGCTTGGCGATGAGCAGACAGCCTGACGTCTCCCGGTCCAGGCGGTGGACCAGCTCCAGGAAGGGCGCCTCCGGACGGGCGGCGCGCAGCGCCTCGATGACGCCGTAGTCGACCCCGCTGCCGCCATGGACCGGGAGACCGGACGGTTTATTCAGTACCAGGTAGTTCGGCGCCTCGCGGAGGATGGCGTCGGTAAGGCGCTGCTGCACGCCCTCGGTGGGCGCCGGGGCGGCGTTCTCCTCGCCCTGGCGAACCGGCGGGATGCGAACCACATCACCGTCCTGCAGGCGATATCGGGGCTGGGTCCGCCCCTTGTTCACGCGGACCTCGCCCTTGCGCAGGATGCGATAGAGGCGGGAGCGCGGCACCCCCTTCAGGCGCGAGGCGAGGAAGTTGTCGATGCGCTGCCCCGCCTCCTCGGCGGAGACGGTGACGTGGCGGGGACCCCCGGCGCTGGCCGATGTCTGGGACATGCGGGGATCATACTCACCTTCTCCGGCGTATTCCATGCCGACACCCTCCCGCAGGCTGTCCCCCCTCCCGGAACGGGCGGGGCCAGCGCCCCGGTAAATGCCGGAACATGCGGACTCTTTCGCATTCCGGCCATTTGCTGCCCCCTGCCCGGACTGATATATTACTGCTTTGCTACGGGAAAATTCTCCGGAGCAGAAACGCAGGATAACGGATGGAACCCGGGCGGCGCAGAGTGCCGCTGCCTTTGTTGCGGTAACCGTTCGCGTGCACAGGGCACCGGACCCCCCAAAAAGGCGGTTCCAGAGAAGGTTTCAAGGGTTCATTCGCTCGACCCATCCCGAGCGATACCGGTTGCGCGCTCCCATGGCGACATGACGAGAGCCCGGCCGGGCCGGATGTGGCAACGAACAACAGACAACGAACACCACAGCTGAACGTCGTCGCCGGCCATATCGGGCCTGGCCGGCGCTCCCGCCGATTGCCGCGGTCGAGCGCCGAAAGAGAGCCAGATCTACATGAAACGCATGCTTTTCAACGCAACTCAGCCCGAGGAGTTGCGTGTTGCCCTCGTGGACGGCCAGCGCCTCTACGATCTCGACATCGAAGGTGCCGGCCGCGAGCAGAAGAAGGCCAACATCTACAAGGGCCGGATTACCCGCATCGAGCCCAGCCTGGAGGCCGCCTTCGTCGACTACGGCGCGGAGCGCCACGGCTTCCTCCCCCTCAAGGAGATCGCCGCCGAGAACTTCGCCCCCGGGTCGGAGAAGGAAGGCGGCGGGCGCGTCAACATCAAGGAGGCGCTGCGCGAGGGGCAGCAGCTCATCGTCCAGGTGGACAAGGAGGAGCGCGGCACCAAGGGCGCGGCGCTGACCACCTTCATCAGCCTGGCCGGTCGCTACCTGGTCCTGATGCCCAACAATCCCCGCGCCGGCGGCGTCTCCCGCCGCATCGAGGGGGACGACCGGGCCCAGATCCGCCAGGCCATGAGCGAGCTCACCATCCCCGAGGACATGGGCCTCATCGTCCGTACCGCTGGCGTGGGCCGCTCCTCCGAGGAGCTCCAGTGGGACCTCGACTACCTCCTCAACCTCTGGCAGTCCATCAGTAGCGCGGCGGAGAAGGATGCACCCTTCCTGATCTATCAGGAGAGCAACATCATCATCCGGGCCATCCGCGACTACATGCGCTCGGACATCCAGGAGATCCTCATCGACGAGCCGACGACCTATCAGCAGGCGCGCGAGTTCGTCGAGCAGGTGATGCCGCACAACATCAAGCGGATCAAGTACTACGACGACCCGGTCCCGCTCTTTACGCGCTACCAGATCGAGTCGCAGATCGAGTCCGCCTTCCAGCGGGAGGTCACCCTCCCCTCCGGCGGCGCCCTGGTCATCGACCACACCGAGGCGCTGACCTCCATCGACATCAACTCCGCCCGGGCCACCAAGGGCGGGGACATCGAGGAGACCGCCCGCTCCACCAACCTGGAGGCGGCCGAGGAGATCGCCCGGCAGCTCCGCCTGCGCGACCTGGGCGGCCTGCTGGTCATCGACTTCATCGACATGACGCCGGCGCGCCATCAGCGCGAGGTGGAGAACCGCCTGCGCGAGAGCCTCAAGGCCGATCGCGCCCGGGTCCAGATCGGACGGATCTCGCGCTTCGGCCTGCTGGAGATGTCGCGGCAGCGGCTGCGTCCCTCCCTGGGCGAACACAGCCAGATCGTCTGCCCGCGCTGCCACGGCCAGGGCACCATCCGCGCCAGCGAATCCCTGGCGCTCTCCATCCTCCGTGTCATCGAGGAGGAGGCCATGAAGGAGAAGACCGGGCGGATCATCGCCCAGGTCCCGGTAGACGTGGCCACCTTCCTCCTCAACGAGAAGCGCGACGGCATCCTGGCCATCGAGCAGCGCCAGCAGCTACGCGTGGTGCTGATCCCGAATCCGCACATGGAGACGCCGAACTTCGACGTCCAGCGGCTGCGCTCCGACGAACTGCCCCAGGGGGCCGACGACCGGCCCAGCTACCAGCTGGTCAGCGCGCCGGAGACCGACCTGGCCGATGCCCACGGGACCCCCGCCGCGGGGTCGGAGGAGCCGGCGGTCCGGGTCTCGGTGCCGCCGGCGCCCAACCGCCCCGAGGCCGAGAGCGCCCCGGTCGAACCGGAGAG
>JBKGYA010000130.1:0-5898 GCA_046546335.1 Thiohalospira sp. | reverse complement strand
CTTGATCACGCCGTCGCCCTGGCACGCCTCGCAGCGCCCGCCCTTGACGTTGAAGGAGAAGCGGCCCGGCCCGTAGCCGCGGGAGCGCGCCTCCGGCGTGCCGGCGAAGAGCTCCCGCACCGGGGTGAAGATCCCGGTGTAGGTGGCCGGGTTGGAGCGCGGGGTGCGGCCGATGGGGCTCTGGTCGATGTCCACCACCTTGTCGAAGTGGTCCAGCCCCTCCAGGCCGTCGCAGGGGGCCGGGTCGTCGCCGGCCTTGTTGATGGTCAGCGCCGCGTGGCGGTAGAGGGTGTTGTTGATGAGGGTCGACTTGCCGGAGCCGGAGACGCCGGTGATGGCGGTAAACAGCCCCACCGGGACGCTGGCGTCCACCCCCTGGAGGTTGTTGCCCCGGGCGCCGCGGACGGTGAGCCAGCGGCCGGGGTCGGGCGCCACCCGCTCCTCGGGTACGGCGATGGTCCGCCGGCCGGAGAGGTACTGGCCGGTGAGCGAGTCCTCACTGGCGGCGACCTCCTCCGGGGTGCCCTGGGCGACGATGCGGCCGCCGTGGGCGCCGGCACCGGGGCCGATGTCCAGGACGTGGTCGGCGGTGCGGATCATGTCCTCGTCGTGCTCCACCACGATGACCGTGTTACCCAGGTCACGCAGCCGGGTGAGGGTGTTGATGAGGCGGTTGTTGTCCCGCTGGTGGAGGCCGATGGAGGGCTCGTCCAGGGTGTACATCACCCCCACCAGGCCGGCGCCGATCTGGCTGGCCAGGCGGATCCGCTGGGCCTCGCCGCCGGAGAGGGTGTCGGCGGCGCGGTCGATGGTGAGGTAGTCCAGCCCCACGTCCACCAGGAAGTGAAGCCGGTCGCTGATCTCCTTGATGACCTTGGCGGCGATCTCCCCGCGGCGGCCCTCCAGACGCAGGTCCCGCGCCCACTCGTGGGCCCGGCCCACCGGCATAGCGGCCACGTCCGGCAGGCGCAGGCCGTCCACGAAGACCGAGCGGGCGGCGCGGTTGAGCCGGGTGCCGCCGCAGTCGTCACAGGCGCTCTGGCTGAGGTACTTGGCCAGCTCCTCGCGGACGGTGGAGGACTCCGTCTCGCGGTAGCGCCGCTCCATGTTGTGGATCACGCCCTCGAAGGGCTGGGTGCGGCTGTTGGCGTGGCCGCGGTCGTTGACGAAGGTGAACTCGATGAGCTCGCCGCCGCTGCCGTAGAGGATGACCTCGCGCACCGACTCCCGCAGCTCCTGGAAGGGGGTATCCAGGTCGAAGCCGTAGTGGTCCGCCAGCCCCTTGAGCATCTGGAAGTACCAGGCGTTGCGCCGGTCCCAGCCGCGCACCGCCCCCTCGGCCAGGCTCGCCTCGGGATTGGCCACCACCCGGGCCGGGTCGAAGAACTGGCGCACCCCCAGGCCGTCGCAGGTGGGGCAGGCGCCGGCCGGGTTGTTGAAGGAGAACAGGCGCGGCTCCAGCTCCGGGAGTGAGTACCCGCACACCGGGCAGGCGTAGTTGGCGGAGAAGGCCAGCTCCTCGTGGCCGGGATCCATGAAGGCGATCCGGGCGTTGCCGTCGGCCAGGGCCAGGGCGGTCTCGAAGGAGTCGGCCAGGCGCTGCTTGATGTCCTCGCGGACCTTGAAGCGGTCCACCACCACCTCGATGGTGTGCTTGCGGTTCTTCTCCAGCGCCGGCGCCTCGTCCAGCTCCACCACCTCGCCGTCGATGCGGGCGCGGATGAAGCCCTGGGCGCGCAGCTGCTCGATCTGCTGCTGATACTCGCCCTTGCGGTCGCTGACGATGGGCGCCAGGAGCATGACCCGCGTCCCCTCGGGGAAGTTCAGGACCTGGTCCACCATCTGGCTCACCGTCTGCGCCTCCAGCCGCTCGTCGTGGTCGGGGCAGCGCGGCTCCCCGGCGCGGGCGTAGAGCAGGCGCAGGTAGTCGTGGATCTCGGTGACGGTGCCCACGGTGGAGCGCGGGTTGTGGGAGGTGGCCTTCTGCTCGATGGAGATCGCCGGGGATAGCCCCTCGATCTGATCGATGTCCGGCTTCTCCATCATGGAGAGGAACTGCCGGGCGTAGGCCGACAGGGACTCCACGTAGCGGCGCTGGCCCTCGGCGTAGATGGTGTCGAAGGCCAGCGACGACTTCCCCGAGCCCGAGAGGCCGGTGAAGACGATGAGCCGGTCCCGCGGCAGCTCCACGTCGATGTTGGCGAGGTTGTGGGTGCGCGCCCCCTGGAGGCGAATGGTATCCATGGTCCAAATTCCCGAAAATTGGGCAACCTGCTAATATACGTCGCTCTGACCGGAACAGGCAAAGAGCAGGCGCCTTCTTCGCGCAGGCCGCCCCGCCTGCTCGCCGTGTCGCATCGGCTCCGGCCACCACTGCAGTACAGGGAGCCCCATGAACCGGCCCGAGCGCCGCGCCACCAGCGCCCTCGCCACCATCTACGCCCTGCGCATGCTGGGGCTGTTCCTGATCCTCCCGGTCTTCGCCCTCTACGCCGAGGGGCTGGCCGGGACGACCCCGGTGCTGGTGGGGGTGGCCATCGGGATCTACGGCCTCACCCAGGCCGCGCTGCAGATCCCCTTCGGCATGGTCTCCGACCACATCGGCCGCAAGCCGGTGATCCTCTTCGGCCTGGCGCTCTTCGCCGCCGGCTCCGGGGTGGCGGCGGAGGCGGAGAGCATCCACGGCGTCATCGCCGGCCGGGCGCTCCAGGGGGCCGGGGCCATCGCCGCCGCCGTGCTGGCCCTGGCCGCCGACCTCACCCGGGAGGAGAGCCGCCTGCGCGCCATGGCGATCATCGGGATCACCATCGGCGTCGCCTTCTCCGCCTCCCTGGTGCTGGGGCCGCTGCTAGACCGGTGGATGGGGGTGCCGGGGCTCTTCTGGCTCACCGCCGTGCTGGCGGTGGTCGGCATGGGGGTCCTGGTCTTCGCCGTCCCGGCGGAGCGGGGCCACCGCGTCCACCGCGACGCCGAGGCGGTGCCGGGGCAGTTCCGCCGGGTCCTGCGCGACCCGGAGCTGCTGCGGCTGGACGCCGGGATCTTCCTGCTGCACCTGGGGCTCACCGCCACCTTCGTCGCCCTGCCGCTGGTCCTGCGCGACCAGCTCGCCCTGGCGCCGGTCCACCACGGCTGGCTCTACCTGCCGGTGATGGTCATCGCCTTCGCCGCCATGGTCCCCTTCATCATCATCGCCGAGAAGCAGCGGCGCATGCGCACCGTCTTTCTCGGCGCCATCGCCGCGGTGGCGGTCGCCGCGGCGGGGCTGGGGCTGGCCGGGCAGGCGGGGACCCTGGCCGGGGTGGCGCTGGCGCTGCTGGTCTACTTCACCGCCTTCAACCTGCTGGAGGCGAGCCTGCCGTCGCTCATCGCCAAGGCGGCCCCCGCCGGGGCCAAGGGCACCGCCATGGGGGTCTACTCCAGCGCCCAGTTCCTGGGCGCCTTCACCGGCGGCGTCGCCGGCGGCTGGGCCCACGGCGCGGCCGGGGCCGAGGGGGTCTTCGGCCTCATCGCCGGGGCCGCCGCGGTGTGGTGGCTCCTCGCCCGCGGCATGGCCCCGCCCCACTACCTCTCCAGCCACGTGGTCGCCATCCCCGCCGACGCCGATCCGGCCGCGCTCACCCCGCGCCTGGCCGCCGTGGCCGGGGTGGCGGAGGTAGAGGTGGTCCCGGAGGAGGGGGCCGCCTACCTCAAGGTGGAGCTGGATCGCCTGGACCGCGAGGGCCTGGCCGCCGCGACGGGCCAGCCGTCCACCGCCTGAGCGGGCACGGCCCGGCCCGCCATTTTCGCCCACGGGGGAAGCCGGTATAGTAGGTCCTCGGGCGCGGCAGGGAGGCCCGCGCCAGCGCCGCTGACGAATTCCCCGAAGGAGAGAGCAATGGCATCACGAGGCGTTAACAAGGTCATCCTGGTGGGCAACCTGGGCGCCGACCCGGAGATCCGCTACACCCAGAACGGCTCCGCCGTCGCCAACCTGCGGCTGGCCACCTCCGAGCAGTGGCGGGACAAGCAGACCGGCGAGAACCAGGAGCGCACCGAGTGGCACCGGGTGGTGATGTTCGGCCGCCTCGGGGAGATCGCCGGCGAGTACCTGAAGAAGGGCTCCAAGGTCTACATCGAGGGCAAGCTCCAGACCCGCAAGTGGCAGGCCCAGGACGGCTCCGACCGCTACTCCACCGAGGTCGTCGCCAACGAGATGCAGATGCTCGACAGCCGCGGCGGCGGTGGTGGCGACTTTGGCGGCCAGCAGGGCGGCGGCTTCCAGGGCGGCCAGGGCCAGCAGCAGGGCGGCGGCGCGCCCCAGGGTCAGCCGGCCCCGCAGGGCGGCGGCGGCGCCTTCGACGACATGGACGACGACATTCCCTTCTGAGGCGATTCCCCCGTCGATTTCCCCGTCCGCGCATACAGAAAGGCCCGCTCAGTCGAGCGGGCCTTTCTGCTTTCCGGGCCCCGATAGCCGAAGCCAGCGGGGCGGGGAGGCCTACCGGGCGTAGACCTCCTTGAGCCGCTGGTTGAAGGGCTCGGCCTCCTTGAAGCCCACCACCCGCTGGCGGCTCTTCTCCTCGCCGTCGCGGTCGAAGAAGAGGATGGCCGGCGGGCCGACGAGGTCGAACTCCCGCAGCAGTGCCTTGTCGTCGGCGGTGTTGTCGGTGACGTCCGCCTGCAGCAGGAGGACGTCGTTCTCCGCCAGGGTGCTCTGCACCGCGGAGTCGGAGAAGGTGTACTTCTCGAACTCCTTGCAGGAGACGCACCAGTCGGCGTAGTAGTCGAACATCACCGGCCGGTCATCGGCCGCGGCCTCCTTCACGGCGCTGTCGAGCTCCTCCACGGTCTCCACTCGGCGGAACTCCAGGTGCTCCTCCTGCTCCTCGCCGCCGCCCCCGGCGACGCTCACCGTCTGCAGCGGCCGCAGGGGATCGCTGCCGCCGGTGGCGGCGCCGGCGAGCATGAAGACGCCGTAGACCAGCAGGACCAGGCCCAGTCCCTTCCAGAACCGGCGCCAGCCGGAGACGCCCTCGGACAGCGCATCCAGCGCCCCCATGTAGACCGCGGAGACGATAAAGAGGATCGCCCACAGGCCCAGGGTGACGGAGCCGGGGAGGACCCGCTCCATCATCCAGATGGCCACGGCCAGCAGGAGGATGCCGAAGACGCCCTTCACGGCATCCATCCAGGGGCCGGCCTTGGGCATGAGCTTGCCGGCACCGGTGCCGATGGCCACCAGCGGCGCCCCCATGCCCAGGGAGAGGGCAAAGAGCGCCAGGCCGCCCAGGACGGCGTCCCCGGTCTGGCCGATGTAGATGAGCGCCCCCATGAGCGGCGCCGCCACGCAGGGGCCGACGATGAGCGCCGAGAGGAAGCCCATGATGGCCACGCCGGTGAGCGTGCCGCCCCGCTGGCGATTGCTCACCTCGGAGAGCCTGCCCTGCAGGCCGGAGGGGAGCTGCAGGTCGTAGAAGCCGAACATGGACAGGGCCAGCAGCACGAAGATGGCGGCGAAGGTCCCCAGGATCCACGGATTCTGGAAGGCGGCCTGGAGGTTCTCGCCGAACAGGCCGGCGATGACCCCGGCAACGGTGTAGGTCAGGGCCATGGCGATGACGTAGACCACCGACATGGTGAAGGCGCGCCGGGTCGTGATGTGCTCCCCCTGCCCGGCGATGATGCTCGACAGGATCGGGATCATGGGGAAGACGCAGGGCGTGAAGGCGAGCAGCAGGCCCAGGCCGAAGAAGGTCAGCACGATGAGCCAGGCGCTGTCGCTGGCCAGGGAGTCCGCCAGCTGGTCCTGACTGGAGACGGATCCGGAACCGGAGCCCGCCGAACCCTCCTCCTGCTCCTGTGCCTCGTCCTCCTGTGCCTCGTCCTCCTGCGCCTTGCCGCCCTCGTCGGCGGAACCTT
>JBKGYA010000129.1:0-5950 GCA_046546335.1 Thiohalospira sp. | reverse complement strand
GCCTCGATGGCGGCGTTCAGCGCCAGCAGGTTGGTCTGCTCGGCGATCTCGCGGATCATCTCCATGACCCGGCCGATGTCGGCGCTCTTGGTCTCCAGATCGGAGATGGTCTCGGCGCCCTTGCGGACCTCGTCGGCCAGCGCCTCGATGCGCTTCACCGCCTCGCGCACCGTCTCGGCGCCCTGGTCCGCATTGGAATTGGCCTCGTTGGCCGCATCGGCGGCCTGCTGGGCATTGCGCGCTACCTCCTGGATGGAGCTGGTCATCTCCGTGGTCGCGGTAGCCGCCTGGTCGGTCTGGGTACGCTGCTTGGTCCCGGTCTCCTCGGCGGAGCGGGCGGCATGGCCCAGCTCGTCCGAGGCCGACCCCAGCCGCTCCACCGCAGCGGTCACCCGGGAGACCAGCTCACGGAAGGTCTCCATGACCCGGTTGAAGGCCGACGAGGCCTCGCCGATCTCGTCCCGGCCGCGCACGGGCAGCCGCTGGGTGAGGTCGCCCCCGCCGGAGGCGATCTCGTCCATGCCCCGGGTCATCTCCTTGAGGGGGTTGGTCACGAAGCGGGTGATGAAGAACCAGACCGCCCCGATGAGCGGCAGGCTGATGAGGATGGCCACCACGAAGATATTGCGCGTGAAGTCGAAGACCGCGCCGTTGACGCTATCGAGGTCCATGCGCATGGCCACTGCCCCCAGCACTTCGCCCTCCTCGGCCTCGGAGTGGCAGCTCGTGCAGTTCTTGCCCAGATAGTCCTCGCGATTGTAGGCGGGGATCACTGCGCGCAGGGTGGAGCCGCCGTCGGCCTCGGCGATCCAGGAGTCACCGCTCTCCAGGACCTCGACCTCCACGTCGTCCCGGGGCTGTTCCTCCTCCGAACCCTCGCCGTACTGGCGCGCCACACCGTCTCCGCGCAGGACGCGCAGATCCCGGATGGAGCCGAGCTCCTGGACCTGCTCCAGGTAGTGGTCCCGCTTCTCCATCTGGCCGGTGATCATGAGGGTGGTCAGCCCGGCCAGGGTGCTCTGGTGGAGGCTCCGGGCGAAGCCCTCCGCCTGCTCCACGGCGGTATCGCGCTGTTCGAAGGCGGCCCAGACGATCATGCCGGTCCAGGCGACGGCGAGCAGGAGCCAGATGAGGATGCTCAGACGCACCCAGATCCGGACGTTGTGGAAATACGAGACCAGCCTGCCCATGTCTTACTCACTCCCCCGCCGCGCTGAGCAATGATTGTCACGTTAGCAAGCTAACGATGCCTTGCCCACGATCAAGCCCACAATTCCAGTGGGGCCGAGCGGATGAGGGTCCGGAGGATGTCCTCCCGGGTGATGATCCCGCGCAGGTCGCCGTTGATGGTGACGATGGGCAGCGCACCGATATGGTGCTCGTACATCACCCGGGCCACATCGCGGATGCCGGTGTCGGGGGTGGCGGTGAGGACCCGCTCGACGATGAACTGGTCGATGCTGCCCTCGGGGTCGCCGCGGATGGCGGCGGCCTGGCGGAGCAGGTCGCGGTCGGAAAGGATCCCCACCAGGTTGCCGGCATCGTCGAGGATGGGGAGGTGGCGGAAGCTGTGCCGACGGAAGAACTCCCAGACGTCGGCCACCGAGGCGTCGCGGTTCAAAGTGACCACCGGGGAGGACATGATCTCGGCGGCCGTCTCCACCCGCTCCGGCTCCGTGGAGGGGTGCTCCGCCTCACCGTAGGCCGCCCGGGCCTGCTGGCCGCGGGAGCGCTGTCGGGAGGGCAGCGGCCAGCCCTCGGTACCCTCATCGCCCTCCTCGGAGCCGTGGATCCGCGGGAAGGGGGCCACCTCCTCCACATCCTCCACCCCCCGGGTCGGGAAGAGCTGGCGGGACGACATCTGGTCCTGGACGCCGGGGCCGAAGACGGTAAAGGGCATGGAGAGATTCCTGCGGGACCTCTTCGTGGTATAGCACTTCCCGCACCCGCACCCAAGGGCGCCCGCGCCCGCTAGACCCGGGCCCCGTCCAGCTCCGCGTAGAAGCGCTGCCAGTCGAAGGCGCGGCCGGGATCGGTCTTGCGATCGGGGGCGATATCCGCATGCCCCGCGATCCGATCCCGGGCGATCCCCGGACAGGCCGCCATGACCGCCGCCGCCGTCCGCCCCAGCCGGCGATACTGGGCCGGTGTATAGGGGTGATGGTCGGTGCCCTCCAGCTCGATCCCCACGGAGAAGTCATTGCAGCGCGGCCGGCCGGCGAAGCTCGACTGGCCGGCGTGCCAGGCCCGTCCGTACAGGGGAACGAACTGGTAGAGGGTGCCGTCGCGGCGGATGAAGAGGTGGGCCGATACCCGCAGCCCCTCGATGCTCCGGAAGAAGGGGTGGGCATCGGGGTCCAGGCGGTTGGTGAACAGCCGCTCCACCCCCTCGCCGCCGAAGGCCCCGGGGGGGAGGCTGATGGCGTGGATCACCAGCAGGTCCACCTCCACGCCGGGGGGGCGCTGGTCCCAGTTGGGCGAGGGCCGCTGCCGGGCAGAGGCCAGCCAGCCCCCGGTGACGCCGTCGGGTTGCCCGACCCCGGCTGCGGTCACGGCACCAGCCGGCGCACGGCATCCGGCTCCGGCGGCTGCCCCCGCTCCAGCCCCAGGGCGTAGAGGGCGGCCACGCGCTGGGCCTTGCGCTCCGGCGGCATCGCCTCGCCGCTCTCCGCCAGCACCCCCTCGACCCGCTCCAGGGTCCGGGCCAGCAGATCGGTATCCATGGCCGCCTCGCCGGGGCCCACGCCGTCACCGGTGAGCAGCCAGTCCAGGGAGACGCCGGCGTGCTCGCGGATCCGCAGCAGCAGCTCGGGGCTGGGGATGGTCCCCTCCCGCCAGATGCGGGTGAAGGCCCCCTTGGAGATCCCCACCCGGGCCGCCCAGGAATAGGGCCGTTCCTTTCCCACCAGCTGGCGCAGCCGCGCGTGAAAATCCGGATTACGCAGCTCACCCTCCATGGCGCCCTCCCCGGAGCCTTCCGGTGGCCGCGCCCGCAGCCCACTGCCCATGTCCTGCCCAGCCCCTCCCGTGGAGGGGTGGTCCCGCAAAAACCACCTCTCGTTGCATGTTCCCTCACCTCACCGGGTCGCACTGTCGTATTCTTGTCACCCGTGAGCCCGGCCTCACGAGCGCCTTTTCCGGGCCGTCTCACGCCCGTCATCCTGGCCGGGAGCCCGCAGGGTCGTCGCCCCGTTCCGGACAGACCGGATCTGCGCAGAATACCACCCAACGTGCCACACGCAATTACACCTGTCTCACAAGGGGCAAGACGACCGGGGGCCGGTTCTATGCCCCACCCCGGGGCTCTGCAATAATGGCTCCATGGACCGGCCGCCCTCCTCGGAGCCCTCGAGTCGCCTCGGGCTCGGCATGATCGTCGCCGCCTGGGCACTCGCCCTGGGCCTGCTGGCCTTTGCCCTGGAATACCACCTCTCCGGCCGTTCCAGTCCCAACCGCAACCTCCAGGAGCAGGTTACCGAGGATGGCGCCCGGGAGGTGGAACTCAGCCGCAACGACAGCGGTCACTACGTCGCCCCGGGCCGGATCAACGGCGAGCCGGTGACCTTCGTCATCGACACGGGGGCCAGCGACGTCTCCATCCCCGCCCGCCTGGGCGAGGAGCTGGGTCTGGAGCCGGGGGCGAGCCTGGCCTACCGCACCGCCAACGGCCGCATCCAGGCCCACGCCACGCGGATCGAACGGCTCACCCTGGGCCCCCTGGAACTTCGGGACGTCCGTGCCAGCCTCAATCCGGCCATGGACGACCGCGAGGTCCTGCTGGGCATGAGCGCCCTGGAGGCCCTGGAACTGGAGCAGCGCAGCGGTCGCCTGACCCTGCGCCAGCCGGCACGATAACGGCACGCGGCGCCGGTTTACCGGCCCGCCGCGGCGGTAGATACTGATACCTCCGGGAGGCGGCCACGGCCGCGAACACGCCTCGGGGTGCGCCCCGATAGGGATGGATCATGCTGTTAGCCCTGGTAGCGACCCCCTTCCTGGGAGCCCTGCTACCGCTCCTCTTCGCCCGCGCCGGACGGCTGTGGCCGGCCTGGCTGGCCGGCGCCACCGCGGTGGTCGGCCTGATCCTGCTCAGCGCCCTCTGGGGCCGGGTCTTCGCCGGCGAGGTCATCATCGAGCGCTGGCAGTGGCTGCCGCAGGCCGGCCTGGAGCTGGCGCTGCGCATGGACGGGCTGGGGCTGCTCTTCGCTACCCTGATCCTGGGCATCGGCCTGCTGGTGGTCCTGTACGCCCGCTACTATCTGCCGGCCGACCGCCCCCTGGGCCGTTTCTATACGCTGCTGCTGGTCTTCATGGGGGCCATGCTCGGCGTGGTCCTCTCGGAGAACCTGCTGGTGCTGCTGGTCTTCTGGGAGCTGACCAGCCTGAGCTCCTTCTTCCTCATCAGCTACCACCACGGCGACTACCACGCCCGGCGCTCCGCGCGCATGGCGCTCACCGTCACCGGGGCCGGGGGGCTGGCGCTGCTGGGCGGTATCCTGCTGCTGGGCGAGATGGCCGGCAGCTACGACGTCTCCACTATCATCGCCTCCGGCGAGATCATCCGCGGCCACGACCTCTACCTGCCGGCGCTGCTCCTGGTCCTGCTGGGGGTGTTCACGAAATCGGCGCAGTTCCCCTTCCACTTCTGGCTGCCGCGCGCCATGGCGGCGCCCACCCCGGTCTCCGCCTACCTCCACTCGGCGACCATGGTGAAGGCCGGCGTCTTCCTCCTGGCCCGGCTGCATCCCGCGCTGGCCGGGACCGACACCTGGTTCTTCCTGGTGGGCGGGGCGGGCCTGCTCACCTTCACCTTCGGCGCCTTCACCGCCATCTTCCAGCACGACATCAAGGGGCTGCTGGCCTACTCCACCATCAGCCACCTGGGGCTCATCACCCTGCTGTTCGGTTTCGGCACGCCCCTGGGCGCGGTGGCCGGCGTCTTCCACATCATCAACCACGCCACCTTCAAGGCCTCGCTCTTCATGGCCGCCGGGATCATCGACCACGAGACCGGCAGCCGCGACATGCGCCGGATCAACGGGCTGTTCCGTTACATGCCGCATACGGCGGTGCTGGCCATGGTGGCGGCCCTGGCCATGGCCGGGGTACCACTGCTCAATGGCTTCCTCTCCAAGGAGATGTTCTTCGCCGAGACCCTGCACCAGCAGTGGCTCGGCGAGTGGGCGTGGGTCCTGCCGGTGGTGGCCACCGCCGCCGGGCTCTTCTCCATGGCCTACTCCCTGCGCTTCATCCACGACGTCTTCTTCAACGGCGAGCCCGTCGGCCTGGACCGCACCCCCCACGAGCCGCCGCGCTGGATGAAGATCCCGGTGGAGATCCTGGTGGGGCTCTGCCTGCTGGTGGGCATCCTTCCGGCGGTGGTCATCGGGCCACTGCTGGAGGTCTCCGCCGGCGCTGTGGTCCCCTCGGGGCTGCCCGACTACAGCCTGGCCATCTGGCACGGCCTGAACTTCCCGCTGCTCATGAGCGTCATCGCCATGGTCGGCGGGATCACGCTCTACGCCCTGCGCTTCCACCTCTTCGCCCTCTACGAGCGGATGCCCAGGGGGGATGGCGAGGCGGCCTTCGAGGCGACCATCAACGGCCTCGCCCGCGTGGCACGGACCATCGTCGACGGCGGGGACGGCGGGGGTCTGCAGCGCTACCTCTTCATCTTCTTCACGGCCGCGGTGGCGGCGGGGCTGGTGGCGGTCGCCCTGGAGCCGCCGGCGCTGTTCGGCGGTCGCGAGCTGCTGCCGATGGATGCCGCCGGCATCGCCGCGGTCCTCGCCCTCGCCCTGGGGGCGGCGGCCACGGTGGCCGTGCACCGCCGGCGTCTGGTGGCGATCGTGGTCATCGGCATCGTCGGGCTGGTGGTCTCGCTGCTCTTCGTGCGCTTCTCCGCCCCCGACCTGGCGCTGACCCAGCTCTCGGTGGAGGTGGTGACCAT
>JBKGYA010000128.1:0-5967 GCA_046546335.1 Thiohalospira sp. | reverse complement strand
GCCCGCGAGGGCAAAACGCGTTCCGTTCTCTCCGCTCCGGGAGCGCCGGCCGGGGCGGGGGTGGTTACCGGGGCCCTCGGCGGCATGGATGCCGCCGTGGAGGCTACATGGAGGTAGTACGCCGTGCCCCGCAACCCGATCCCGGCCCGCCGGGGCCGCCCCGAATCGAAACCATATGGCATCCGGAGGCAATGAATGTCCCGACCCTGGCAGCAGTTCGACCTCTCCGGCGGCGGCCTGCAGAGCGTCAACCAGAAGCTCACCCGTCGCCTGCGCAAGCGCACCACCACCTGGGCATTGTGGCCGCTCTTCCCGCTGGGGCTCCACCGCCTCTACCTGGGCGACCGGCGCGGTGCCGTGGCGCTGCCGGTTCTCACCCTCGGGGCCGTGGGCCTGTGGTGGGCCGGCTGGCCGCCCATCGCCGCCGCGCTGGCCACCGTGGTGGTCGGCTGGGGGATCGTCGACCTGTTCCGGATCGAACGGCTGCGGGCGGAGGTGAACAAGACCCTGCGCAAGCAGGCCTTCCTGGGGGGCGGGGCGACACCGCCGGCGGGCTATCGCGGTCGCTACCCCCAGGAGGCGGAGGACCCCGAGGCCGCCATCGCCGCCTACAGCGCCGAGAAGGAGCGCGAGCACGGCGGCCACACGCCCCCCCGAACGGGGGCAGACGAAGGGGGGGGCCGGATGCCATCCTTCACCGAGCAGGAGCGGATGCTGCGCGATATGGCACGGGATCGCGACAGGGAAGACCCGAATTCCGGATGAAAATGGTCAAACATTGACCAGCCAGAAAGTGTGACAGCGTTCACATCCCTGAGCGGGTGGGATACCTTGGCTCCTGACGGAGCCGTCGTGCGTACGGCATTGGGAGAGGTCTATGTTCCGGGTCATGGTGGTCAACGCCAAGGGGGGTAGTGGCAAGACCACCCTTTCCACCAACATCGCCGGGTACTACGCCGAGCAGGGCTACCACACGGCCCTGATGGACTACGATCCCCAGGAATCGGCCATGGCGTGGCACGCCATGCGGCCGAAGACCGCCGCCCCCATCACCGCCATCTCGGCCAACCGCCACGTCACCGGCGCGACCCGTTCCTGGCGGCTGCGCATCCCGCCGGAGACCCAGCGGGTGGTGATCGACGTCCCCGCCGGCTTCACCGGCTACGACCTCCAGAACATGCTTCGCCGGGTGGATGCGGTCATCATCCCGGTGCTGCCCTCGCCCATCGACATCCACGTGACCTCCGACTTCATCAAGGACCTCTTCCTCACCGGGAAGATCCGGGCCATGCCGGTGGAGGTCGGCGTCATCGCCAACCGGGTCAAGAAGGACACGCCGGTCTACCACCCCCTGCAGCGCTTCCTGAAGCGGCTGGAGATCCCCTTCATCACCACCCTCTGGGACAGCCACAGCTATACCGACGCCGCCGAGCACGGCCTCTCCATCCACGAGCTGAAGCGAACCGACCCCTCGGAGCTGGCCCAGTGGGACCCCCTGCGGGAATGGCTGGCGGCGGCGGAGGCCAAGGCGGAGAGCGAGGAACCGCCGCCCATCCCGCGGACGACGAGCTCCCGCTGGTAGGAACAGGCGACTGAAGAGACGGTGGAGGGTCGGATGGCCCGTTCTGGGACCGTCGGCGGCATGGATGCCGCCGTCGAGGCTACAGGGATGTATTCACGCCGTGTCCCGGAACGGGCCACCCGGCCCTCCCCCTGCCGCCGCCGGACCGATTCATCGAGACACCTCCTTCCAGGCCGCCGCCACCCGCTTCTCCGAGACCTTGCCCCGCGCCCCGATCTCCTGAGCGAACAGCGCGATGCGGTACTCCTCCAGCAGCCAGCGGAAGTCGGTGAGCTCCTCCCGCCGGGGATGGTCCCGCCAGCGCTCCCACCAGGGGCGGATGGCACGCAGCGGCGCCCGCTCCCGGGAGGGGTCCTGCTCCAGCCGCTCGATCCGGCGCTGGATCCCGCGCAGGTAGCGCGGCAGGTCGGCCAGCCGCTCCGGGGGCAGCGCACCCAGGAAGCCGGGGTAGACCAGGAAGTCCAGCTGCTCGCGGATATCCGCCAGGCTCTCCATGAGCGCCAGGCTGTTGAAGCCCTCCAGGGCGCGGGTGATGTCGCGGTACTGGGTCAGGATCCCGTGGAGCTGCTCCACCAGCTTCGTCGCCGTGGGTACCAGGTCGCCGCGGCGCTCCAGCCGCTCCCGGAAGGTGGCCTCGTCCCGCGGCAGCGGCTCGTCGCCCAGGAAGACGCGGTCGAGGGCGACATCGGTGATGACCTCGGCGGCGTCGCTGGTGCGGTCCACCCGCAGGAGTTCCTTGCGTACCGCCTCCAGCCCCGGCAACTGCCGGCGCAGGTAGCGCACCGTCTGGCTCGCCGCCAGCCGGTAGAGCCGGCGCAGCCCGGCCCGGCTGGCCGCCTCCGCCGCCTCGGCGGTATCGAAGAGCCGCAGGCCCACGGCCTCCCCCTGGTCCACCAGCCCCGGGTGGCCGGCGAAGGTCACTCCGCCGGTAGTGAGCTCCACCCGCTCGGGGAGTTCGCCGAAGTCCCAGTCGGTGATCCCGTCGCGCTCCCACTCGTCCCCGGCGACGCCGGTGAAGCCGGCGGTGGCCGCCCCGCCCTGCTCCGCCTGGAGGGCCGCCAGGTCGCGGCCGGCGGCGACCACCGTGCCGTCGGCCTCCACCACCTCGAAGCGCAGGCGCAGGTGGTCGGGGAGTTCCACCGCCGCCCACTCGTCGGCGGGGACCTCCACCCCGGTCATGCGGTGCAGCGCCCGGCCCACCGCCTCGGTAAGCGGCTCGTCGCCGCGACTGCCGATGGCCTCGCGGACGGCGCGGGCGAAGTCGGGGGCGGGGACGAAGTGGCGCCGGCGCGCCTTGGGCAGGCCGCGGATCAGCGCGGTGATCTTCTCCTCCAGCAGCCCGGGAACCAGCCACTCGAAGGGGGCCGGCGGCAGCTGGTTGAGCGCCGCCAGGGGGACGGTGGCGGTGACGCCGTCCTCGGCGTGGCCGGGCTCGAAGCGATAGCGCAGGGGCAGCTCCACCCCGGCCACCGTGAGCCGGTCCGGGTAGTCGGCGGCGGTGACATCCCCCGCCTCGCCGGCCAGGGCGGCCTCGGGGTCCAGGAAGAGGTAGCGCGGGTCGTCGGCCTCCACCTGCTTGCGCCAACGCTCGAAGGCCTTGCCGGTGTGGATCCCCTCGGGGATGCGGCGCTCGTAGAAGTCGAACAGGGTCGCCTCGTCCACCAGCAGGTCGCGGCGGCGCGCCTTGTCCTCCAGCTGGGCCACTGCCTCCAGGCACTCGCGGTTGTGGGCGAAGAAGGCGGCGTCGGTGGTGTAGTCCCCCTCCACCAGCGCCTGCCGGATGAAGACCCGGCGCGCCTCCTCGGGATCGATCCGGCCGTAGTCCACCCGGCGATTGCTGGCGAGGATGAGCCCCTGCAGGGAGACCTGCTCGGCGGCCACCACCCGGGCGCTCCTGCGCTCCCAGTGGGGATCGCCGTAGCTGCGGCTCACCAGGTGGCCGGCCAGGGGCTCGATCCACTCGGGCTCGATCCGCGCCACGGTGCGGGCAAACAGGCGCGAGGTCTCCGCCAGCTCGGCGGCGACGATCCACTTCGGATTCCCCTGGATGCCGCTGCCGGGGAAGAGGTGGAGCTTGCGGCCCCGGGTGCCCAGGTATTCCTTCTTCTCGTCGCGCACCGCCACGTGGGTGAGCAGGCCGGCCAGGAGGGCGCGGTGCAGGGCGGTGTACTCCGCCGGGATCTCGTTGAGCCGCCAGCCCTGCTCGGTCACCGTCTGCTTGAGCTGGGTATGGAGTTCCCGCCACTCCCGCACCCGCACCGGGGAGAGGAAGTTCTCCCGGCAGTGGGCCTCGAAGCGGCGCCGGGTGAGGTGGCGGCGGCGGTCCTCCACGTGCTCCCAGAGCCGCAGCAGGGAGGCGAAGTCGGAGGCGTCGTCGGCGAAGGCGGCATGGCGGGCATCCGCCTCCCCGGCCGCCTCGGCGGGGCGCTCCCGCGGGTCCTGGATGGTCAGGCCGGCGACCACCACCAGCGCCTCCGCCAGCGCCCCCTCGTCCCGGGCGGCCTGGAGGATCCGGCCCAGGCGCGGATCCACCGGCAGGCGGGCCAGCTCGCGGCCGGCGTCGGTGATCCGGCGGCCGTCGTCCACCGCCCGCAGCTCGTGGAGGAGGCGGTAGGCGTCGTTGATCTGCTTGCGCTCCGGCGGATCGACGAAGGGGAAGTCGGCCACGTCCCCCAGCCCCAGGTCGGCCATGCGCAGGACCACGCTGGCGAGATTGGTCCGCCGGATCTCCGGGTCGGTGAAGGGGGGCCGGCCCTGGTAGTCGGCCTCGCTGTAGAGGCGGATGCAGATCCCCGGCGCCACCCGACCGCACCGGCCGGCGCGCTGGTCGGCGGAGGCCCGGCTCACCGGCTCCACCGGGAGCCGCTGCACCCGGGAGCGCACCGAATAACGGCTCATGCGCACCAGGCCGGTGTCCACCACGTAGCGGATTCCGGGCACGGTCAGCGAGGTCTCGGCGACGTTGGTGGCCAGGACGATGCGCCGCCCGCCGCCGGTACGGAAGACGCGGTTCTGCTCGGCCGCCGATTGCCGCGAGTAGAGGGGCAGGATGGTGGTCTGCGGCGGATGGTGCTTGCGCAGGGCCTCCGCCGCCTCGCGGATGTCCCGCTCGGTGGGGAAGAAGACCAGGATGTCCCCCGGCCCCTCGGCGGCCAGCTCGTCCACCGCTGCCAGGACGCCGTCCAGGGTGTTACCTTCGCCCTCCTCGGCCTCCTCCGGCGGCCGGTAGCGCACCTCCACCGGGTAGCCGCGGCCACTCACCTCGATGACCGGGGCGCCGTCGAAGTGATTGGAGAAACGCTCGGTGTCGATGGTCGCCGAGGTGATGACCACCCGGAGGTCGGGCCGGCGCGGCAGCAGCCGCTTGAGGTAACCCAGCAGGAAGTCGATGTTGAGGCTGCGCTCGTGGGCCTCGTCGATGATGAGGACGTCGTAGGCGAGCAGGTCCGGGTCGTGGGGGATCTCGGCGAGCAGGATCCCGTCGGTCATCACCTTCACCCGGCTGCCCTGGCCCACACGGTCCGAGAAGCGGACCTTGTAGCCCACCAGCTCCCCGGTCTCCCCCCCCACCTCCTCGGCCAGGCGGTTGGCGACGCTGCGGGCGGCGATCCGCCGCGGCTGGGTGTGGCCGATACGGCCGTCGATGCCGTAGCCCAGCTCCAGGGCGAGCTTGGGCAGCTGGGTGGTCTTGCCGGACCCGGTCTCCCCGGCCACGATCACGACCTGGTTATCCCGGATGGCATCGCGGATGGCCTCGCGGTGGGCGGTAACCGGGAGGTCCGGCGGGTAGTCCAGGCGCGGCTCGGCCACCAGGCGGGCAGCACGGTCGGCGCGGGCGCGGCCCAGGTCCGCCTCTATGGCGGCCAGGGCCTTCTCCCCCACCGGCTGGCCACGCTTGAGGCGGCGCTCCACCCCGCCCAGGCGGCGGCGCAGCGCCTCCGCCTCCCGCCGCGACACCTCGGCCAGGGCGGCGCGCAGGTCGCTCAGCCGCTGCTTCTGTTCCCGAATCCGCTCCGGGGCGGGCGTATCACCACTCATGCTGGCATTATACGGGGCATTGAGCGGGGCGGTCACAGAGTTGCCCCGGGAGAGGCCTTCCCCGAGGGACCTCGGGAAGGGCCGAGGGAGGGCGGCAGGGAGAGCGGAACCGGCCAAGGGGCCAGGATGGGCGTTGGGGGGAACGGGTGCAGCAGGTCCTCGACGGCAGGGATGCCGTCGTGGAGCCTACATGGACGTATGTACGGCGTACCTGCTGCACCCGTTCTCCCCAACGCCCATCCGCGCTAGCCCACCAAGCTGGAGACGAGGGGCAACCCATGAAGAGCCTCAACTGGCGCAGAACGGGACCGATACTGCTGGGACTGGCGCTGGTGGTCGCCGCCCTC
>JBKGYA010000127.1:0-6109 GCA_046546335.1 Thiohalospira sp. | reverse complement strand
CCGGCGCCCGGGCCCGCCGCCACCGCGGGGCGATCTTCCTGCTGCCGCCGCTCCCGGATCCGCCGCCGGAACGGCCCTGGCAACCGGGGGAGCCTCTGGACCTGCCCGCCGGCCGCCTGACCGCCGAATGGACTGTGGGGGAGGGCGTAGCGGCCTCGGCGCTCACCGGCGCCGTGACCGTGGGTCCGCCCGTGCCGGGGGAGCGCCTGCCCGGACCCGGGGGCCACCAGCGGATCAGCGAGCTCCTGCGCGCCGCCGGCATCGCCCCCTGGTGGCGGCCCCACTGGCCGGTGATCCGCGTGAACGGAGAGCCGGTGGCGCTGGTTGGTATCCGCGTCTGCCCGGCGGTTCGGCCCGGCCCGGAAGAGCCCGGATGGCTCCCGTACTTCGAGCCGGCCGGCTGAACGCCGACGAAGCACTCGCCAATCCGCTGCCCGCCGGCGCGCCGATTGCAACCCGGCCCCAAAAGGCCGAAAATTGGCGGCTTGAGCCCGGGCCCGTGCGGCCCGCCCACCCCCTCACCCGGCGAACTGGACTGGATGACCAAGTACATCTTCATCACCGGCGGCGTGGTCTCCTCCCTGGGCAAGGGGATCTCCGCGGCCTCCCTGGCCTCGATCCTGGAGTCCCGCGGCCTGCGGGTGACCCTGCTCAAGCTGGATCCCTACATCAACGTGGACCCGGGGACCATGAGCCCCTTCCAGCACGGCGAGGTCTTCGTCACCGAGGACGGGGCGGAGACCGACCTGGACCTGGGCCACTACGAGCGCTTCGTCCGCTCCCCCATGACCCGGCGCAACAACTTCACCAGTGGTCGGGTCTACGAGAACGTCATCCACAAGGAGCGCCGCGGCGACTACCTGGGCGGTACGGTGCAGGTGATTCCCCACATCACCGACGAGATCAAGCACCTCATCCAGGAGGGGGCGGACGGCTACGACGTCGCCATGGTGGAGATCGGCGGTACCGTGGGCGACATCGAGTCGCTGCCCTTCCTGGAGGCCATCCGCCAGATGCGGGTGGAGCAGGGGGCGGAGAACGCCATCTTCATGCACCTCACCCTGCTGCCCTGGATCCCCACGGCGGGGGAGATGAAGACCAAGCCGACGCAGCACTCGGTGAAGGAGCTGCGCTCCATCGGCATCCAGCCGGACATCCTGCTCTGCCGGGCGGAGCGGCCGGTGCCGCCGGAGGAGCGGCGCAAGATCGCGCTCTTTACCAATACCGAGGAGCGCGCGGTCTTCTCCGCCATCGATTCCGACAGCATCTACCGCATCCCCATGCTCCTCCACGCCGAGGGGCTGGACGACATCGTGGTGGAGAAGCTGCGCCTGGCCGCCCACGAGGCGGACCTGTCCGAGTGGCAGGCGGTGGTGGACGCCCTGGGCCGCACCGAGCGCACGGTGACCGTCGCCATGGTGGGGAAGTACGTGGAGCTCACCGAGGCGTACAAGTCGCTCTCCGAGGCGCTCATCCACGCCGGCCTGCACACCGGCAGCAAGGTCCACATCGAGTATGTCGACTCCGAGGTGCTGGAGCGCGAGGGCACCGGCGTGCTGGAGAGCGCCGACGCCATCCTGGTCCCCGGCGGCTTCGGCGAGCGCGGGGTGGAGGGCAAGATCGCCGCCGTGCGCTGCGCCCGGGAGAAGCGCATCCCCTATCTCGGGATCTGCCTGGGCATGCAGGTGGCGGTCATCGAGTTCGCCCGCCACAAGGCCGGGCTCGAGGGGGCCCACTCCAGCGAGTTCGACCCGCAGACCCTGCACCCGGTCATCGGCCTCATCACGGAGTGGACCACCGCCGACGGCCGGGTGGAGACCCGCGACGAGGGCAGCGACCTGGGCGGTACCATGCGGCTGGGGGCGCAGCCCTGCCGGCTCAGCGAGGCCAGCCGGGTGCGCGAGCTCTACGGCAAGGAGGTCATCGTCGAGCGCCACCGCCACCGCTACGAGTTCAACAACCACTACCTGGAGGTGCTGGAGAAGGCCGGCCTCGCTGTGGCCGGTACCTCCATGGACGCCAGTCTGGTGGAGGTGGTGGAGCTGCCGGACCACCCCTGGTTCGTCGCCTGCCAGTTCCATCCGGAGTTCACCTCCACGCCCCGGGACGGCCATCCGCTGTTCTCCGGCTTCGTCAACGCCGCGGCCGCCCATCGCGCCGCGCGCCAGGAAGGGAGTGAGTCGGCATGAATCTGTGTGGCTTCGAGGTCGGCCCGCGCGAGCCCCTCTTCCTCATCGCCGGGCCCTGCGTCATCGAGAGCGAGGCCCTCGCGCTGGAGACCGCCGGCCGACTGGCGGAGATGGCCGGGGAGCAGGGGATCCCCTTCATCTACAAGTCCTCCTTCGACAAGGCCAACCGCACCTCGGCCAAGAGCTATCGCGGTCCCGGCCTGGAGGAGGGGCTGCGCATCCTCCAGCGGATCCGCGACGAGGTGGGGGTGCCGGTGCTCACCGACGTCCACGAGGACACCCCCATGGCGGAGGTGGCCGAGGTGGTGGACGTCCTGCAGACGCCGGCCTTCCTGGCGCGGCAGACCAACTTCATCCAGAACGTCGCCCGTCAGGGTCGGCCGGTGAACATCAAGAAGGGCCAGTTCCTGGCGCCCTGGGACATGGACAACGTGGTGGCCAAGGCGCGCGAGGTGGGCAACGACCAGGTGATGGTCTGCGAGCGCGGCGTCTCCTTCGGTTACAACACCCTGATCTCCGACATGCGCGGCCTGGCCAGCATGCGCGATACCGGCGCCCCGGTGGTCTTCGACGCCACCCACTCGGTCCAGCAGCCGGGCGGGCAGGGCGGGCGCTCCGGCGGGCAGCGGGAGTTCGTCCCGGTGCTGGCCCGCTCCGCCGTCGCCGCCGGGGTCAGCGGCCTGTTCATGGAGACCCACCCCGATCCGGAACAGGCCCTCTCCGACGGCCCCAACATGTGGCCCATGGACCGGCTGCCGGCGCTGCTGGAGACCCTCAAGGCCCTGGACGGGGTGGTCAAGGCCGCCCCCTACGCGGAAGAGACCCTGGGCGGCCTCTGAGGTCGCCCCACCCACAAGGCCCCGACAGTAAGGAACGAAGCACCCCATGAGCCAGCCCGATCTCACGATCACCCGAGTCCACGCCCGCGAGATCCTCGACTCCCGCGGCAACCCTACGGTGGAGGCCGATGTCGCCCTGGCCTGCGGCGTCGTCGCCTCGGCCTCCGTCCCCTCCGGCGCCTCTACCGGCAGCCGCGAGGCGCTGGAGATGCGCGACGGCGACAAGTCGCGCTACCTGGGCAAGGGGGTGCGCAACGCCGTGGCCAGCGTCAACGGTCCGCTGGCCGAGGGCGTCACCGGGATGGATGCCGGCGACCAGGCCGGCCTGGATCGGCGGATGTGCGAGCTGGACGGTACCCCCAACAAGGATGAGCTGGGGGCCAACGCCCTCCTCGCCGTCTCCCTGGCGGCGGCCCGGGCAGCGGCGGCCGGCCGCGGCCAGCCCCTGTGGCAGCACCTGGCCGACGGGATGCCGGAGATCCTGCCGGTGCCCATGATGAACATCCTCAACGGCGGGGCCCACGCCGAGAACTCCGTGGACCTCCAGGAGTTCATGATCCTGCCGGTGGGCGCGCCCAGCCTCGCCGAGGCGGTGCGCTACGGCGCCGAGGTCTTCCACGCCCTCAAGGGCGTGCTCAACGCCCGGGGCCTGGCCACCGGCGTGGGCGACGAGGGCGGCTTCGCCCCGGACCTGCCCTCCAACGAGGCGGCCCTGGAGACCATCCTGGAGGCCATCGAGAAGGCGGGCTACCGCCCCGGTGACGATATCGCCCTGGGGCTGGACGTGGCCGCCAGCGAGTTCGTCGAGAACGGCCGCTACCGGCTGGCCTCCGAGAACCGGGAGCTGGACGCCGAGGGCATGGTCTCCTGGCTCCAGGGCTGGGTGGACCAGTACCCCATCGTCACCATCGAGGACGGCCTGGCCGAGGACGACTGGGAGGGCTGGAAGGCGCTCACCGACGCCCTGGGCCGCCGGATCCAGCTGGTGGGGGATGACCTCTTCGTCACCAACCCCTCCATCCTGCGCGAGGGCATCGAGCGCGGCGTGGCCAACTCCATCCTCATCAAGGTCAACCAGATCGGGACCCTCACCGAGACCCTGGAGGCCATCACCGTGGCCCGGGAGGCCGGCTACACGGCGGTGGTCTCCCACCGCTCCGGCGAGACCGAGGACACCTTCATCGCCGACCTCTCGGTGGCCACCGGCTGCGGCCAGATCAAGACCGGCTCCCTGTCGCGCTCGGATCGCGTGGCCAAGTACAACCAGCTCCTGCGGATCGAGGAGGCGCTGGGCGCGAAGGCCCGCTATCCCGGCCGTGACGCCCTGGCGGGGAACGGGGGGCGCTAGCGGCCATGCGCTGGCTCGCCGGCCTGCTGGCGCTGCTTCTGGTGGGGCTGCAGTGGCGACTGTGGTCCGACGAGGGCGGCCTGCTGGAGATCTGGCGGCTGGAGGCGGCGGTGGCCGAGCAGCGCACCGCCAATGAGGAGCTGGCCGAGCGCAACCGCGCCCTGCGTGCAGAGGTGGAGGACCTCAAGCGCGGCCTGGATGCCATCGAGGAGCGCGCCCGCAGCGAGCTGGGCATGATCGGCGAGGACGAGACCTTCTTCCTCCTGGTGGACGACGAGTGAGTACCGACCCCGTTCCCTTCTGGGCGGTGATCCCCGCCGCCGGTGCCGGCCGGCGCATGGGCTCCGCCACCCCCAAGCAGTACCTGGAGCTCCACGGCCGCGCCGTGCTCCACCACACGGTGGCGCGGCTCGCCGCCCAGCCGGGCCTGCAGGGGATCGTCATCGCCGTGGATGCCGCCGACGAGCGTTTCGACGCCCTGGCCGCGGAGTTGCCGGGACCGGTCCAGCGCGTCACCGGCGGGGCGGAGCGGGCCGACTCCGTCCTCGCCGCCCTGGAGGCGCTGGCCGCCCGGGCGGGGGCGGAGGAGTGGGTCCTGGTCCACGACGCTGCCCGCCCCTGCCTGCGCGCCGACGACCTCGACCACCTCCTTACCAGCCTGGCCGGGGACCCGGTGGGCGGGCTCCTGGGGATCCCGATGGTGGATACCGTCAAGCATGCCGATACCGACGGCGTGGTGGATGCCACCGTGGACCGCAGCGGCCTGTGGCGCGCGGTGACCCCGCAGATGTTCCGGCTGGGCGCGCTGCGGGAGGCGCTGGGCGAGGCCCTGGCCGCCGGCGTGCCGGTGACCGACGAGGCCTCGGCGGTGGAGTGGGCCGGCCACCGGCCGCGCATGGTCGAGGGCTCGGCGGACAACGTGAAGATCACCCGGCCCGAGGACCTGGCCCTGGCCGCCCTCTACCTCGGCCACCAGACGGAGACGGCGTGATGCGCATCGGCCACGGCTTCGACGTCCACCGCTTCGGCGACGGCGACCACGTGGTCCTGGGTGGGGTCACCATCCCCCACGACCACGGCCTGGTGGCCCACTCCGACGGCGACGTCCTCCTCCACGCCCTCTGCGACGCCCTGCTGGGCGCCGCCGGCCTGGGCGACATCGGCCGCCACTTCCCCGACGACGATCCGGCCTGGGCCGGCGCCGACAGCCGCGTGCTCCTGCGCCACTGCCGGGATGCCGTGGCGGCGGCCGGCTGGGCGCCGGTGAACGTCGACACCACCCTCATCGCCCAGCGCCCCCGGATCGGCCCCCACGTCGAGGCCATGGCGGCCAACATCGCCGCCGACCTGGGCCTGGCCGCCGGGGTGGCCAACGTCAAGGCCACCACCACCGAGCGGCTGGGCTACACCGGCCGGGAGGAGGGCATCGCCGCCCACGCCGTCGCCCTGCTGGGGCCGGCGTGAGCGCCGGCGACGACGAACTCCTGGGTCCCCGCGCCCTGGGCGAGCCGCCGGTGGTCGCCACCCTGCGGGGGTCGCCGACGGACTTCCGGGTGGACGAGGTGCTGGGCTTCGAGCCCGACGGCAGCGGCCAGCATGCCTGGCTGCGGATCGAGAAGACCGGTACCAACACCGAGTGGCTGGGCAGGCAGCTCGCCCGCGCCGCCGGCCTTCCGCCGCGGGCGGTGAGCTGGTCCGGGCGCAAGGACCGCCACGCCGTCACCACTCAGTGG
>JBKGYA010000126.1:0-6198 GCA_046546335.1 Thiohalospira sp. | reverse complement strand
GGAACTGCGCTACGAGGACCTGCTGGCCGACCCCGAGCCGGGTCTACGCCAGATCGTCGACTTCTGCGGTCTGGAGGCCAGCGATGCGGCCCTGCGCCAGCAGGCCGGGCGCTTCGACGCCTCCCGCGCCTTCGCCCACCGCGGCGACCCGGCGCTGGCCACCTTCGCCGAGGCCCACACCAAAGAACTTGCCGCGCTGGGTTACTGACCCCCGGCCCAGGACCGCCTAACCGCCGTCGCGCCCGCCCTCGTCGGTGACGGCCGCCAGCTGCTGGTGGGCGATCCGCTCCAGCTCCGCATTCTCCTCGGCGTAGTGCGCCTCGATGCGTTCACGCATGCCGTGGCGGGCCAGCAGGTCCCCGTCTTGTAGGTGTCCTTGTCGAAGCCGTACTGAATAAGGCTGCGGCAGTACCTCCACCCAGGGCCCGGGCGATGAGGGCCGTTGCCGCCACCGGACGCTGGAGCAGGTCCTCCTGGCGCACCGCCGGCCACAGCGGCTCGGGATTCACGCTGAACTGCGTCGGGTCGAGCTGGCCGAAGACCTCCCGCTGCAGGAAGCGGGTCCCGGTCTTGTGCAGGCCGATGTGCAGCAGGACCTTCGGTCGCCCGGTATTCATGCCGCTCCCCCGTCAAAGGTATAGCCCAGGATCTCGATATCCCGCCGGTAGTGCTCGGCCACCCGCTCGGCCAGCTCGTCGGTATAGTAGGCGCGGTAGTCCTCGCGCTCGGTGGCCCGGCGCAGGTGGGGCAGCTCCGGCTGCCGGATCCCGATGCGCCGGCAGATCTCGGCGAAGTCCTCGCCCAGGCGCTCGTAACGGCCGATGTAGTCGACGATGACCTCGCCGTTGAGGTCCACCAGGTATTCGTGCTGGCGCTCGGCGGAGATGTCGAGCATGTAGTCGTAGTCGCGCTCGGGGTCGAACTTGTAGCGCAGGAAGTCGGCGAAGGTGTCGATCCCCGTCAGCACGTGGGGTTTCTCCCGGCGGATGTGGTGCCAGGAGCTCACCTGCAGGTCCCAGGGATTGCGCACGATGGTGAACTTGAAAAAGCCCCGGTAGACCGGCTCCGGCAGCATCTCCTTCGCCGCCACCGCCTTGCCGTGGCGGGGGAACTTCAGCCCCAGCTTGTGGCGCGGCCGGGTGATCTGGTCCACCTGGGCGGCCAGCCACAGCGGCAGGGAGTACCAGCCGCCCCAGCGGTAGCGGCGCAGGGCGGCGCGCACGCTGGTCCCACCGGTCTTGGCGATGTGGACGAAGAGGAAGTTGTGGGAATAGGAGATGAGCATGCGGACGGACCCGGTCGGCGAGGCGCCATTCTAGCAGCCGCCGGCTCTCGAGCCAGCCGCCTCCCCCAGCAGCACCTCCCGATAGCGCCGACTGCTCTCGGCCACGGTGTGATCGGCCACCGCCGCCTTGAGCGCGTCGCCGTCCGGCGGCGCCGCCAGGACCCGCTCCATGGCCGCCGCCAGCGCCTCGCTGTCGCCCACCGGGACCAGCGGCCCCAGCTCGCCGTCGCGCAGCAGCGCCCGCGGCCCGCTGGGGCAGTCGGTGGCCACCACCGGCGTCCCCACCGCCATGGCCTCCACCAGCACGTTGGGGGAGCCCTCGTAGCGGGAGGAGAGGACGAAGAGATCCGCCGCCCGCATCCAGGCGTAGGGATTCTCGGTAAAGCCGGGCAGGTCCACCGAGTCGGCAAGCCCCAGCTCGTCGCGCAGCCGCTCCAGCGCCTCGCGATCCGGGCCCTCGCCCAGGATGATGAGCCGCGCCGGGCGCTGTAGCGCGGCGAAGGCGCGCAGCAGGGTGGGGAAGTCCTTCTGCCCCTTGAGTCGGCCCACGGCGACGATCACCGGCCGATCCCGTTCCGCCCCCAGCCAGGGGTGTTCCACCGGTTCGCGGCTCAGCGCCGCCAGCTCCGGGGTCACCGTGGGGTTGGCGATGACGGCGAAGCGCTCCCGCGGGATCCCGCCGATGGCGGCCAGGTCATCGGCGACAGGCCCGGCGACGGCGACGATGGCGTCGGCCTCGGGGTAGAGCCGGCGCACCGGCCGAAAGCGCGACCAGCGCCGCAGGGCCGACTTGTCCGCCAGGGAGCCGGAGAGGTGCATGCCCATGCGCGGGACCACCCGGGTCGCCACCCCGGCCCAGCGCCGGGCGCGCAGGGCCACGCGGGCGGCGCGATCCTTGGCCGCCAGCAGGGCGTCCGGCCGCACCCGGCGCAGGTAGCGGACCACCGCCGGCAGGGCGAACAGGGAGGTGCGGGCGTTGAGGTAGTAGGTATTCACCTCCGGCGGGATCCCCGCCACATGCCCGCCGCGCGCCTTGAGCAGGAGCAGGTCCACGGTCACCCCGGCCTCCACGAAGCCGCGCAGGAGGTTGTTGACCATCTTCTCCACGCCGCCGTCGCCGGTGTAGGCGATGAGTACCGCGATCCGGGGGCAAGCCGTGGACACCTCAGCCATTTCCAGCCCCTCGATGATATCCGCGCTCCAGCGCCGGCCAGCCCTCGCGGATGGAGCGCTCCAGCAGGGCGGTGTTGCTCCCCGCCGGGTGGCTCTTCACCTCCTTGTCCAGGGAGCGGCGCAGCCGGCGGAGGTTGGCCCGCAGGGGGCCGGCCCGGCCCACGCCCAGCCGCCCCCGGTCCCAGTCGATGAGCCAGACGCCGGAGCCCTCGTCCACCAGGATGTTGCGGACGTTGAGATCGGCGTGCCAGGCGCCGGCGGCGTGGAAGCGGGCGATGGTCGCCCCCACCACCTGCCAGAGTGTCAGCGAGGCGTTGCCGGCCTCCAGCAGGTCGGCCAGCGGGACGGCCCCCTCCAGGCGCTCGGTGATGAGATCCCCGCGGTAGATGAGCCCCCGCGGGGCCACCCGCACCGCCACCGGTGCCGGGACCGGCAGCCCCTGCCGGCGCAGCTCCCGCATGAGCCGCCACTCGCGCACCGGGCGGCTGCGCGCGAGGCCGTTGCGGATGTAGCGATCACCGAGCATCCGGCCCAGCAGCCCGCCCCGCCGGAAGTGGCGCAGCACCAGCGCCACGGCCTCCTCCCCGTCCTCCGTCTTCCGGGTGGCGGAGAGGAAGGCCGCCTCCCCGCGGCCGGTGCCGCCGCCCTGGATGGCCTCGACCTCCGGGCGGAAGAGCTCGGCGGGGAAGACCGCGCCGAGCCGGCCGTCGTGGAGGATGATCCCGCCGCCATCCCCGGCTCCGTCGGGGTCGCGCTGATAGATCTCGTCATCGGTCTGATCCGGCATGGGCCCAGTCTACCGGTCCCGACTCCTCGGCGGCAGTGGCATCATGGCCATCCGCCCTAGTAGAGTCGCGCCATGACCGCCGAGAACCCGTCCCCCGAGCTGGCCCCCGGCCTGTTCCAGGAGCCGCCGGACTCCCTCTGCCTCCTGCGGCTCTCCGCCATCGGCGATACCACCCACCTGGTGCCGGCGGTGCGCACCCTGCAGCGGGCGTGGCCGCAGACGCGGCTGACCTGGATCATCGGCGGGACCGAGGCGAAGCTCCTGGGGGATCTCGACGGCGTGGAGATGATCCCCTTCAAGAAGGGCAGCGGCCTGGCCGGCTATCGAGACCTGCGCCGCCGGCTGGGCCACCGGCGCTTCGATGCCCTGGCGCTCATGCAGGTGGCCCTGCGCGCCGGCGGCCTCTCCACCGCCGTGCGCGCCCCCCTGCGCCTGGGCTTCGACCGCGCCCGCAGCCGCGACGGCCACGGCGCCTTCATCAACCGGCGCATCGCCCCCCACCCGCGCGCCCACGTGCTGGAGGGCTTCTTCGACTTCCTCCGCGCCCTGGGCGTCCACCAGCGCCACCTGGTCTGGGACATCCCGGTGCCGGAGCCGGCCGGGGAACGGGCGCGTCAGCTCATCCCTGACGACCGCCCGGCGCTGGTGATCAGCCCCTGCTCCAGCCAGCGGATCAACAACTTCCGCAACTGGTCGCCGGAGGCCTACGCCGCCGTGGCCGAGCACGCCCACCGCGCCCACGGCCTGCAGACCGTCCTCACCGGCGGCCCCACCGACGAGGAGCGCCGCTACGCCGAGGCCATCACCGGCCTGGCCGACGCCCCGGTCACCGACTGCATCGGCGCCACCGACCTCAAGGAGCTCCTCGCCCTGCTGGGCCGGGCCGAGGCCGTCCTCTGCCCCGACTCCGGTCCCGCCCACATGGCCACCGCCGCCGGCACCCCGGTCATCGGCCTCTACGCCACCAGCAACCCGGACCGCACCGGGCCCTACCTCAGCCGCCGCTGGGTGGTGAACCGCTACCCCGACGCCCTCCGGCGGACCCTGGGCAAGGGGGTGGACGAGGTGGCCTGGGGCCAGCGCGTCCGCGACCCCGCCGCCATGGACCTCATCACCGTGGCCGACGTCACCGACCGGCTGGACGAACTCCTGGCCACGCCGGCCGACCAGCGCCTGGCACCGCCGCCGGGATGATGCGCACCCTCTACACCGCCCTGCTGGGGCTGGCGCTGCCCCTGGTCTTCGCCCACCTGGCCCGGCGCGGCCTGCGCGAGCCGGCCTATCGCCGCGGCTGGGGCCAGCGGCTGGGCTGGCTGCCGCCGGCCGCGCGGACGAAGACCCCGCCTATCTGGCTCCACGCCGCCTCGGTGGGGGAGGTCCGCGCCATCGCCCCGCTCGTAAAGCGCCTCCAGGCCGAGCACCCCGACACCCCGCTGCTGCTGACCACCACCACCCCCGCCGGGGCGGAGCAGGCCGCCGGCCTCCTGCGCCCGGGCGACCACCAGGCCTACCTCCCCTTGGATACCCCTGGCGCCGTCGCCCGCTTCCTGCGACGGGCGCGCCCGCGGCTGGCGGTCATCGTGGAGATGGAGCTCTGGCCCAACCTCTTCGCCGCCCTGCGCCGGCGCGGGACCCCGGAGATCCTCGCCAACGCCCGCATGTCGGCGCGCAGCGCCCGCCGCTACGCCCGTCTGCGCCGGCTCGTGGCCCCCGTGCTCGCCACCCCGGCCCGGATCCTCGCCCAGGCCGAGGCAGACGCCGAGCGCCTGCGCCGGCTGGGCGCCCCGGCCGGGCGGGTGGAGGTGGCCGGCAACCTCAAGTTCGACCTGGAGCTGCCTGCCGACCTGGCCGACCGGGGGGCCGAGCTCCGCGCCACCCTGGGGGATCGGCCGATCTGGGTGGCCGCCAGCACCCGGGAGGGGGAGGAGGAGGCCGTCCTGGCCGCCCACGAGACGGTCCGGCAGAGCCACCCCGATGCCCTGCTGATCCTCGCCCCGCGCCACCCCCAGCGCTTCGACGAGGTGGCCGACCTCGTCCGCGCCCATACCGGAGAGCCGGCCCGCCGCAGCCGGGGCGAGGCCCCGGGCGGCCGGCCGGTCTACCTGGCCGACACCCTGGGGGAGCTGCCGCTGCTCTACGCCGCGGCGGATCTCGCCTTCGTCGGCGGCAGCCTGGTCCCCCTGGGCGGGCAGAACCTGCTGGAGCCGGCAGCGGTGGGCCGCGCCGTCCTCACCGGGCCATCGCGCTACAACTTCGCTACCATCGGGGCGGAGCTGGAGGCCGCCGGGGCGCTGCTGGAGGTGGCCGACGCCGACGCCCTGGGCGGGGCCGTTGCCGACCTGCTGGCCGACCCCGACCGCCGCAACGCCATGGGCGCCGCCGGCGCCGGGATGGTGGCCGCCCATCGCGGGGCCACCGAGCGGCTGGCGCAACGGGTGGCCGAACAACTGAAAACCGGGAACGGAACCCGGGAGGAGGGAGGATGATCCGCGGTTGGCACCATCTCGTCCGCATGCCGGGCCGGCCCTTCCGCCTGGCCGGCCGCCTGTTCGGGCTCGCCCGCCGGGGCCATCGCACCGCCAGCCGCCAGCGGCTGGGCCTGGTGGCCGACCTGCCCGAGCAGCCCTACTGGTTCCACGCCGAACAGGTCGGCGACCTGGGGCTGGTGGAGCCGGTGATCCGCGCCCTGCGCGAGGCCGAGCGCGGGGCGACCTTCCTGGTCACCACCGGCGAGGCGGCCGCCGTCGCCCGCGCCGAGGCGTTGTTCGAGGACGAGGAGGAGGGGGCCGCGGTCCTCGCCCCGGATGACGATCCCGGCCCGGTCCACCGCTTCCTGCGCCGGGCCGACCCGCTGGCCGCGCTCTTCGCCGGCCTGCCCGACCGGCCGGAACTCCTCTTCGCCGCCGCCGATGCCGGCCTCGCCCCACTGATCATCGATCCGGACGACCCGCCG
>JBKGYA010000125.1:0-6236 GCA_046546335.1 Thiohalospira sp. | reverse complement strand
CGCCGTTGCCGCCGGCCGCGCCCTTCGGGTAGGGTTGCTCGATTGCCGGCGCCCGACGGGCGCGCCACCGCGACACGAGGATCCCCATGGCCCTGGACGACGCGAACTGGTTCACCGAGGTCTGCGACGAGGGCGGCACCGCCTTCTCCCTGCGCATCCGCGAGAGGCTCCACGAAGAGCAGTCGGACTACCAGCACATCGCCATCTACGAGACCGAGACCTTCGGCCGGCTGATGGTCATCGACGGCTTCATCATGCTCAGCGACCGGGACAACTTCCTCTACCACGAGATGATGAGCCACCCGGCCCTCTACACCCATCCGGCCCCGCGGCGGGTCCTCATCATCGGCGGCGGCGACTGCGGCACCCTGCGCGAGGTCCTCAAGCACCCGGAGGTGGAGCGCGCCGACCAGGTGGAGATCGACGAGCGCGTCACCCGCCTGGCGGAGGAATACTTCCCCACCCTCACCGAGGCCAACGACGACGAACGCGCCGGGCTGCACTTCGCCGACGGCATCGAGTGGGTCCGCCGGTCGGAGGACAACAGCATCGACGTCATCATCGTCGACTCCACCGATCCCATCGGCCCCGCGGAGGGGCTCTTCGACGTGCCCTTCTACAAGGAGTGCGCCCGGGCGCTGACCAGCGGCGGGATCTTCGTCCAGCAGAGCGAGTCGCCGCTGTACCACACCCGGCTGCTGGGCGAGATCCACAACGGCCTGCGCGACGCCGGCTTCCTGGACGTGCTGAGCCTGCACTTCCCCCAGCCGGTCTACCCCTCCGGCTGGTGGAGCGCCACCATGGCGCGCACCGACGACCTCATCGGCGAGCCGCGGGAGGACGACATCCGCGATCGCCCCTTCACCACCCAGTACTACAACTACGGGACCCACATGGGCGCCCTGGCCGCGCCGGAGTTCTTCTACCGCAGCCTGCAGGGCGGCTAGGCCCCGACACCGCCGGGGCGCGGTCGCCCCAAGGGGGCCGGACTACGCCGGGTGGCGCAGCAGGTCCACGCGGATGGGCATCTCGAAGCGGGCGCCCTCCGGGCCCATGTACTGCTCGAAGGTCTCGCGGACGGTCTGGTGGAGTTCCGGGCTGAGGTTGTGCTCGGTGTGGGTGACGCCGAGGACCTTGTCCTCGAAGTCAGCGAAGTCCTCGAAGTCGTTGCGGGTATGGAAGAAGCGCTGCTCCGCCAGTTCCAGGGTGCCGTCGGCCACGGCGCGGCGCACCGCCTCGAAGGCGGCCCGGCGGACCTCGCCCTCGTCGTGGAAGAGCCGCAGGACCTCGTTGAAGTCGCCGGCGTAGACCGGCTCCGAGATGTAGGCCACGCCGCCCGGGCGCAGCACCCGGCGGATCTCCGCCATGGCGTCGTCCATGGACCCCATGGGCACGTGGTGCAGCGACTTGAACATCATCACGATGTCAGCACTGTCGTCCTCCGCCGGGATGGCCTCGGCTCCGGCCCGGGCGAACTCCACCCCCGCCGGGATGTCGGCGGCCGCGCAGTTCTTCTCGTGCTGGATGTCGTCCACCTCGCAGGCGAGCATCGAGGCGGGCCGGCCGGTGGCGGCAATGGCGCAGGTGTGGGCCGCGGCACCGCAGCCCAGCTCGATGACCCGCGCCCCGTCCAGGGGCAGCAGGGCGGACCAGATCTCGGCCTCGTCGACGATATCGGTCACGCTGGGGTCGTGGATCTGCATGTTCTCGGCGCTCATGATGGGTTCTACCTCGAAACTCGGAGTCATAGGGGTGTTAAGCCAACTTGGGCCACAGACACGCACAATAGTTCCAGGCGCCCGGAGAACCCTGTCGGCGCCGCCGGAAGCTACCGAGTAAACAGTTCGAAACGCAAGGACCCCGTAAAGGCATCCCGGTCGATCACCAATTCATCGGTGGAAGACCGTCCTTGCAACAGAGCACCGTTGATGCGGACCGTGAGGAAGTGTCCAGCCTCGGGCTCGGCGCCCGGTTCCAGCAGGACCTCGGCCAGACAATCCCTGCGGCTGCGGGATGCCTCCGCATAATCATCGGCGGCGTAGAATTCCAGGCTCCAGACGTGGGCCGGGAACCACTTGAAGCGGAGATATCGTGCCCACTGCGAATCGTGCCGAAGTCCCAGGGCGGCTTCCCGGATATTCGCGCGTGAGCGCAGTCGGACTCTCTCCACAAGGGTCCGGGAGGGTTCGAGGGAGGCGTACAACCCTTCGTCCCGCGTGAGGCGTTCGAGGATCATCCGTCCGGTCTGCTGGGCCTCCTCCGCGTCAATCAGGATATCGGCGGACATCAAAGGGATGGCACAGAAGGCGTCGGCCAGTGAATAGGAGGTTTCGGGACCCTCCGGCAGGGTCAGATACGGCCCCGTATTGTCGTTATGTATCAGGAAGGGCCGGGCCCACTGCGATGCATCCAGGAGGGACCATGGCCCAACCATTTCACCTTGAGCATCGGTGCGGCCATCGGGCGACCAGCCATGCCCCAGAATCATGACTGCATGGCCACCTTCGGGCTTTTGCAGGGCCAGAAGCACCGGGATACCGGATTCGATGTACGGATAGAGCTTGCGGACCATGCCCTGCAGCTCCCCGGTCTCCCACTGCGTGCCCGGCCGGTTACGCAACCGCACAACGTGCGAGGCATAGCCCGCGCTGCGAATGGCCTCGGCAATCTGCTCGATCCGCAACCCATCCCGATTGGGCAGAACACGCCCCTGAACCATGAAGCGGGTAGCCGCCTCGGTAATGGCTGCCGGGCTGAAGGGTGAACGGCCCTCCCGCCAGCGCAAGGTCCGCAGGGCCATCCAGATGGAAGCCTGGGCGCAGGCCCCCACCGCGTTATCCTGCTGCATGAAAGGGGTTGCAGGCACCTCGAAGGTCCGGCCAGCCAGATGTACCGGGTAACGATCATGCGTGTGGACGAAGGCACTCACTGGCCCATCGGGCCGATGCAGGAAGGTCGCACCGACCGGACTCTGAGCAACCGGCCTCAGAGTGAGAAAACCGAGATAGGGCGAAGTTTCCATCCCGGCCCAATAGTCAAGGGCCTCCAGAACATCCGCACTCTCGGGAGGGACCGAAAAGAAGTGAAGGCGCTGGCAGAACCGAGGAACAGGGAAGGCCCAGCGCGCATAGTAGGCCGCATGCTCGGCCAGGAAGTCGGGATCCTGGACATCGCGTTGCACCACCAGGGACCGGACTCCGAGTTGCCGTAGGTAGGCGGCAATGTGGCGAACTTGCTGACACCGCCGGCCAGACAGTGCACTTATGAGGTCGTATGCCTGGTCCGGTTCGGTTAACGAATGGAGTTCGAGGCGGTCTTCCCTGAGCGCCGTCTCGGTCAACGCAGGATGACCTCCCGCAGCTGGTCGTAGGCGCGGCGCTGTTCTTCTCGGTGCTTTTCGATCGCCGGGGCGACCTGCTCGCGCAGGTCCTCGTGAAATACTCGGCACTCCTCGGAGGAAAGCGTCTGCTCTTCTCCGGTGCGCAGAAGTCTGGCAGCGGCCTCACCCAGCGGATTTCGTTCCATCGACAGAGCCTCCCGTTTCCCCCAGTGGCCCGGCGAATTTTAGACGACCTGCTGCGGTGTGTCAGGGTTATGGCGGATCTGCATGCCCGGTAGACCCCTCGGCTGAATCCGATCGACCCGGGACGATCTGTGTGGTCAGCTCGGCCAGCGCGGTTCGACCGGCGGCCAGGTCCCGCGTCCGCAGGATGGCGATGCGGCCGTGGGTGGGCCGGCCGGCCTCATCGGTATCCGCCTGGATGGTCACACCGGGGTGGCCGGGGAGCTCCCCCTCCGGGACGGTGAAGGGGCCGGCACTCTCGGTAAAGAGGGAGAGGATGTAGCCGCCCGGGATCGGCTCCAGCCCGGCCCACCGGCCGGTATCCACCAGCTCGACCCAGGCGGGGAGGAAGGCGTCGCCGTAGTGCTCGTAGAAGCCGTTGGAGCCGCGCAGGTGGGCCTCGATGATCGTGGAGCCGATGACCTCGAAGTTGGTGATCCCGGTGTAGCCGCGGAGGTTGGCGGCCACCCACTCCGCGATCAGCGCCTCGTTGGCCGGCCGCTGGACCCCGACCCGCCAGTAGAGGGGGCGGCCGTCCACCCACTCGTCGCCGGCGACGGTGTGGGCGAACCAGAGCACCTCGCCGTCGCGCACCAGGCAGTCGGTGGAGGACTGCTCCCCGGCCAGCCTTGCGCTCCAGAAGCTCCCCGGCGGCGGGGCGACCGAGCCGGCCCGGTCCGGGTAGGCGCCCAGGCTCATGCCGGCGAGGTTGGTGATGGGGCGGACGAAGACGGGGGCGTCGGGCTCCAGCCCCATCTCCACGGGGCTCACGCCGGCCGGTGCCGCGGTCACCCCCTGGGAGAGCGCCAGCTCCAGCTTGTTGTAGACCCAGCGGTGTCGCGGGTTCAGCCGCCAGGCGGCGGCGTCGGAGACAGCAATATCCGCTTCCGGCTCGGGCCGGAAGAGCCAGGCGCGGCGGGGCGGGACTCCGTGGAAGGGCATGGGACCTCCGATGGTGGCGGGCCCATGCTACGACAGCCCCGCCGGGATGCCCTACCCTCTTGGATACCGGCGTCAGGATCCCGATCTCCCGGATCGGGACGGCAAGCCAAGGAGGAACAAGCCCATGAGCCTGACCATCACCTCCCCCGCCTTCGCGGACGGCGACCCCATCCCCGCGGTCTACACCTGTGACGGCGAGGACCGGTCGCCGCCACTGCTCTTCGCCGGCCTCCCCGAGGGCACCCGCAGCCTGGCGCTGGTGGTGGACGACCCGGATGCCCCCGATCCGGCCGCACCCAGGATGACCTTCGTCCACTGGGTCCTCTACAACCTGCCGCCGGAGGCCTCCGGCCTGCCCGAGGGGATCCGCGACCCGGCGGAGCTCCCCCATGGCACCCAGGAGGGGCGCAACAACTGGGATCGGCCCGGCTACGGGGGGCCCTGCCCGCCCGTCGGCCGCCACCGCTACTTCCACCGGCTCTACGCCCTGGACTGCCGCCTGCCCGACCTCAGCGAGCCCCTGCGCGAGGAGCTCGACGGCGCCATGGAGGGGCACATCCTCGCCGAGGCCACACTCGTGGGGACCTATCAGCGGGAGTGAGAACGGGGCTACAGCGCCGGATTGGTCCAGCGGCGGTGGATGGTGTCGATGCGGGCGAGGAGATCGTCGCCCAGGGTGAGATCGGCGCTGTCGATGTCGGCCTCCAGCTGGCTCAGGGAGGTGGCGCCGACCAGGGTGCTGGCGGTGAAGAACTGCTGGCGGACGAAGGCCAGGGCCATCTGCGCCGGGTCCAGCCCCGCCTCCCGGGCCAGTTCGACGTATTCGCGGCACGCCTCGGGGACGCCGGGCTTGGCGTAGCGGTTGCCGAACTCGGGGTAGACGGTGAGCCGGGCACCGGCCGGGGCGCCGCCGTCGAGGTACTTGCCGGTGAGGTGGCCGAAGGCCAGGGGCGAGTAGGCCAGCAGCGGCACCTGCTCCCGCCAGCTCACCTCGTCCAGGCCGTGCTCGAAGCTGCGGTTGATGAGGTTGTAGGCGTTCTGGATGGAGACCACCCGGGGCAGGCCGTGCTCGTCGGCCAGGCGGGTGAATTCGGCCACCCCCCAGGGCGTCTCGTTGGACAGGCCGATGTAGCGGACCTTGCCGGCGTCCACCAGCCCCTTGAGCGCCTCCAGCTGCTCCCGGACGGGCGTGGCCTCCCACTCCCGCTCGGGGTCGAAGCGGGGCTCGCCGAACCTGGGCACGTTCCGCTCCGGCCAGTGGATCTGGTAGAGGTCGACGTGGTCGGTCCGCAACCGCCGCAGGCTGCCCTCGATGGCGCGCTCGATGTTGCTGCGATCCACCCGGGGCTGCTCGCCCTGGTCGCCGCGCATCCAGGGCAGGACCCGGGAACGACCGGCGACCTTGGTGGCCAGCACGATCCGCTCCCGCCGGGAGGGTTCCGCCGCCAGCCAGCTGCCGATGTACTGCTCGGTGCGGGTGTGGGTCTCCGCCTTCGGCGGCACGGGGTAGAGCTCCGCCGTGTCGACGAGGTTGATCCCCCGCTCCAGGGCGTAGTCCAGCTGCTCGTGGGCCTCCGCCTCGCTGTTCTGGTCACCGAAGGTCATGGTCCCCAGGCCGATGGCCGAGACCTCGAGGTCGCTGTGGCCGAGCCGTTGGTACTGCATCCGCTATCTCTCTCCCTTCCGTTCCCGCGTTCCCGGGCTTTCAGTCGTCGCCCTCCACCGGGCGCCC
>JBKGYA010000124.1:0-6258 GCA_046546335.1 Thiohalospira sp. | reverse complement strand
CGGGCCCGGCCGCCGGGGCGAGGGCCCGCCTCCAGGAGCCGGGGGGATCGCCCGGCGGCGGCCAGCTCCACGCTGGCGGCCAGGCCGGCCCAGCCGGCGCCGACGATGACCGGTTCGTTCACTTGTCGACCCTGCTCGCTCGTTTGGCCTCCTGTCGGGCGGTGCGCCAGGCGATCCAGAGCTTGTGCCAGGCCGGCAGGCGGTAGCGCCGGGTCATGACCCGATAGCCGTCGGCGTCCATCCGGGCGAGCAGACGCTGGTAGATGGCGGCCATGATGACGCCGCTGCGCTGGGCGTAGCGATCCGCCTCCGGCAGTGCCTCCAGGGCGCTGTCGTAGTAGCCGCGGGCGCGATCGGCCTCGAAGGCGAACAGCTCGCGCATGGTGTCGCTCTCCCGGCCCATGAGCAGGTCCTCGCGGCTGACGCCGAAGTGCTCGCGATCCTCGGCGGGGAGGTAGATCCGGCCGCGCTCGGCATCCTCGCGCACGTCCCGCAGGATGTTGGTGAGCTGGAAGGCCATCCCGAGGTCGTTGGCGTACTGGCGGGTCCGGCGGTGCTCGTAGCCGAAGATCTCCGCGGCCATGAGGCCCACCACCGAGGCCACGCGATAGCAGTAGAGGGAGAGCGTGCGGAAATCCGGATAGTCGTGGATATCCAGGTCCATCTCCATGCCGTCGATGATCTCCAGGAAGTGTTCCTGCGGGAGATCGAAGCGCTCCAGCCAGGGGGCCAGGGCCTGGGCCACCGGGTGCTGGGGCTGGCCGGTGAAGAGCCGTTCCACCTCCTGGCGCCACCACCCCAGCTTCATCCGCGCGACCCCGGGGTCGCTGCATTCGTCCACGACGTCGTCCACCTCCCGGCAGAAGGCGTAGAGGGCGGTAATGGCCCGGCGCCGGTCGTCGTCGAGGAAGAGGAAGCTGTAGTAGAAGGAGGAGCCGCTGGCGGCGGTCTTCTCCTGGCAGTACTCGTCGGGGGTCATGGATCCCTCAACTGGGGGTGGGAGCATGGGATTGTGCCGCGTCTCCACGTATCATACCAATGAACGGACGAGCGGGTTGTCACGGAATCGTCATCCCGCTGTCATAGAGTGGCTGGGCCTGAGGGCGCCGACCCAAGGAGATCCATGCATCCGCCGAATGTTACCGCCGCGCTGGAACCGGTCCGACTGGGGCGAGCGGCCGAGAGGCTGGTCGATGCGCTGCTGGTGGTGGCTATCGCGGCGGCCGCTGCGGATCTCGCCTGGCGAGTGGTCCCCGCAGCCGGGGGCGAGGCACCGGCGGCAGCCCCCTCGGTGTCCGGCGAGGCCGGGGAGGCCGGCCCGGATCTGGCGCGCCACGCCCTCTTCGGGCAGGCGGAAGAGGAGGAGGGGCGCGATGCCGAGGTGACCGAGGCGCCGGAAACCTCGCTGCAGCTCGCGCTGCGCGGGGTCATTGCCACCGGGGACCCGGCGACATCACGAGCCATTATCAGGGACGAGGACGGCGAGAAGGGCTACAGCCCGGGTGATGACCTCCCCGGTAACGCGGTGCTCGAGCGGGTCCTCGGGGATCGCGTGCTGTTGCGGCGGGACGGTCGGTTCGAGGAGCTGCGCATGCCGCGCACGGACCTGGCCCAGCCGGCCGAGGATGACGACGATCTGGTCTCCACCGGGGACATCGAGCCGGACCTCTCGGAGGACGAGGTGCGGGAGTTCCGGGGTCGGCTGCGCGACGATCCCGGGAGCCTCTCGGGGATCTTCCGCGCCAGTCCGGTGCGCGAGGACGGCGAGGTGCGCGGTTACCGGGTCCGCCCCGGCAGCGAGGAGGAGCTCTTCCGGCGCTTCGGCTTCGAGGCCGGCGATATCATCACCGAGGTCAACGGTACGCCCCTGGACAGCCCCCGGCGCGGCATGGATCTGATGAACCAGCTCGGGGAGGCCGATACCCTCTCCGTGGTCGTGGAGCGCGACGGCCAGCGCCAGCGGATCGAGATGAGACTGCAATGAGACAACTGACAAGGGTGATAGCTGCATGAGCCAGAGGATGGGACGGATCCGCCGGAGCCTGGTCGGGCTGGCGCTATTGATGCTTCCGCCCTCGGTATCCGCTTCCGAGCCGGTCACGCTCAACTTCAAGGACGCGGACCTGCGGGCGGTGGTGGAGACCGTCTCCGAGGCCACCGGCAAGAACTTCGTGGTGGATCCGCGGGTCAAGGGAAAGGTGACGCTGGTCTCCTCGGAGCCGCTGGAGGGGGAGGCGGTCTACCAGGCCTTCCTGTCGGTGCTGGATGTCCACGAATTCACCGTGGTGCCCGACGGCGATACCATCCAGATCGTGCCCGCCTCGCGGGCCAAGCAGGGGGCGATTCCCTCGGACGGCGAGGGAGCCGGCGGCGAGTTCGTGACCCGGGTGGTCAAGGTGGAGCACGTCCCGGCCGCCCAGCTGGTGCCCATCCTGCGTCCCCTGTCGGCACAGGAGGGCCACCTGGCCGCCTACGAGCCCACCAATACCCTCATCCTCTCGGACCGCGCCCGTAATGCCGAGCGGCTCATCGGCATCGTGGAGAGCCTGGATCGCCCGGATCAGGGCCGCTCCAAGGTGATCGAGCTGGAACAGGCAGCAGCGGAGGAGGTGGTCCGGATCGTGGAGCAGATGGAGCAGGGAACCGGCGAAAAGGATAAGGAGGGCAAGGGCGCCCGGATCGTCGCTGACTCCCGCACCAACAGTGTCGTGATCCGTGGCGATCCTGCCGAGCGCATGCGGGTGGAGGCGCTGGTCCGCCATCTGGACACCCCGATAGAGAGTGGCGACGGCAACACCCACGTCATCTATCTGCGCTATGCCCGGGCGGAGGATGTCCTCAAGGTCCTGCAGGACCTGCCGAAAGGCGAGGAGGACGGAGAGGACGGAGAAGATCCCCGCGTTCGCAGCCCCTTCGAGGGGGTGAAAATGCAGGCCGACGAGGGAACCAATGCGCTGGTGGTCACTGCCTCGCCGGATCGCATGCGCGCCATCCGATCGGTGATCAACCGGCTGGATATCCGCCGCGCCCAGGTCATGGTGGAGGCCATCATCGCCGAGGTCTCCTCGGATGACAGTCGTGAGTTCGGGATCCAGTGGCTGATGGATGGCACCAATGGCGACGGTACCAGTCCGGCCGGCGGGGTAAACTTCTCCACCGGCGATGGCATCGTACCCCTGGCCTCGTCCATCGCCGGGGGCGAGTCGCCGAATATCGGCGACGGCCTCTCGGCTGCCTTCGGGCGTGTGGGGGGGGCGGGGACCGACTTCGCGGGCCTGGTGCGGGCGCTCTCCTCGGACAGCAGCGTGAACGTCCTCTCCACCCCGAGCCTGGTCACCCTGGACAACGAGGAGGCCGAGATCGTCGTGGGCCGGAACCAGCCCTTCCTCACCGGCCAGTACACGAACACCGATGGGGGTAGTACCCCGGAGAACCCCTTCCAGACCATCGAGCGCGAGGATGTGGGTCTGACCCTGAAGATCTCGCCCCAGATCAACGAGGGGGATTCGGTGCGTCTCGCCGTGGAGCAGGAGGTCTCCAGCGTGCTGGAGAATACCGACACCGGGCCGGTAACCAACAAGCGCGAGATCAACACCAACGTCATCGTGGATGACGGCCGGATCCTGGTCCTGGGCGGCCTCATCGACGAGGATGAGCAGGTCAACGAACAGCGGGTGCCGTTGCTCGGCGACATCCCCATCCTCGGCTGGCTCTTCCGTTACAACAAGACCGACACGGTCAAGCGCAACCTCATGATCTTCCTGCGCCCCACCATCCTGCGTAACGGTGAGGATGCCAGCCGGGTCTCCGGGGCCAAGTACTCCGGCATGCGTCAGCGTCAGCAGGACACCCGTGAGAACCAGCGGCGGCTGGGTAGCGCCGAGGATGCCCCGATGCTGGAAGAACTGGAGGACTTCCTGGATCTGCCAGCGGCTTACGGTAGCCAGGGCGATGAGCCCGACAAGGACGAGGACGCGGAGGAGGCCCCGTCGGAGGTGCCGGAACCCTCGGGAGAGAGCCACCCCCGGCTTCCCGATGTGCGGACGCAGCCGGTGGCGCCGCCTCCCTCGGCACTGCGGGAGAAGAAGGAGAAGGAGGAGGACTCGCGGTGAGCATGGAGGAGTTCGAGGCCGCCGCAGAGGCAGCCCCGGCCCCCCTGGTGGACGCCGAGGCGTCCATCCACCAGGTCCCCTTTGCCTGGGCCCGGCGCCACGGGCTGCTGGTGCGCGGGGTGGCCGAGGATGGCCGGGTCCATCTGGCCTGCCGGCGCGGCGCCGATGCGGGGGCGCTGGCGGAGCTGCGCCGCTGGATGGGGCGGCCGCTGCTCCCGGAGACCGTGGAGTCCGAGGCCTTCGAGCAGGAGCTGCAGGCCGCCTACGAGGGGGGCACCGCCGATGCCATGCAGGAGATGGGGGCACTGGGCGAGGACATGGACCTGGCCAGCGTCGCCGAGGAGCTGGCCGAGCCCCAGGATCTGCTGGACAGCGAGGATGATGCGCCCATCATCCGGCTCATCAACGCCCTCTTTACCGAGGCGGTGAAGGTCGGCGCCTCGGATATCCACATCGAGCCCTACGAGGCGCGGCTGCGGGTGCGCTTCCGCGTGGACGGGGTGCTGCGCGAGATCCTCCAGCCCAACCGCGCCCTGGCGCCGCTGCTGGTCTCGCGCATCAAGGTCATGGCGCAGATGGACATCGCCGAGAAGCGCGTCCCCCAGGATGGCCGGATCTCCCTGCGCATCGCCGGGCGGCCGGTGGACGTGCGCGTCTCCACGCTCCCCGGCGGGGCCGGGGAGCGGGTGGTCATGCGCCTGCTGGACAAGCAGGCCGGCAAGCTCGATCTGGAACACCTCGGCATGCCGGAGGATACCCGGGATCGGATCGATCGCCTCATCCACTATCCCCACGGGATCCTGCTGGTTACCGGGCCCACCGGATCGGGCAAGACCACCACCCTCTACGCGGCGCTCACCCGGCTCAACGAGTCCAGCCGCAACATCCTCACGGTGGAGGACCCCATCGAGTACTACCTGGACGGCATCGGCCAGACCCAGGTCAATACCAAGGTGGAGATGACCTTCGCCCGCGGCCTGCGCGCCATCCTGCGCCAGGACCCCGACGTGGTCATGGTCGGCGAGATCCGCGATCTGGAGACGGCGCAGATCGCGGTGCAGGCCTCGCTCACCGGTCACCTGGTGCTCTCCACCCTGCACACCAACACCGCCATCGGCGCGGTGACCCGCCTGCGCGACATGGGGGTGGAGCGCTTCCTGCTGGCCTCCAGCCTCATCGGCGTCCTGGCCCAGCGGCTGGTCCGCCGGCTCTGTCCCGAGTGCCGGCGGCCCTACACCGCCGACGAGGCGGAGTGCCGGGCGCTCGGCGTCGACCCGGCCGAGCCGCCGACGCTCTATCACGCCGAGGGCTGCGAGGCCTGCAACGGCCAGGGCTACAACGGTCGCAAGGGGCTCTACGAACTGGTCACCATCGACGATGCCATGCTCGGGCTCATCCACGAGGGGGCCGGCGAGCAGGCCCTGGAGGCCGAGGCGCGCCGCAACTCCCGGAGCGTGCGCCATGAGGGGATCCGGGCGGCACTCGCCGGCGAGACCACCATGGAAGAGGTCATCCGCGTGACCCAGGAGGACTAGGCAGTGGCGGCCTTCGAGTACACCGCCCTGGACCCGCGCGGCCGCGAGAAGAAGGGGGTCCTGGAGGGCGACACCGCCCGCCAGATCCGGGGGCGGCTGCGGGACCAGGGCTGGTCGCCGGTCTCGGTGGAGCCGGTGGAGGAGCGCAAGGGCAGCGAGGGGCGTGGTCCGCGGTTCCAGCTCCGGCGCGGGATCAGCGGCAACGACCTGGCGGTGATCACCCGCCAGCTGGCGACGCTGGTCGCCTCCGGCATGCCGGTGGAGTCGGCCCTGGCCACGGTGGGTGAACAGAGCGAACGCATGCGGGTGCGCCGGGTGGTGCTGGGGGTTCGTGCCAGGATCCTGGAGGGCTACGGCCTGGCCGATGCGCTGGCCGCCTTCCCCCGCGTCTTCCCGGACCTCTACCGCGCCACCGTGGCCGCCGGCGAGCACGCCGGCCACCTGGATGCGGTGCTGGAGCGGCTCGCCGACTATACCGAGAACAGCCAGGCGGTGGGGCAGAAGCTCATGGTGGCCCTCATCTATCCGGTGCTGGTCTCCATCGTCGCGGTGGCGGTGGTCGTGGTCCTGCTCGCCTACGTGGTGCCGGAGGTCGTCCGGGTCTTCGAGGG
>JBKGYA010000123.1:0-6262 GCA_046546335.1 Thiohalospira sp. | reverse complement strand
TCCACGGCCTCAGCCCTGCAGGCGGCGGTACTTGATCCGCTCCGGCTGGTCGGCGTCGCTGCCCAGTCGCCGGCGGCGGTCCGCCTCGTAGTCGGCGAAGTTGCCCTCGAACCACTCCACGTGGGAGTTGCCCTCGAAGGCGAGGATGTGGGTGGCGATGCGGTCCAGGAACCAGCGGTCGTGGGAGGTCACCACCACGCAGCCGGGGAATTCCAGCAGCGCCTCCTCCAGGGCGCGGAGCGTCTCCACGTCCAGGTCGTTGGTGGGCTCGTCCAGGAGCAGGACGTTGCCGCCGGAGCGCAGGAGCTTGGCCAGGTGGACGCGGTTGCGCTCGCCGCCGGAGAGCTCGCCGATGCGCTTCTGCTGGTCGCCGCCCTTGAAGTTGAACTTGCCCACGTAGGCGCGGGACTGCACCTCGTAGTCGCCGACCTTGATGATGTCCTGGCCCTCGCTGATCTCCTCCCAGACCGTCTTCTCGGGGTCCAGGGTGTCGCGGGACTGGTCGACGTAGGCGAGATCCACGGTCTCGCCGACGTCGAAGGTGCCCTCATCCGGCGCCTCCTGGCCCACGATCATGCGGAAGAGGGTGGTCTTGCCGGCGCCGTTGGGGCCGATGACGCCGACGATGCCGCCCGGGGGCAGGCGGAAGGTCAGGTCGTCCATGAGCAGGGTGTCGCCGAAGCCCTTGCGCACGTGCTCGGCCTCGATGACCTTGTCCCCCAGCCGCGGACCCGGCGGGATGTAGAGCTGCCGGGTCTCGTTGCGCTTCTGGTACTCCTGGGAGGCGAGCTCGTCGAAGCGCTGCAGGCGCGCCTTGTTCTTGGCCTGGCGCCCCTTGGGGTTGGACTTCACCCACTCCAGCTCCTCCTTCATGGCGCGGCGGCGGGCGTTCTCCTGCTTCTCCTCCTGCTCCAGCCGCTTCTCCTTGTTCTCCAGCCAGGCGGAGTAGTTGCCCTCGAAGGGGATGCCGCGGCCGCGGTCCAGCTCCAGGATCCAGCCGGCCACGTTGTCCAGGAAGTAGCGGTCGTGGGTCACGGCCACCACGGTTCCCGGGAACTCGCCCAGGAAGCGCTCCAGCCAGGCCACCGATTCGGCGTCCAGGTGGTTGGTGGGCTCGTCCAGCAGCAGCATGTCGGGCTTGGAGAGAAGCAGCTTGCACAGCGCCACGCGGCGGCGCTCGCCGCCGGAGAGGTTGTTCACGTCGGCGTCCCAGGGGGGCAGGCGCAGCGCCTCGGCGGCCACCTCCAGGGTGCGGTCCAGCTCCCAGGCCCCGGCGGCGTCGATCTTGTCCTGCAGCTCCGCCTGCTCGGCCATGAGCGCCTCGAAGTCGGCGTCCGGGTCGGCGAACTGCTCGGAGACGGCGTTGAAGCGGTCCACCAGCGCCTTGAGCTCGCCCACGCCCTCCTCGACGTTGCCGCGCACGTCCTTGGCCGGATCCAGCTGCGGCTCCTGGGGGAGGTAGCCGATGCGGATCCCGGGCTGCGGCCGCGCCTCGCCCTCGTACTCGGTATCCTCGCCGGCCATGATCCGCAGCAGGCTCGACTTGCCCGAGCCGTTGAGGCCGAGGACGCCGATCTTGGCGCCGGGGAAGAAGGACAGGGAGATGTCCTCGAGGATGGTCTTGCCGGGCGGCACGACCTTGCTCACCCGGTTCATCGTGTAGACGTACTGCGCCATGGTTCGCTCGAAGCTCCGCTGGGGTGATGGTAAGTGCCGGGATTGTAACAGAGATCCCGCGAGGAACGGTCAGACCAGGGATGGCTCGTCGTCGTCGCCGGACCAGTCGCCCAGGGCGTTGCTGGAGGCCTCCACCTGTTCCGCCTCGTCGGTGCCTTCGAAGCGGGCGATGTGGTAGAGGGCATCGCCCTCGTAGGCCAGGGGCATGTTGAGGCGGCCGATGATCACCCCCGACCAGGGGGCCTCGATGCGCTCCTCGCGGGCGCCGAAGGGGTCGGCGACGATCCCCAGGGTACTGCCCCGATGGACCCGGGCCCCCAGGGCGGCGGTGGAGCGCAGGATCCCGCTCTGGGGGGCGCGCACCCAGCCGGAGGTCCGCGCCACCACCGGCTGGGTGCTCTTCTTCCGCCGGCGGGTGGAGGCCGGCAGCATGCCCAGCTTGCGCATCACCTCGATGATCCCCGAGACGCCGGCACGGATGGAGGGCTCGTCGAAGCGCAGGGCCTCCCCGGCCTCGTAGAGGAGGATGGGGACGTCGGCGTCGGCGGCGGCCTGACGGAGGGAGCCGTCGCGCAGGTCGGAGTTGAGGACCATGGGGGTGCCGAAGGTCAGCGCCAGGTCGCGGGTCTCCGGGTCGTCCACATTGGCCCGGATCTGGGGGAGGTTGCTGCGGTGGATGGCGCCGGTGTGGAGGTCGATGCCGTGGGTGGAGTTGGCCACCACCTCGGTCATGAACAGGTGCGCCAGCCGGGCGGCCAGGGAGCCCTTCTCCGATCCCGGGAAGCTGCGGTTGAGATCCCGCCGGTCCGGCAGATAGCGGGTGCGATTGACGAAGCCGTGGACGTTGACCACCGGCACCGCGATGAGGGTGCCGCGCAGCCGGCGCAGGAGGCTGTTGCCCAGCAGCCGGCGGATGATCTCCACGCCGTTGATCTCGTCGCCATGGATGGCGGCGGAGACGAAGAGCCGCGGGCCGTCCTTGCGACCGCGGACCACGTGGACCGGGATGTTGATGGGGGCGTGGGTGTAGAGGCGGCCGGCGGGGAGTTCCACGGTGGTGCGCCGGCCCGGCGGGATGGAGGTGCCGTTGATGACCAGCGGCGTACTCACCCCCGCCGGCCCTTGGTGCGCGTCCGGTTGGGGGCGGCGTGCTTCTCGATGAAGCTGAAGATCTGGCCGGCCACGTCCTTGTGGGTCGCCGCCTCGATACCCTCCAGCCCCGGCGAGGAGTTGACCTCCATCACCACCGGGCCGTGGTTGGAGCGCAGGATGTCCACCCCGGCGACGTTGAGGCCGATGGCCTTGGCGGCGCGCACGGCGGTGGCGCGCTCCTCCGGGGTGATCCGGACCAGCGTGGCGTTGCCGCCGCGGTGGAGGTTGGAGCGGAACTCGCCCTCCTTCGCCTGGCGCTTCATGGAGGCCACGACCTTGCCGGCCACCACCAGGCAGCGGATGTCGGCGCCGCCGGCCTCCTTGATGTACTCCTGCACCATGATGTTGGCGCGCAGCCCCATGAAGGCCTCGATGATGGACTCGGCGGTCTTGCGCGTCTCCGCCAGCACCACGCCGATCCCCTGGGTCCCCTCCAGCAGCTTGATGACCAGCGGGGCGCCGCCGACCATGGTGATGAGGTCCTGGACGTCGTCCGGGGAGTGGGCGAAGCCGGTCACCGGCAGGCCGATACCCTCGCGGGAGAGGAGCTGCAGGGAGCGCAGCTTGTCCCGGGAGCGGGCGATGGAGACCGACTCGTTCACCGGGAAGACCCCCATCATCTCGAACTGGCGCATGAGCGCCGTGCCGTAGAAGGTGATGGACGATCCGATGCGCGGGATCACGGCATCGAAGCCGGTGAGGTTCTCCCCCTTGTAGTGGATCTCCGGCCGGTGCGAGGTGATGTTCATGTAGCACCGGAGGGTGTCGATGACCCGGACCTCGTGGCCGCGTTCACGGCCGGCCTCCACCAGGCGCCGGGTGGAGTAGAGGCTGGAGCGGCGGGAGAGGATGGCGATCTTCAAGTCGAATGGTCCTGGCGGTGAGGGCTGGGCGTTTCCGGGGCGACCGGGTCGGGCTCGTCCGGTCCCGTACAGGGCGGGCCGGCGAGGTAGGAGGCCCCGGGATCCACGTGGATGATGCCACGCATGGCGGTCCGGCCCAAGAGCATGCGAAAGCGCATGGTGTCGCGGACTGTGAGGGTGATCTCCACCGGCCAGCAGCGATCGCCGACGACCAGCGGCGTCTCGATGACGTAGCGCCACTCGCCATGGCCACCGGAGTCGGTGACCCAGCGCTGGTCCACCAGCGGCGCGCTGGCCCAGACCATCGGGCTCTCCGGCCCCTGCTCCGGGTGGAGCCCGAAGTGGACCCACTCGCCCTCGGTGGTGGCCTCGGTGGTCAGCTCGAAGGCGTGCAGGGCCGACGTCCGGGCGCCGGTGTCCACCTTGGCCTTGATGGCCTCCACCCCGAGCCCCGGGAGGGCGAGCCACTCGCGCCAGCCCACGATGAGGGCCTCGCTTGGCGCCACTGCCGGCGTGGGGGATGATGGGTCGGTCACATGGTTCACGGCCGCTTTATGCGACAGCCGGGCCGGCGGGTCAATGCCTGCGCCCCGAAATCACACCGCCTACACTGGGCCGAGAGAGCGAGGAGAGCGAATGGCAGCGGTCTGTCTCTACGACGGCGACGAGATCGGGCGCTACGGCTTCCCCGGGGAGCACCCCTTCCACCAGGGGCGGCTGGACCGCTTCATGGACGGCGTCCGCTTCGCCGGCCTGGACGCCTGGGTGCGCCCCCGGGAGGCGAGGCCCGCCACGCCGGCGGTACTGGAACGCTTCCACACCGCCGCCCACATCGACCGGGTCCGGACCGCCTGCGAGAGCGATGGCGGCTTCCTGGACGGGGGGGACACCCCCGCCTGGAAGGGGCTCTACGAGGCGGCGGCCACGGTGGTCGGTGCCGCGGTGGATGGCACCGAGCGGCTCATGGACGGCACCTGCGACCGCGCCTTCGTACCCATCGGCGGCCTGCACCACGCCGGACGGGACTACGCCTCGGGCTTCTGCGTCTTCAACGACGCCGGCGTGGCCATCGCCACCCTGCTGGAGGAGTACGGCCTGGAGCGCATCGCCTACGTGGACATCGATGCCCACCACGGCGACGGCATCCAGTACGCCTTCGACGACGACCCCCGCGTCTGGACCGCCGACATCCACGAGGATGGCGCCCACAACTTCCCCGGGACCGGCCACCGCCACGAGACCGGCACCGGCGCCGGCGAGGGGACCAAGCTCAACCTCCCCCTCCAGCCCGGCGCCGGCGACGCCGAGTTCCACGCCGCCTGGGAGGTGGTGGAGCAGCATCTGGAGCGTGCCCGCCCCCAGTTCGTTATCCTCCAGTGCGGGGTGGACAGCCTGCGCGGCGACCCCCTGGCCCACCTCGCCTTCACCCCGGCCGCCCACAACCACGCCACCCGCCGGCTGGCGGACCGGGCCGACGAACTCGGCCACGGCCGCCTCCTCGCCCTGGGCGGCGGCGGCTACTTCGACCCCAACATCGCCGCCGGCTGGCGCGCCGTACTGGAGGCCCTGCTCGGCCACTGAGCGGTCGCCCCATGAAGAGGGCAGGCATTTGCGTTACCATGGGGGGTCAAGCGGCAGCTTCCGCCCCGAGGGGCATGCGCCGCCACCCACCGCGAGCCAAGCCCGCAGGCGCGCGAACCCAAGACACGCAGATGAACCGCGGGCGCAACCGCGATTGAAGGATTCCCCATGTTCAAGAACGATATGAAGATTGCCGGTTTCGATGACGACCTCTTCAATGCCATGGAGGCCGAGCGCACCCGGCAGGAAGAGCACATCGAGCTCATCGCCTCCGAGAACTATGCCAGCCCCCGGGTCATGGAGGCCCAGGGCTCCGCGCTGACCAACAAGTACGCCGAGGGCTACCCGGGCAAGCGCTACTACGGCGGCTGCGAGCACGTGGACGTGGTGGAGCAGCTGGCCATCGACCGCGCCAAGGCGCTCTTCGGCGCCGATTACGCCAACGTCCAGCCGCACTCCGGCTCCCAGGCCAACGCCGCCGTCTACATGGCGCTCTGCCAGCCCGGCGACACCGTGCTGGGCATGAGCCTGGATGCCGGCGGCCACCTGACCCACGGCGCCAAGCCGAACTTCTCCGGCAAGATCTACAACGCCGTGCAGTACGGCATCACCGACGAGGGCTACCTCGACTACGACGAGATCGAGCGCCTGGCCGTGGAGAACAAGCCGAAGATGATCGTCGGTGGCTTCTCCGCCTACTCCCGCGAGGTGGACTGGGCCCGCTTCCGCGCCATCGCCGACAAGGTCGGCGCCTGGCTGCTGGTGGACATGGCCCACGTCGCCGGCCTGGTGGCTGCCGGGGTCTACCCGAGCCCCATGGAGTACGCCGACGTGGTGACCTCCACCACCCACAAGACCCTGCGCGGCCCCCGCGGCGGCATCATCCTGGCCAAGTCCAACCCGGAGCTGGAGAAGAAGTTCAACTCCCTGGTCTTCCCCGGCACCCAGGGCGGCCCCCTGATGCACGTCATCGCTGCCAAGGCGGTGGC
>JBKGYA010000122.1:0-6267 GCA_046546335.1 Thiohalospira sp. | reverse complement strand
CTTGCGCTTCTCCTCGGCCTTGCGCTTCTCCTCGGCCTTGCGCTTCTCCTCGGCCCTGCGCTTCTCCTCGGCCCTGCGCTTCTCCTCGGCCTTGCGCTTCTCCTCGGCCTTGCGTTCGGCCTCCCGCCGCGCGGCCTCCTCTTCCGCCTGTCGTTGCTCTTCAGCGCGACGGCGAGCCTCTTCTTCGGCCCGGCGCTGTTCTTCACGGCGGCGAGCCTCCGCCTCGGCCTCTCGCCGCTCGGCCACGGGATCCTGTTCCATGGCGCGGGCCTGGATGACCTCGCGACCGCTCTCCTCGACCTCCTGTTCCGGCCAGGGGATGTCGGTGAGCAGCAGCCCCAGGAGCCCAAGGTGGATGGCGGCGGAGGCGATGAGCGCGCGGCGGGCGAGTCTATCCCTGCTCGTCATCGCCGGGCTCCCGGGTCACCAGGCCCACGGACTCCGCTCCGGCCTCCTGGAGCAGGGTCATGGCTCGCACCACCGACCCGTACTCGGTGGCCCGGTCGCCGCGCACCATCACCGCGCTCCGCGGCGCCTCTTCGAGCCGGGCCTGAGCCCGTTCCACCAGTTCGTCCTCCCCCAGCGCCTCTCCCTCGGCCCCATCCTCGTCCAGGTAGAGCCGCCCCTGGCTGTCCACGGTCACCACCAGGGGTTCGGCATCGGCGTCCTCCATGGGCTCCGCCGTCTGCTGCGGCAATTCCACCTGGACCCCCTGGGTGAGCATGGGTGCGGTGATCATGAAGATGATCAGCAGCACCAGCATCACGTCGATGTAGGGGACGACGTTGATCTCGGCGATGGGGCGGCGCTTGCTCCGGCGGGCCATGGTCTAGCGGCCTGCGTGGCGCAGCAGCAGGGTTCCGAACTCCTCGATGAAGTTGTCGTAGCGCTCGGCGAGGCGTTCGGCCTGCTGCGAGAAGCGATTGTAGGCGATCACCGCCGGAATGGCGGCAAACAGGCCCATGGCGGTGGCGAACAACGCCTCGGCGATCCCCGGCGCCACCCGTGCCAGAGTGGCCTGCTGGACGTCACCCAGGGCGGTGAAGCTGTTCATGATCCCCCAGACGGTGCCGAAAAGGCCGACGTAGGGGCTCACCGAGCCGATGGTCGCCAGCCAGCCCAGGCGATGCTCCATGGTGTCCACCTCGCGATTGAGCACCACCCGCATGGCACGCTGGACGGTATCCAGCACGGGCGCCCCACGCGGCAGGCGGCTGAATTCATTATAGCCGGCCTCGAAGATGGCAGCCTGCCCCCGGCTCTCGCCGTCGCGGACCTCGCGGTGGATCTCCGAGAGCTCCCGGCCGGACCAGAAGCGCTCATCAAAGGTCTCCGCCTCGGCGCGAACCCGCCGGAAGAGTAGCGCATGCTGGATGATGAGCATCCAGGAGGCCACGGAGGCAGCCAGCAGGATGAGCATGACCAGCTGGACCAGCAGGCTGGCCTCACCGATCAGCTGGGCCAGGGAGAGTTCGCCGTTCATGTCGCCTCCGCCGCATTCCGGATGGCCTGTGGGATGGCGCAGGGACGGAAGCGTTCCCCGTCGATGCACGCCACGCGGACTCGCCCCCGGCAGAGGGCCTCCCCGGCGGCGGAACGGATCTCCTGGCCGAAATCGATGCGCGCGCGAGCCAGATGGTCGATGGTGGCGGTCACGGTCAGTTCATCGTCAAAGCGGGCCGGTTTCAGGAAGTCCAGCTCCATGGAGCGCACGGCAAACAGCACCCCGAGCCCCTCGGCCAGCTCGCGCTGGCCGAAGCCCAGGGCGCGCAGCCACTCGGTCCGGGCGCGCTCCATGAAGGCGAGGTAGTTGGCGTGGTAGACCACGCCGCCGGCATCGGTATCCTCATAGTAGACCCGTACCGGCCAGGAAAATTCCTTCACATCAGCTCTCCGGACAACAGGCACCGCACTCTAGGCAAGGCGGTTCCACCACGCAAGCCAGGGCGTCCGCATACTCGGGGGCGGCCGGTGCAAGTCCCTGATACCAGGTACGCCGTGAAGACGTCCCTGTCGGCTCGACGGCAGCATCCCTGCTGCCGACGACCTGGTATCAGGGACTTGCACCGACCGCGAACCCTTTTCGGACCAAGTATGCGGACACCCTGGTCCCGCGCCGGCAGGAAACATCGGGCAAAAAAGAGCGGCCGGCGAGCCGACCGCCAATCACCGGAGGGCGGCACCGAATCCCCATCGTCACGGCGGACCCGGCTGCCCCACGCTTGGCTCCCGTCGACCCGTCCCGGGTCGCACGCCCGGTAATGCAGTTCGCGTGCCAGTATTCCGAGGGCCGGCATTCAGGGCGTTACGCGTGCCCGGGGGACCACTCCGGGCCTGCCTGTCGGGCCGGGACAACACATCCGTGCGCCGAGCCCGCCAGAGGCCCGTGGGGAGCGGGCAGCAGCGGTCGCCATCCAGCGACAGCGGCGCCCGGGCCAGCGACAACTCCCTACCCCTGGAAACGGGCCGGGTCCAGGCCGTGGCGGTTGAGGAGGCGGTAGAACTCGGTGCGGTTGCGGCCGGCCAGCTCCGCGGCCCGACGCACCTGGCCCTCGGTAATGGTGAGCAGCCGCTCCAGATAGTCGCGCTCGAAGGCGCGGCGGGCCTCGGCCAGGGTCGGCATGGGCGCGGCGGCGCTATCCAGCGCCTCGCGCACCAGCGAATCGGGGACCAGCGGCGTCGTCGCCAGGGCCACTACCTGTTCGACCACGTTGTAGAGCTGACGGACATTCCCCGGCCACGGGGCCTCGCTCAGGGTGGCCAGCGCCTCGGGGGCGAAGCCGGTAAGCTCCCGGCCATAGCGCTGCGCCAGCTCGGCCAGGAAGGTCTCCGCCAGCAGGGGGATGTCCTCGCGCCGCTCCGCCAGGGGCGGCAGGGTCAGGGAGACGACATTGAGCCGGTAGAAGAGATCCTCGCGGAAGTCGCCGGCGGCCACCGCCGCCTGGAGATCGCGGTGGGTGGCGGCGATGATGCGCACGTCCACCGGGATATCCTGCGTCCCCCCCACCGGCCGGACCCGGCGCTCCTGGAGGACGCGCAGGAGCTTCACCTGCAGCCCCGGCGGCATGTCCCCCACCTCGTCCAGGAAGAGGGTACCGCCGTCCGCCTCCCGGAAGAGGCCGGTGTGGTCGCGCTCGGCGCCGGTGAAGGCGCCCTTGCGGTGGCCGAAGAGCTCCGACTCCAGCAACCCCTCGGGCATGGCCGCCGTGTTCACGGCCACGAAGGGGCCCTGCGCCCGGGGGCTGGCGTCGTGGATGGCGCGGGCCAGCAGCTCCTTGCCGGTGCCGCTGGCCCCGCGGATGAAGACCCCCGCCTCGGTGGCCGCGACCTGGCCCGCCCGGTCGAGGACGGCCTGCATGGCCGGGCTGCGCGTCCGGATCCCGGCACACCACGCCTCGCCCCCCTCGGTCCGCTCCCCGCCCAGGCTCAGGGCGCGCCGGATCTCGGCCAGGAGCTCGTCGGCGTCGAAGGGCTTGGCCAGGAAACCGAAGACCCCCTCCCGGGTCGCCTCCACCGCCTCGGGGATGGAGCCGTGGGCCGTTAGGATGAGCACCGGCAGGCCGGGGTGGCGCTCCCGCAGCAGGCGGAAGAGCCCCATGCCGTCCATCCCCTCCATGCGCAGGTCGGTGATCACCAGCTCCGGCCGCGCCTCGGCCATGGTCTCCAGCGCCTCCTCGCCGCTGGTGGCCGTGGCCACCTGGTAGCCGTTGGCCTCCAGCCGCAGGGTGAGCAGGCGCAGCAGACTGGCGTCATCGTCCACCAGCAGCAGGCGGGGGGTCGCCTCCTCAACGGCGGCGGGACTAGCGGTCATCCTCGTCCCCCCTTTCCATGAGTCGCCGTTCCAGCTCCTTGAGCGCCTCCAGATCCTCCCGGCTCTCGGCCAGCTCCTCTTCCAGCATGCGGATCTCGGCGGCGTCCCGGCTGGCCCGGCGGAGCTGGGTATCCAGCACCGCCACGAGGTTCCCCGCATCCCCGGGTGGCTCGGCCCGGCAGGGCTCGAAATCGCTCGCCACCGTCGCCGGCTCGGGCAGTTCTACCGCCGGATGGGTCCGAAGCATCGCCTGGTGCAGGCGGTCACGATCACATTCCCCCGCCGCCGGCTCCAGCCGCCGCAGGCGCTCCTCGGCCCGTACGGGCGAGAGCGCCAGGAGATCGCGGTAATCGGTGAGGAGGGCACCCTGCTCCAGCGCAGGGGCCTCGTCGGCCGGCTCCTCGGCTCCCTTCTGCAGGCCGGCACAACCGGTCAGAAACAGGGCTGCCAGCGGCAGGGCCCGGATGAGATGTTTCACGAATCGGTTTCGGGACATGGCGGCAGGCCCTCCGGCTTGCGTGGCAGAGTCAGGCGGAACCGGCTTCCCCGCCCCCGCCCCGGGATCAGCTCCAGCTCGCCGCCCAGGGAACGGGCCGACTCCCGGGCGATGGCCAGCCCGAGACCGGAGCCACCCTGGGGCGGCGGGGTGTCCCCGCGGAAGAAGGCGTCGAAGATCCGCTCCGCCTCGGCGGCGGGGATGCCGGGGCCGGTGTCCACCACCTCCAGCACGGCGGAGTCGGCGCCGCGGCGCAGGGTCACCCGGACCTCGCCCCCGCGGGGCGTGAATTTCAGGGCATTCGAGAGGAGGTTGTCCACCACCGTCCGCAGGGTCCCGGCCTCGCCGGGTACCCGGGCGGGGGCCAGGTCGGTGGTCAGCTCGATGGCCCGACCCCGGCGCACCGGCTCGCTGGCGGCGATGACCTCGGCCACCACCGCCTCCAGCGCGGTCTCCGCCGTGGGCGCCGGCCTCCCCTCATCGTCCTGGAGTCGGTTGAAGCGTAGCAGATTCTCGATGAGCCCCTGCAGGCGTTCGGCGTTGCCGCGGATGATCCCGGCGATCTCCGACTGCTCCCGGGTCAGGGCGCCGGTCGTACCGTCGTGGAGCAGTCCCGCCCCCTCCCGGATCCCGGCCAGGGGGGTCTTGAGCTCGTGGGAGACGTGGCGGAGGAAGCGCGCCTTCTGGGCATCCGCCGCCGCCAGCCGCTGGCGCAGCCACTCCAGCCGCTCCCCCAGCTCCTCCAGGTCGGCGGGGCCGTGGATGGCCACCGCCTCCGCCCGCCCCTCGCCCAGCTGGCGGATGGCGCGATCCAGCTGGGAGATGGGGCGGTTCACCCGGCGCACCAGCAGGGCCGCCACCAGCAGGGTCAGGGCCAGGACCGCCGCCACGGCCCCCAGCACGACCCGGCGGCTGGCCCGCGCCTCGGCCTGCAGCGCCGCCGCCCGCTCGTCGATCCGCTCCCGACCCTCCCGGCCGGCGGTGCGGACCGCCCGGCGCAGCGCCCGGAATCCCTCGGCCACCACCGCCGGATCGGCCTCTCCCAGGCGGAGGAGCTGGTGTAGCTCCGCCTCCCGCGCCCGTAGCGCCTCCCCGTCGGGGCCGCCGGCCACCGCCCGGAAATCGGCCCGCTCGCCCTCGTAGGCGGCCAGCAGCTCCGGATCCTCAAGGATGGCGTACTGGCGCGCCAGCCGCTCCAGGCGGGTGGTCGCCGCCACCAGCTCGCCCCCGCGGCGGGTGGTCTCCACCGCCTCGGCCACCACCGCCCGACTGGCCCCGGCGAAGTGGTCCACCTGCCCGGTCACCCAGGCCAGGGCCGCGGCCAGCGGCAGGACCACCAGGGCGAGGCCGTAGAGCATGAGCCGGAGGGTGGAGCGGGGTCTGCCTGCCATGGCGGCCGTCTCCGTCGCGGCTCAGTCGCCACCGGGGAACAGGTCCCCGGAGGCGGGGGCGGTGTAGCCGAAGTGGCCCCAGGCGCGGCGGGTGGCCATCCGGCCCCGCGGGGTCCGCTGCATGAAGCCCTGCTGGATGAGGTAGGGCTCCACCACATCCTCCAGGGTGTCGCGCTCCTCCCCCACCGCGGCGGCCAGGCTCTCGATCCCGGTGGGACCGCCGTCGAAGCGCTCGATGAGGGCCGAGAGGAGCTTGCGATCCATGACGTCGAAGCCCTCGCTGTCCACGTCCAGCAGGTCCAGGGCGCGGCCGGCGACCTGGGCGGTGATCACGCCGTCGGCGCGGACCTGGGCGTAGTCGCGCACCCGGCGCAGGAGGCGATTGGCGATGCGCGGCGTCCCCCGGGAGCGACGGGCGATCTCCGCCGCCCCCTCGGCCTCCGTGGCCACATCGAGGATCCCGGCGGCGCGCCGGACGATGGCGGTGAGATCCTCCACGCCGTAGAACTCCAGCCGCTGGACGATCCCGAAGCGGTCGCGCAGCGGCGAGGTGAGCAGGCCGGCGCGGG
>JBKGYA010000121.1:0-6269 GCA_046546335.1 Thiohalospira sp. | reverse complement strand
CGGCCGCCGGCGGCCAGCTCCGCCGCCGCGCGCCCGGCCGCCGTGCGGACATCCAGGGCCGCCCAGCCATTGTCCCGACCGCGGGCGGTTGTCGCCAGCACCAGGGTCGCCGGCGCGATGGCCTCCCCGATACCGGCGTGGACGGAGGCGGCCGCCAGGGCATCCCCGGCGCCGGCGGCCCGCGCCACGGCCTCCTCGTGGTCGGGCCCGTGCGCCGGGGCGACCAGCGCCAGGTCGGAGAGGCCCATGGCCCACAGGGCACGGGCGGCGGCCCCGACATTGCCGGGGTGGGTCGGCTCCACCAGGACCGTGCGCACACCTTCCAGGGACATGGGTATTCCTCACCGGGCTTTGCGGGATTTTCCCAGATCGGCGCCATCAGCGACAACGCGCGAGAAGGTCAGCGGTGAAAGGCGCGCCCGTTCGCGCTACAATGGCCGGCTTGACCCAGCCAGCGGGAGGACTCCATGGATCCGATGCTCAATATCGCCGTGCGCGCGGCGCGCCGGGCCGGGAAGACCATCTCCCGGGCCATGGGGAACGTGGACCGCCTCAACATCGAGACCAAGTCGCACAACGACTTCGTCTCCGAGGTGGACTACGCCGCCGAGCAGGCCATCATCGACACCATCCGCGACGCCTACCCCTCCCACGGCTTCATCGCCGAGGAGAGCGGGCTGCACGACCAGGAGCGGGAGTCGGTCTGGATCATCGATCCCCTGGACGGGACCACCAACTTCCTCCACGGCTTCCCGCAGTTCGCCGTCTCCATCGCCCTGCGCCACAAGGGCAAGCTCACCCAGGCGGTGGTCTACGATCCCACCCGGGAGGAGATGTTCACCGCCAGCCGCGGCGGTGGTGCCCAGCTGGATGGCCGGCGCATCCGCGTCTCCGGGCGGCGGGGCCTGGAGGGGGCGCTGCTGGGGACCGGCTTCCCCTTCAAGGAGCCGGAGCACCTGGACTCCTACCTGGCCATGTTCCGCGCCTTCCACCCCGTGGTGGCCGGGATCCGGCGGCCGGGGTCGGCCGCCCTGGACCTGGCCTGGCTGGCGGCCGGGCGCATCGACGGCTTCTGGGAGATCGGGCTCAATCCCTGGGATATCGCTGCCGGGGTTCTGTTAATCCGGGAGGCCGGCGGCCTGGTGGGCGACTTCGAGGGCGGTGAGGCCTACATGGAGACCGGCAACCTGGTCGCGGCCACGCCCAGGATCTTCCCGCCCATGCTCCAGACCATCGCCCCCCATCGCAGCGAGGCCCTCACCCGCTGACCCCTCGGCGCGATTGGGCTATTCTTCCGGGGCTGTTCGAGAACAGGCACCGCCACGAAGGCTTCCGGAGGAGCGCATGAAGACCCGCTATCTCGCCTATCTCGCCCCACCACTGGCCATCAGCCGGGCCGGTGTGACCGGCATCGCCTGCGTCGGTCCGGTGGGACTCTTCTGGCTCGGCGGCATCGGGACGCTGATCGCCGGGCTCGCTACGCCCCATACCTGGCTGGCGGGGCTCGGCGTCATCCTCTGGGTCCTGGCCGCCATCTGGAGCCGGGAGACGGTCCAGGCCATCCGCGAGGACCGCTTCGAGCTGCGGCGCGGCTGCCGTGACGGCGACAGCACCGCCTGCAGGCAGGTCCCGCCGCGGGAGGACGAGACCGATCCCCTGGAGCAGGTGCAGGGGGATACCGGGCCGGAGGGCCGCTAGGGGGATAAGCCGCACACCCCGAGGCCGGGGAATGAGCCCCCGGCCACCGACGCCCCTCAGGGCATCTCGTCCTGGTCCGCCCCCTCCTTCTCCACCGGCTGCAGGTCGGCCTTGCTCACCCCCAGCGCCAGCGCGGTGCTCGCCGCCACGTAGACGGAGGAATAGGTCCCCACGACGACGCCGGCCAGCAGGGCGGCGGCGAATCCGTGGATGAGTTCCCCGCCGAGGAAGAAGAGCGCGAGGACCACCAGCAGCGTGGTGATGGAGGTCATCAGGGTCCGGGAGAGCGTCTGGTTGAGGGAGGCGTTCACCACCTCCTCCCGATCGCCCTTGCGCATGCGTCGGAAGTTCTCGCGGATCCGGTCGAAGACCACGATGGTGTCGTTGAGGGAGTAGCCGATGATGGCCAGTAGCGCGGCCAGCACGGTGAGATCGAACTCGACGCCGAACAGGGCCAGCAGCCCGACCACGATGACCACGTCGTGGACCAGTGCCGCCACCGAGCCCACGGCGAAGCGGAACTCGAAGCGCAGGGCCACGTAGATGAGCACCCCGATGAGGGCGTAGAGGAGCGCCAGGCCGCCGTCCTCGGTGAGTTCGTCGCCCACCTGGGGCCCGACGAACTCCACCCGCCGCATCTCCACCTCGGGAGTATCCTCGCGCAGCCGTTCCAGGACGCGGTTGCTCAGCTCCGCATCCGAGAGTTCCTCCACCGGCGGGACCCGGATGAGGATATCCCGGGCCCCGCCGAAGGTCTGCACCGTCGCATCGAGCCCGCTGCCCTCCAGGGAGGTACGAACCTCGTCGAGCTGCGGCGCCTCCGGGTAGCCCACCTCGATGAGGGTACCGCCGGTGAAGTCGATGCCGAAGTTCAGACCGCGCACCGCCAGAGCACCCACGGCCAGCAGCAGCAGGGCGGCGGTGAACCAGGCCGCCTGCCGGCGCCGGACCATGAAGTCGATGGCGGGGATGCGCTGGAAGATATCCATGGGTGCCTCCCGCTTAGCCGATGGAGACCCGGGTCAGCCGCTTCTGCCGGCCCCAGGTGAGGTTGACGATGGCCCGCGTGAGCATGATGGCGGTGAACATCGAGGTGACGATACCGATGGAGAGGGTCACGGCGAAGCCCTTCACCGGCCCGGTGCCGAAGCCGAAGAGGACCAGGGCGGCGATGAGGGTGGTTACGTTGGCATCCGCGATGGTCGACAGCGCCTTTTCGTAACCGGCGGCGATGCTCGCCTGGGGCGTGTTGCCGTTACGGATCTCCTCGCGGATGCGCTCGAATATGAGGACGTTGGCGTCCACCGCCATGCCCACGGTGAGCACGATGCCGGCGATGCCCGGCAGGGTCAGGGTCGCCTGCATCATGGAGAGCACGGCGACGATGACCACCAGGTTGGCCACCAGGGCCGTATCGGCCACCAGGCCGAAGCCGCGGTACCAGAAGACCATGAAGGCGAGCACCAGGATCAAGCCGACGATCACCGAGGCGAAGCCGCTGTTGATGTTGTCCGCACCGAGGCTCGGACCGACGGTGCGCTCCTCGACGATGTCCATGGGCGCGGCCAGGGCGCCGGCGCGCAGGAGCAGCGCCAGGTTGCGCGCCTCCTCGCTGGAGTCGAGACCGGTGATCTGGAAGCGATTGGCCAGTTCGTCCCGGATGCGAGCGACGTTGATGACCTCCTCCACCTTCTCGGTGTACTCCTCGGTCCCGCCATCATCGGTCTCGCGTACCCGGGTCTCGTTCTCGATGAAGACCACGGCCATGAGTTCGCCGATGTTGTCCCGGGTGATCCGGCTCATCATGCCGGCGCCCTGGCCGTCCAGGTTGATGTGGACGGCGGGGCTGCCACTCTGCTGGTCCAGTCCGGACGAGGCATCGGTGATGGCATCGCCGGTGACGATGACCCTGCGCTCCAGCAGGATGGGATCCCCGTTGCGCTCCCGGAAAAGGTGGGCATCCGGCGGCACCCGGCTGTCCTCGTCCACCGAGGGGCCGTGGTCGTCGTGGACCATCCGGAACTCCAGGGTCGCCGTGGCCCCCAGGATGTCCTTGGCCCGGGCGGTATCCTGCACCCCGGGGAGCTGGACCACCACCCGTCTCTCCCCCTGGCGCTGGATGATGGGCTCGGCCACACCCAGCTCGTTCACCCGGCTGCGCAGGGTGGTGATGTTCTGCTCCAGGGCAAAGTCGCGGACCTCGCGGGCGCTCTCCTCGGTGAGCTTCGCCTCCAGGCCCGGGCGGTCCTCGACCTCGGCGGCCTCGACGTCGAGGTCCTCGAACTCGGCATCCAGATACTCCACCGCCTCGTCCCGGGTCTCCTCGTCACCGAAGGCGACCTGGATGGCTCCCCCCTCGCTGCGCAGCACCGTGTAGCGCAACCGCTGCTCCCGGAGGTCGGTCCGGAAATCGCTCTCGTAGCGCTCTACCGCTCCCTGCAGGGCCGCTTCCATGTCGACATCCATGACGAAGTGGACGCCGCCGCGCAGGTCGAGCCCCAGGAACATGGGACTGGCACCCAGGTCGCGCAGCCACTGGGGCGCCGCCGGGGCCAGGTTGAGCGCCACCGTGAAGTCCGGCCCCAGGCGGGCGCGCAGGCGATCGGCCACCCGGCCCTGGACGTCGGTATCGGCCAGACGCACCAGCAGGGCGCCACTCTCCTGGCGATCGACCGTGGCCTCGGTGGCATCCTCGTCGTCCAGCGTGTCCAGGACCGTCTCCCGGACGTCCTCGTCCACCTCGGCGGTATCCTCGGCGCTGATCTGGATCGCCGGGTCCTGGCCGTAGAGGTTGGGCAGGGCGTAGAGACCCGCCACCACCAGGACGGCGAAGATGAGCAGGTATTTCCAGAGGGGATAGCGGTTCATGCCCGCCTCAGGCGTCCTTCATGGTGCCCTTGGGCAGCACCGAGGTGATGGTGTCCTTCTGGACCTTGACCTGAACGCCTTCCGCCAGCTCCACGGTCACGTAGGGGTCGTTGACCTCGATGATCCGCCCCAGGATGCCACCGCCGGTAACCACCTCGTCCCCCTTGCCCAGCTCGGAGACCATCTTGCGGTGCTCCTTGGCCCGCTTCATCTGCGGCCGGATGAGCAGGAAGTAGAAGAGGACGATGAGGATGAGCAGCGGCAGCAGGCTCTCCAGCAGGCTCGGCTGTTGGGCGCCGCCCTGCTGGGCCATGGCGTCGGCGATGAAGAAGTCCATGTGTCTTCCCCTGTTCGGTGGACTCGTCCCGCAATGCGGGAATGAAAACGTCTATCGTGCCATTTCCGCCGCGGCCGGGATATCCCCGTCCGACGTGGCGGATCGTGGCGCGCAGTATGCCATATCGGCCTAGCTCTGCGAGCGCCGCGCCAGAAAGTCGGTGGCGAAGGCCTCCAGCTCCCCGGCGGCGATGGCCGCGCGCAGGTCGGCCATCAGGCGCTGATAGAAGTGGAGATTGTGCAGCGTCATCAGCTGCGCCGCCAGGATCTCGCCGCAGCGGTGGACGTGGCGCAGATAGGCGCGGCTGTAGTGGCGGCAGGTGTAGCAGTCGCAGGCCGGGTCCACCGGTCCGGTATCCAGGCGGTGGCGGGCGTGGCGGATCCGCACCACCCCCTCGGAGGTGAAGAGGTGGCCGTTGCGCGCATTGCGGGTGGGCAGGACGCAGTCGAACATGTCCACCCCGCGGCGGACCGCCTCGACGATGTCCTCCGGCCGCCCCACCCCCATCAGATAGCGTGGCCGGTCCGCCGGCATGCGCGGAACCAGGTCGTCGAGGATGGCATTCATCAGCTCCGGCGGCTCGCCCACCGAGAGGCCGCCGATGGCGTAGCCATCGAAGCCGATATCCTGAAGCCCCGCCAGGGACTCGGCGCGCAGCTCCGGGTACATCCCGCCCTGGACGATGCCGAAGAGCGCCGCCGGGTTGTCGCCGTGGGCTGCCCGGCTGCGCTCGGCCCAGCGCAGGGAGAGCTCCATGGAGGCCCGCGCCGTCGCCTCGTCCGCCGGGTAGGGGGTGCACTCGTCGAAGATCATGACGATGTCGGCCCCCAGCGCCCGCTGCACCGCCATGGACTCCTCCGGCCCCATGAAGATCTTCGCGCCGTCCACCGGCGAGCGGAAGTGGACCCCCGCCTCCTCCACCCTGCGCAGCTTGCCCAGGCTCCAGACCTGGAAGCCGCCGGAGTCGGTGAGGATGGGGCCGTGCCAGTGCATGAAGTCGTGGAGGTCGCCGTGGGCGGCGATGACCTCCGTCCCCGGTCGCAGCATGAGGTGGAAGGTGTTGCCGAGGATGATCCCGGCGCCGGTGTCGGCCACCGCCTCCGGGGTCATCGCCTTCACCGTCCCGTAGGTCCCCACCGGCATGAAGGCGGGCGTCGGCACCCGGCCGCGCGGGAAGGTGAGTTCACCGGTGCGGGCGGGGCCGTCGGTGGCGTCCAGGCGGTATTCCACTAGGCCTCCCGGGGCAGCGGCGGCGGGGCGACATCGGCGGTCGGCTCCAGGTACATGGCGTCGCCGTAGCTGAAGAAGCGGTAGCCTTCGGCGACGGCGTGGCGATAGGCGGCCATGACGCGCTCGTAGCCGCCCA
>JBKGYA010000120.1:0-6311 GCA_046546335.1 Thiohalospira sp. | reverse complement strand
ATCGGCGGGGCGGTGGCCAGCGGCCTGGCCGGCCCCCGTCGCCCTTGGAGCGGCGGCGTGCGCGACGCCCTGCTGGGGGTGCGGCTGCTGGACGGCTCCGGCCAGGTCCTGCACTTCGGCGGTCAGGTGATGAAGAACGTCGCCGGCTACGACATTGCCCGCCTCCAGGCGGGGGCCATGGGGATCCTCGGGGTCCTGCTGGAGGTCTCCCTGAAGGTCCTGCCGCGGCCGCCGGTGGAGGCGACCCGGGTGCTGGCGCTGGACGCCGAGGCGGCGCGGACCCGCATGGTGGAGTGGGGCCGGACCCCGCTCCCCCTGGCCGGGGCGGCCTGGGCCGACGGCCGACTCCATCTGCGCCTGGCCGGTAACGAATCGGCGGTGGCCGAGGCCGGCGAGCGCATCGGCGGTGAAGAGGAGGCCGGCGAGGACTTCTGGGTCGCCCTGCGCGACCGTGAGCACCCCTTCTTCGCCGGCCCCTTCTCCGAGGGCGAGGCTTCGCTCTGGCGGCTGGCCGTGCCGCCGGCGGCCCCGGCGCTGGATCTCCCCGGCGAGTGGCTGCTGGACTGGGGCGGCGCCCAGCGCTGGCTGGCCGGCGACGTGCCGGCGGCCCGGGTCCGCGCGGTGGTCGGCGAGGCCGGCGGCCACGCCATCCAGCTCCGCGGGGCCGGACCCGAGGGGGAGGTCCTGACGCCGCCCACCGCGCAGGCCCTGGCCATCCAGCGCCGGCTCAAGGCGGCCTTCGACCCCCACGGGATCCTCAATCCCGGTCGCCTCTTCCGAGGGCTCTGACCATGCAGACCCGGATCCCCGAACACATCCGCGAGACCGTGGCCGGTGCCGAGGCGGAGTCCATCCTGCGCAACTGCGTCCACTGCGGCTTCTGCAACGCCACCTGCCCCACCTACCAGCTCCTGGGCGACGAACTGGACGGCCCCCGGGGCCGGATCTACCAGATCAAGGACGTGCTGGAGGGGGGCGAGGCGACCCGGCGCACCGAGAAGCACCTGGACCGCTGCCTGACCTGTCGCAACTGCGAGACCACCTGTCCCTCCGGCGTGGAGTACGGCCGATTGGTGGACATCGGCCGGGAGTGGGTGGAGGCGCGGGTGGCGCGCCCGTGGTCCGAGCGCCTCGCCCGGCGCGCCCTGCGAACCCTCATCCCCGAACCGCGGCGCTTCCGGGTGCTGCTGGGGGTGGGGCGGCTGGCGCGGCCGGTGCTCCCGCCGGGACTGCGCCGTCGGATCCCCGAACGTCAGCCCCCGGGGACCTGGCCGGCGCCGCGCCACGGCCGGCGACTGCTCTGCCTCACCGGCTGCGCCCAGCCGGCCATGGCCCCGCGCACCGACGCCGCCGCCGCCCGGATCGTGGATGCCGTGGGGGTGAGCCTCATCGCCGCCCCCGCCGGCTGTTGCGGCGCCGTGGACCAGCACATGGCGGCCCCCGAGGCGGCCCGGGCCCGGATGCGGGCGAACATCGACGCCTGGTGGCCGGAGCTCGAGGCCGGCGCCGAGGGGATCCTGGTCACCGCCAGCGGCTGCGGCGCCCAGGTCCGCGACTACGGCCGCCTGCTGGCGGATGACCCCGAGTACGCCGAGCGCGCCGCCCGGGTGAGCGAGGCCGTGCGGGACCCGGTGGAGGTCGTCACCGCCGAGGAGCTGGCGGCGCTGCGCCCGGATCCCGCCCCCCGGGTGGCGGTGCAGGAGCCCTGTACCCTCCAGCACGGCCAGAGGCTGGGCGGCCGGCTCACCGCCCTGCTGCAGGGGGCCGGCCTGGAGACGGTGCCGGTGGCCGAGGGCCACCTCTGCTGCGGCTCGGCGGGGACCTACTCCCTGCTCCAGCCGGGGCTGGCGGGGCAGCTGCGCGAGCGCAAGCTGGGCCACCTCACCGCCGGGGAGCCGGCGCTCATCGCCACCGCCAACATCGGCTGCCAGCACCACCTGGAGGCGGCGAGCCCCGTCCCCGTGCGCCACTGGCTGGAGCTCTTTGACCCGGAGGGGGTGGCGTGAGGCTGCCCGGCTCCCGCAACCGCCAGCTCCGCCGGCTGGCCCGCGCCGTGGAGCAGGGGCGCGGGGCGGTGGAGACCGTCCTGGGGCTGCCCCACGTCCTGGCGAAGCCGCTCATCGAGCGCCACTTCGGCACCCAGGCCCACCCCTCCAGCGAGGCATTCCGGGAGACCGGCCGCGAGGGTGCCTGGCACCTGCCGGCGGCGGCGCCGGAGTTCACCGTGCGGGTGGAGGCCGGCGGCGACGGCCGGATCACCCTGGGCCGCATCGACGGCCACGGCATCGCCGCCGGGCTGCTGGTCTTCAGCCAGTGGGACCCCAACGAGCCGGCGCCGGTCTGGCAGATCCGGCTGGAGGAGCCGCGGGGCGAGGAGGCCGCTGCCCTCTACGAGCGCCTGGTGGGGGAGTCGCCGCCTACAGCAGGGACTCCATGACGATGTAGCCGGTGGGGCACTCCCGGGCGCAGATCCCGCAGCCCTTGCAGTAGTCGGTATCGAAGAGGTAGTGGGAGCCGTCGCGCGCCTGTTCGGCGCTCTTGAGCACCGCGCCGTCGGGGCACAGCGTCCAGCAGTTGTCGCAGGCCAGGCAGTTGCCACAGGAGAGGCAGCGCCCCGCCTCGCCGTGGATGGCGGCAGCCGGATAGCCGCGCTCCACTTCCACCTCCGGACCGCGCTCCGCCGGCGGCGTGGTCGCCTCCTCGGGGCGCGGAGCGGGCTCGAAGTAGGCGGGATTGAGGGCCGAGAAGGGCAGGCCCTCCGGCCGCTGGAAGGCCGGACGCTGGCGCCCGCGGAGCTCGTCGTCCAGGGCGCGGGCCGCGCGGCGTCCGTCGCCCACGGCGGCGGAGACGGTGCCCCGGTCCCCCCGGGCGTCGCCGCCGGTATAGACGGGGCCGTCGGCCAGTCGCCCCCACTCGTCGGCGGCGAGCCGGCCGCCGTGGACCAGGGCCTCGAACCCCGCCGGCTCCACCTCCTGGCCCACGGCGGGGACGACCTGGTCCACGTCCAGGACGGTCTCCGTCCCCTCGAAGGCGACCCGGTGGACATCGCCGCTGCCGTCCTCCAGTCGGCGCATGTGGACCAGCTCCACGCCCACCACCCGCTCCCCGCGCAGGATGAGCCGCTCGACGCCGCGCTCGGGGTGGATGGTCACCCCCTCCTCCCGGGCCTGCCGGATCTCCCGCGGGATGGCCGGCATCGCCTCCGCCGCCGGTACGCCGGGCCCCGGCAGCGCCTCGTGGGTGATCACGTGGACCTCCTCGGCGCCGTTGTGTCGCAGGGCGCGGGCGAGATCCAGGGCGGTATTGCCGCCTCCGACCACGGCCACCCGGCGGCCCACCCGGGCGATGCCGATATCCAGCCACTCCCGCAGGAGCTCGATGCCGCTGACGAGGTCGGTGGGGGTGGCGCCGTCCACGTCCCAGGGGCGTGGCCGGTGGGTCCCGGGGGCGAGGAAGAGCCCCTGGAAGTCGCTCAGCAGCTCCGCCCGGTCCATGTCTCGGCCCAGGCGGTGGCGGAAACGGGTCTCCGGGATGACGGCCAGCAGCCGCTCCAGCTCGGCATCCAGCACCGAACGCGGGAGGCGGTAGGGGGGGATGGCGGCGCGCAGCTGTCCCCCGGCCTCCGGGGCCGCGTCGAAGAGGGTTACGCGGTAGCCGCGCGCAGTCAGGTGATAGGCGCAGGCGAGCCCCGCCGGGCCGGCGCCGACCACCGCCACGGCGGGGGCCTCCGGACCCGGCTGCGGGATCCCGTACTCCCAGCCGGCGGCCAGGGCGGCATCGCCCAGATGGCGCTCGGCGCCATGGATGGCGATGGCCTCGTCGTAGGCGCCGCGATTGCAGTCGCTCTCGCAGGGGTGGTGGCAGACCCGGCCGGTGATCGCCGGCAGCGGGTTGGCGGCCACCAGGGTCTCCCAGGCGCCGCGCTCGTCGCCCTCGGCCAGGGCCGCCAGCCACGCCTGGGGGTCCTCCCCCGCCGGGCAGGCGGCGGCGCACGGTGCGGTGCGGTGGCGGTGGACCGGCTGTTCCACCCGCCAGTCACCGGTGGTGAAGGCCTGGCTGGTGGCGGGGCGAGCGTAACCGCCCCGGGTGTAGCGTTCTGCCATGGCTGCCTCCCGGGTTGCCTAGGCCGGGCGGGCCCCGCCGCGATGGACGGTGTCGGCGCCCTCGCTGTCGCCCGGCTCGGGGGCCTGGCCGGCCAGGCCCCAGCGTTCGATGTTGTGGTCGGCCAGCGCCTGGAGATGGGCGCGTTCCTCGCACGCTCGAGGGTCATCCCCCAGCAGGTGGCGGAAGCGACCCTGGGGTCGCAGGAACGCCTCCACCGGCTGCTGCTCCCGGATGGGCATGACCCCGCTGATGTGGCCGCGCTCCAGCTCCACCACCGGGAAGAGCCCGGTCTGGACCGCCAGCCGCGCCACCTCGATGCTCTCGCTGCCCTCGTGGCCCCAGCCCAGGGGGCAGGGGGAGTAGACCTGGAGGAAGGTCGGTCCCTCCACCGCCAGGGCGCGCCGGACCTTGCGCCGGAGGTCCGAGGGGTAGGCGACGGAGGCGGTGGCGGCGTAGGGGATGTGGTGGGCGGCGATGATGGAGAGCAGGTCCTTCTTCAGGTGGCGCTTGCCCATCCGCTCCCGACCGGCGGGAGAGGTGGTGGTGGTCGCTGCGTGGGGGGTGGAGCCGGAGCGCTGGATCCCGGTGTTCATGTAGGCCTCGTTGTCGAAGCAGACGAAGAGGACCTCGTGGCCACGCTCGAGCATCCCCGACAGGGCCTGGAAGCCGATGTCGAAGGTCCCGCCGTCGCCGGCGAAGGCGAGGACCTTCCCCGGCTGGCCCCGGGCCTTCCAGGCCGCCTCCACTCCGGAGGCGACGGCCCCGGCGTTCTCGAACACCGAGTGGAGCCACGGGACCCGCCACGCCGACTGCGGCCAGGGGGTCGTGAAGACCTCCAGGCAGCCGGTGGCGTTGGCCACGGCCACCTCCGGCCCGCTGGCCTCGGTCACCAGTCGTGCCCCCAGCGCCTGACCGCAGCCCAGGCAGGCGCGGTGGCCCGGCGCCAGGCCGCTGAAGCGCGGCTGGCGGTCGCGCAGCTCCTCGACCGAGATGGTGTGCTCGCTCATGGGGTGCCTCCCTCGATTGCCTCCGGCCCCACGCTGCTGGCGGGCAGCCGATCCGGCTCCAGGTCGATGATCCGGAAGGGGTCCGGCGCCCGATCGGCGAGGGCCACCAGCCGCGGCAGGATCTCCAGGGGGATGTCCCGCCCGCCCAGGCCGGCGGCGACCCCGTGCACCGCCGGGGGGAGTCCGGCGTCGGCCAGGGCCGCCTTGACCTCCGGCGTGAGGACCCCGCCGGCGCCGGGGCTGATGGCGCGTTCCACGACCACCAGGGTCTCCAGGTCGGCGCAGGCGGCGGCCAGCTCGGCGGCGGGGAAGGGGCGCAGGGCGCGCAGCCGGAGGATCCGCACGGGTCGATCCGCCAGCCCCTCGTCCACGGCGTCCAGCAGGGTCCCCACCACCCCGCCCAGGGCGAGGATCCCCACCGGCGCTGCCGGGTCGCCCCGGGTCTCCAGCAGGCCGCCCCAGCCGCGCCCCGTGGCCGTCTCCCACTCGCGGTCGGCGGTACGGATGGTCTCCGCGGAGGCGAGCAGGGCCGCGTGGTGGTCGGCCCGGGCCTCGGGGAAGTGGTCCGGCCCCACCAGGGTCCCGTGGGAGAGGGGCTGGGCCGGATCCAGGGCGCGGGCGAACTCGAAGCGGGGCAGGAAGGCGTCCACCGCCTCCGCCGGCGGTACCTCCACCGGCTCCAGGGTGTGGGTGAGGGTAAAGCCGTCCATGCAGACCATGACCGGTAGCTCGGTCTCCTGGGCGATGCGGAAGGCCTGGATGTGGGTGTCCACCGCCTCCTGGATGTCGGCGCAGAAGAGCTGGATCCAGCCGGCATCGCGCACCGCCATGGCGTCCTGCTGATCGTTCCAGATGGACAGGGGGGCAGACAGCGCCCGGTTGGCACAGGTCATCACCACGGGGATGCGCAGGCCGCTGATGTTGTAGAGGACCTCGCTCATGAGCATGACGCCCTGGGAGGCGCTGGCGGTGTAGGCGCGCGCCCCGGCGGCCGCCGCCCCGAGGACGACCGAGGCGGCGGAGTGCTCGCTCTCCACGCTCACCAGCTCCGCGTGGCAGTCGCCGTCGGCGATGAGGCCGGCGAGATTCTCGACGATATGGGTCTGGGGCGTGATGGGATAGGCGGCCACCACCTCCGGACGACAACGGGCCACGGCCCGGGCGACGGCCTGGGAGCCCTCAAGCGGTTGCGGCATGGAC
>JBKGYA010000119.1:0-6322 GCA_046546335.1 Thiohalospira sp. | reverse complement strand
GCCGACCGCGTGCAGACGGCGTGGCGCCACTACCGCGGGGCGACCTTCCTGCGCGAGCCGCTGCGCACCAGCTTCGTCACCACCCTGACCCTGGTGGTCCTCCTGGCCGGGCTGGCCGCGCTCTGGGCGGCGCTGCTCCTGGCCCGGCGACTGGTCGCCCCCATCCGGGATCTGGCCGCGGGGACCCGGGCGGTGGCCGCCGGGGACTACACCAAGCAGCTCCCCATCCCGCGCCACGGCGACGAGATCGCCGGCCTGGTGGAGTCCTTCAACGAGATGACCACCCGGGTGGCGGAGTCCCGGGACAGCGCCCGGCGCAGTCAGCGCCACGCCGAGGCCGAGCGCACCTATCTGGAGGCGGTCCTCGGCCGGCTCTCCTCCGGGGTCCTCACCCTGGACCGCGAGGGCCGGCTCCTCACCGCCAACCGCGCCGCCACCAGCCTGCTGGAGGCCCCGCTGCGCACCTTCCGGGGCCGGACCATCAACACCATCGCCGGCCGCCACCCGCACCTGGAGCCCCTGGCCGAACGGCTGGCGGCCATCCTGGCCGGGGACCGGGACGAGTGGTCGGATGCGGTGACCCTCTTCACCCCGCGCGGCCGCCGGATCCTCACCCTCCACGGCAGCCGGCTGCCGGAGCCCACGGAGACCCCCGGCCACATCCTGGTCTTCGATGACGTCACCGCCCTGGTCCAGGCACAGAAGGAGGCCGCCTGGGGCGAGGTGGCCCGCCGCCTGGCCCACGAGATCAAGAATCCCCTGACCCCCATCCGCCTGGCGGCGGACCGGCTGCGGATGAAGTGCGCCGACGGGCCCCACGGCGACCTGGTGGAACGCTCCGCCGGCACCATCATCCACCAGGTGGAGGGGCTGGAGGAGATGGTCCGCGCCTTCGCCGACTACGCCCGCACCCCGCCGCTGGCACCGCGCGCCCTGGACCTCAACGAGCTGGTCCGCGAGGTCCTGGAGCTCTTCCGCGGCGGCGAGATCCAGGTCCTGGTCAACTTCGACCCGGGCCGGCCCCGCGTCCACGCCGACCCCGACCGCCTGCGGCGGGTGCTCACCAACCTCCTGGAGAACGCCCGCACGGCGCTGCAACAGGCCGAGGGCCACCCGCGCCTCTCGGTAACCACCCGCTGTCCGGACGAGGGCGACCGCTGCCGCCAGGTCGAGCTGCGCATCCAGGATAGCGGCCCCGGCGTCCCGGCGGAGGAGCGGGTCGCCGTCTTCGAGCCGTACCACACCAGCCGCGAGGGCGGCACCGGCCTGGGGCTGGCCATCGCCAAGAAACTGGTAGAGGAGAACGGCGGTCGTATCCACATGGAGGGATCGGCCCTGGGCGGGGCCTGCGTGGTCGTCACCCTGCCGGCGGACGGCGGCATGGCGCCCGCCGGGAACGAGGAGCCATCATGACTGCCCCCTACATCCTGGTCGTGGATGACGAACCGGACATCCGGGAGCTCATCCGCGACATCCTCACCGACGAGGGCTTCGAGGTGAACACCGCCGCCAGCGGCGCGGAGGCCCGGGCCAGCCGCCAACGCCGGCGGCCGGGGCTCATCCTGCTGGACATCTGGATGCCCGACATCGACGGCATCACCCTGCTGCGGGAGTGGACGGCGGAGGAGGCGGAGCCACCGCCGGTGATCATGATCTCCGGCCACGCCACGGTCGAATCGGCGATGGAGGCGACCCGGCTGGGCGCCTGGGACTTCCTGGAGAAGCCGCTCTCCCTGGCCAAGCTGCTGCTCACCGTCCGCCGCGCCCTGGAGGCGGCCAGCCTGCGCCACGAGAACCAGCGCCTGCGCCGCTACGGGGAGCCCCTGGAGGAGCCGGCCGGCCGCGGGGCCATCGGCGAGTCCCTGCGCGAAGAGGCCCGCCGGGCGGCGGCGGTGGAGGCGCCGGTCCTGCTCACCGGGGAACCGGGGACCGGCAAGCGGACCCTGGCGCGCTACATCCACGGTCAGGGCCACCGGGCCGCCGGCCCCTTCGTGGAGGTCTCCGCCGCGACCCTGGGGGAGGCGGCCATCGCCGAGACCATCTTCGGCCGGGAGACCGAGGGCGGTCCCCGCTACGGCCTGCTGGAGCGGGCCGGCGGCGGCACCCTCTTCCTGGCCCACGTGGAGGAGCTCGGCGCCGAGGCCCAGACCCAGCTCCTGGCGGCGCTGGAGACCGGCCGCTTCCGCCGCGTGGACGGTCAGGGGGAGCAGCCGCTGAACGTGCGCATCATCGCCGCCAGCCAGTGGACCGACGGCCGGCTGGCCGGTCAGGGCCGCCTGCGCCGCGACCTCTTCGACCGCCTGGCCGGCCTGCCGCTGCACCTGCCCCCGCTGCGGGACCGCCTGGACGACCTCCCGGACATCGTCGCCTTCTTCGCCGATCACATGGCCTCGGTGGAGGGGCTCCCCTTCCGGGAGTTCGATGTCGCCGCCCTCAACCGCCTGCGCCAGCACCCCTGGCCGGGGAACCTGCGGGAGCTGCGCAACCTGGTCCAGCGCCTGGCCATCGCCGGTGGCGAGGGCCCCGCCACCGCCGCCGAGGTGGAGGCGGCGCTGGGGGGACAGGGCAACGGCACTCCTGCCCGCGGGATCGATTTCGATCAGCCCCTGCGGGCGGCGCGAGAGGCCTTCGAGCGCGCCTACCTGGAGTACCATCTGGAGCAGTGCGGCGGTCGAGTGGGGGAGGTGGCCCGGATCGCCGGGCTGGAGCGGACCCACCTCTATCGCAAGCTCCGTGCCCTGGGGCTGCAGAACCCCCGCCGGGGATGAACCGGGCGTCCGCGTACCTTCCACGAGGGGCCTCGCGGGGGATGTCGCCCCCGAGCAGGCGGAAACACCGGCGGGAGTGAACTCGACCTTTGCAAGCCCCCGCCCCCGGCGTACCATTTGCACACCCCTCGCAGGCGGCGGAGCACCATGAAGATCCTCATCCTGGGTGCCGGTCAGGTGGGCTCCTCCCTGGCCCAGAATCTGGCCTCCGAGGCCAACGACATCACCGTGGTGGACACCGACGACCTGGCGCTGGCCCAGCTCCAGGATCGCCTGGACATCCGCACCGTCATCGGCCGCGGCTCCCACCCCGACGTGCTGCGCCGCGCCGGGGCGGAGGATGCGGACATGCTCATCGCCGTCACCAACTCCGACGAGACCAACATGGTCGCCTGTCAGGTGGCCTGGACGCTGTTCCGCACCCCCACCAAGATCGGCCGGGTGCGCGAGGCGGAGTACCTCGCCCACCCGGCGCTGTTCGGCAACGATTCGCTGCCCATCGACGTCCGGATCAGCCCCGAGCAGCTGGTGACCGAGTACGTCCAGCGCCTCATCGAGCACCCCGGGGCGCTGCAGGTCCTGGACTTCGCCGGCGGCAAGGTCCAGCTGGTGGCGGTGAAGGCCTACTACGGCGGCCCGCTGGTGGGCCACGAGCTCTCCACCCTCAAGCAGCACATGCCGGGGGTGGAGACCCGGGTGGCGGCCATCTTCCGGCGCGGCCAGCCCATCATCCCCGAGGGGACCACCGTCATCGAGGCCGACGACGAGGTCTTCTTCATCGCCGCCCGCGGCGACATCCGCGCGGTCATGGGGGAGATGCGCCGCCTGGACAGGCCCAACAAGCGCGTGGTCATCGCCGGCGGCGGCAACATCGGCCGGCGGCTGGCCGGGGCGCTGGAGGACCGCTACCAGGTCAAGCTCATCGACCACAACCGCCGCCGCTCCAGCGAACTCGCCGAGGCGCTGGGCCGCTCCATCGTCCTGCTGGGCGACGCCGCCGACGAGGAGCTGCTGCTGGAGGAGAACATCGACCACACCGATGTCTTCTGCGCCCTGACCAACGATGACGAGGCCAACATCCTCTCGGCGATGCTCGCCAAGCGGCTGGGGGCGCGCAAGGTCATGGCGCTCATCAACCGCGCCTCCTACGTGGACCTGGTGGAGTCCGGCGAGATCGACATCGCCATCTCGCCGCAGCAGGCGACCATCGGCAGCCTCCTGGCCCACGTCCGCCGCGGCGACGTGGTCGTGGTACACAGCCTGCGGCGCGGGGCGGCGGAGGCCATCGAGGCGGTGGCCCACGGCGATCCGCGCTCGTCGAAGGTCGTGGGGCGGCAGGTGGGCGAGCTGAAACTGCCGCCGGGGACCACCATCGGCGCCATGGTCCGCGGCGAACAGGTCCTGGTGGCCCACCACGACACCGTCATCGAGTCCGGCGACCACGTCATCCTCTTCCTGGTGGACAAGCGCTACATCCCCGAGGTGGAGCGGATGTTCCAGGTCCCGGTCACCTTCCTCTGAGCCGCCATGCAGCTGCCCGCCATCCTGCGCATCCTGGGCCTGCTGGTCGCCCTGTTCAGCACCACCCAGCTACCGCCGCTGGCGGTGGGGCTGCTGGATGGCGGCCGGGGCGTCGCCCCCTTCGCGATCTCCTTCGGCATCATCCTGGGGCTGGGGATCCTGCTGTGGCTGCCGGTCCGCCACCAGCGCCGCGAGCTGCGCACCCGCGACGGCTTCATGGTGGTCTCGCTCTTCTGGCTGGTGCTCTCGCTGTTCGGGGCGGTCCCCTTCATGCTGTGGGAGGAGCCGGCGATCCCGGTGGCCGATGCGATCTTCGAGGCCACCTCGGGGCTGACCACCACCGGCTCGACGGTGCTCACCGGCCTGGACGACCTGGCGCTGTCGCTGCTCTTCTACCGCCAGCAGCTCCAGTGGATGGGGGGGATGGGGATCATCGTCCTGGCGGTGGCCATCCTGCCCATGCTCGGCATCGGCGGCATGCAGCTCTACCGCGCCGAGCTCCCCGGTCCCATGAAGGATGCCAAGCTCACCCCGCGGATCACCGAGACGGCCAAGGCGCTGTGGTACATCTACCTCAGCCTCACCGTTGCCTGCGCCCTGGCCTACTGGGCGGCGGGGATGTCGGGCTTCGATGCCGTGGCCCACAGCTTCTCCACGGTGGCCATCGGCGGCTTCTCCACCCACGACGCCAGCATGGGCTACTTCAACAGCCCCGCCATCGAGCTCATCGCGGTGGTCTTCATGCTCCTGTCCGGGATGAATTTCGCGCTGCACTTCACCGCCTGGCGCGGCCGCTCCCCCGCCGGCTACCTCCAGGACCCGGAGTGCCGCGGCTTTCTGGCCATCATGGCCGCGCTCGGTGCCATCACCGTGGGCTATCTCTACCTGGACGGGACCTTCGACAGCGGCTTCGCCGCCTTCCACCACGGCCTCTTCCAGGCGGTCTCCATCGGCACCACCGCCGGCTTCGCCACCGCCGACTTCGCCCACTGGCCCAGCTTCCTGCCGGTGCTGCTCATCTTCGCCAGCTTCATCGGCGCCAGCGGCGGCTCCACCGGCGGGGGGATGAAGGTGATGCGCTTCCTGCTGCTGCTGGTGCAGGGGATGCGGGAGCTCAAGCAGCTCGCCCACCCCAACGCCCAGCTGCCGGTGAAGCTCGGCGGGCGGCGGGTGTCGCCCCAGGTGGTCAATGCGGTGTGGGGCTTCTTCGCCGCCTACGTGGCCAGCTTCGTCCTCATCATGCTGGCGCTCATGGCCACGGGACTGGACCAGGTGACCGCCTTCTCGGCGGTGGCGGCGACCCTGAACAACCTCGGCCCCGGACTGGGCGACGTGAGCGCGCACTTCGGCGGGATCAGCGATACGGCCAAGCTCATCCTGGCGTTTGCCATGGTGCTGGGGCGGCTGGAGATCTTCAGCCTCCTGATCCTCTTCACCCCCTGGTTCTGGCGCCGCTGAGGCGGGCGGCTCACGCCGGGGGCCGATCCACCTCCACCCGGTCCCGGCCGGCCTCCTTGGCGCGGTAGAGGGCCGCATCCGCCCGCTGGAAGGCGGCGTCGGCGGAATCGCCCGGGGCCAGCGCGGTGAGGCCGCAGGAGATGGTGATGGGGACCCGCTCGCCGCGGTATACGAACTGCAGGGCGGCCACCGAGCGGCGCAGCTCCTGCGCCAGCTCGACGGCGTCGTCCAGCGGCGTGTCCGGCATGAGGACCACGAACTCCTCGCCGCCGTAGCGGGCGACGAAGTCGGTGGCGCGCAGGCGGCGGACCAGCAGGTCGGCCACGGCGCGGATCACCTTGTCCCCGGCGGTGTGGCCGTAGGTGTCGTTGATCGCCTTGAAGCCGTCCAGGTCCCAGAGGGCCAGGCCCACATCGTGGCCCTGGCGCTGGAAACGGGCCTGCTCCTGGGCGAGCCGCTCGTCCCAGGCCAGCCGGTTGTAGACCCCGGTGAGGGGGTCGCGCAGGGCCTGCTCCCGCTCGCTGGCCAGCCGCTCCCGCAGCACGCCGGTGACCACCTCCAGCGACTCCATGCGG
>JBKGYA010000118.1:0-6407 GCA_046546335.1 Thiohalospira sp. | reverse complement strand
CTCCCGCTTCTTCGTCCGCGAACGGGAAGGGGATGACGAGGCCGCCGGCGAGGGTACCGGCGACGACTGGCACCCCCTCTCCGAGGAGGAGATGGAGGCCGAGCTGGACCGCGCCGAGGCCGAGGAGGCCGCCGGGGATGATCATGACACCCCGTCCGACGACCAGCCGCCGCGCCGGGACGACTGACCCCTTGCGCGCGGCCCTCCCCTCCTGGGGGGCCGCCCTCCTCCCGGCCCTGCTCGCCGCACCGGCTACAGCCCAGGAGCCCGCCCCCGAACCGGCCGGGATCGGCCTGCTGGCCGGCCTCCACGGCGGCACCTCCCGAGGCGTTACCGGCACCGCCAAGTGGCTGGACAGCTTCTTCATCGATGACCGCATCGAGGTGGAGGACAACCGCAGCCACCTCCTCCTGCGCAACGACAACCGCTGGCGCGAGAGCGACCCGGCCAGCCACACCCTGGACATCCGGGCGCGTCTACGCCTGCCGGCCCTGGAGGAGCGGCTGGAGCTGGCCATTACCGGCGCCGACGAGGAGGACGACCCCACGGCGGAGGGGCTTGCCACCACCGACGAGGAGGGCGAGGCGGAGAGCGGGGTCACCGATGTCGCCCTGCGCTTCGTCCAGGATGCCTCGGACACCCTGAATCTGCGCTATGCCAGCGGTGCGCGGCTGCGGGGCCTGGACGGCGCGGCAGGGTTCGTGGGCGTTCGCTACCGCCAGACCCTGCCCATGCCGGAAAAGTGGACGGGGCGGCTCATCGAGCGCTGGCGCTGGTACACGGATACGGGCTGGGAGTCCCGGGCCAGGCTGGAATTCGACCGGAAGCTCGCCCCCGGCTTCCTGGGCCGGCTCCAGGCCACCGCCGACGCCGACCAGCCGCGGGAGGGCTGGTTCTACACGGCCGGCCCGCGGCTCTTCCAGGAGCTCTCGGACAATCGGGTCATCCGCTACGAGCTCCAGGGCTACTGGGCCTCCGCCGAGAAGGAGTGGTTCCGGCAGGGGGCGGCGCGGCTCCACTACCGCCAGCGGCTCTGGGGCAACTGGGTCTTCGCCGAGCTGGTACCGGCGGTGGTCTGGCCCCGGAGCCGGGACTTCGAACCGACACCGGAGCTGCTACTGCGGGTGGATGCGTACTTCAGCGAGCGCCATGCCGAACCGCGCGCCCGGCGCGGTCAGTCGCCCTCGAGGACCGCGCCGACGGCGGCGTTCACCGCTGCGCCGGCGCCCGGGCCGTAGCGGGTGGTGGCCGGATCGAAGGTGTCGGTAAAGGCGTAGTCGAAGGTGACATCCTGCAGGCCCAGGGCGCCGAAGAGGCGGGACTCGCTGCTGTCGTCATCGTCGTGGAGGACCAGGGTGGGCCAGCCGTCGGCGCCCGGCTCCAGGATGGGGCCGAAGAAGATCGCCCCGGGCTTGTTCTTCAGTCGCAGGGCGCAGCTCCCGGCGGTGCGGCCGGACATGGGGAGGAAATCGATGGTCCGGGTGAGTTTCACCTGGCTGTTCAGGGGCGTGTCCACGCTCCCCTCGATGGCCGCGACCTCCGGCTCCCAGGCCAGCACCTCCGCGCCCTCGCCGCGCCAGGCCTCCACATCACGGGCGCCGAAGCGGCTGGGGAGGAAGAGGTAGGCGGGCTCGGCGGCATCACGCAGGGTCGCCGCCAGCGGCGTGGACCAGGTCGGCCCGTTGACCAGGATCCCGCCGGCGTCCTTGTCCGCGATGTAGTAGACCGCCGGGTCCGCCTCGGTGGTGACCCGGTAGATGGTTCGCCCTCGCAGCTCCACCAGGGTCTCGAGCATCAGGCGGCCCTCCGCGAGGCGACGATCCGGGCGAAGCGGCCGCCCTTGAGGGGCTGGCTCTCCACCACGTCGAAGCCGCAGTGGCGGAGCAGATAGGCCAGGTCCTCGCGGGAGAAGCGGTTGTGCTCCACGAAGTGCTCGAACAGGTCCTCCAGGGTCTCCAGGGGCGTCTCCGCGCCGAAGACCGTCGCCTCGTCCGACTGGCTCGCCACGTAGTCGGCCAGCGGGGCCCGCACCCAGTCCAGGATGAAGAGCCGACCGCCGGGCTTGAGCACCCGCGCCGCCTCCTGCAGCGCCCGCACCGGCTGGGTCATCTCGTGGAGCACCACCGAGGCCAGGATCGCGTCGGCGCTCCCGGTCTCCAGCGGCAGGCGGGGATCGTGGAGGTCCTGACACACCACCTCGGCCCCCTCGGGCAGCGGCTCCATGGCATCGAGCATCCAGGGGGCGCACTCCACCCCCACGGCCCGGGCGCCGGGATAGCGTTCGACGATGCTGGCAAGGAAGAGGCCGGTGGCACTCCCCAGGTCCACTACCACCGGCTCCGCCGGTAGCACCTCGTCCATGTAGTCGGACCAGTGCTCCCAGAAATCGGCGCCGAAGCGATCGGCGAAGGAACGGGTCATGAGGCCGGCGAAGTGCTCGCCGTCCCGATGGTGGCGCTGCAGCTGCTCTCGGGTCTGTTCCAGGTTCGCGGGCATGATGGACCTCTCGTGCGGTGGGGCGATTTCGGGTACCCCGACGGGGAATTCCCCACTTGTGGAGTCGGACGATTCTACTAGAATCTGGACCGGGTACAAATCCCGGGGACCGACCCCGGGCATCCACATACTTGCCTCGAACGGGCTCGCGGCCGGCGCGAGTCCCTGCTACCCGATCGTCGGCGGCAGGGACCCTGCCGTCGAGCCGACAGGGACGTCTTCACGGCGTACCTGGTGGCAGGGACTCACACCGGCCGCCCATGGAGGGGATCCGAACGCCCCGGGCCGGAGCCTGCCGGGGTGGGCGCGAGCCCCGGGCGGGGTTACAGTGGGTGATCTGTCCCACTTACCGGAGAGGCCCATTGGAACTCATCAGCTTCCGGCTCTGCCCCTTCGTCCAGCGCTCGGTGATCACGCTCCAGGAGAAGGGCGCCGAGTATGACGTCACCTATATCGACCTGGCCGAGCCGCCGGCCTGGTTCCTGACGATCTCGCCCTTCGGCAAGGTGCCGGTGCTGCGGGTGGGGGAGTCGGTGGTGTTCGAGTCGGCGGTCATCAACGAGTACGTCGACGAGGTAACCCCGCCCTCGCTGCACCCCTCGGACCCGCTGCGCAAGGCGGTCAACCGCGCCTGGATCGAGTTCGGCTCCGATCTCATCTTCAAGCAGTACGGCCTCTACACCGCCGCCGACGAGGAGACCTTCGAGGCGAAGCGCCACGAGGTCCTCACCGGCCTGCGGCAGCTGGAGGAGGTCCTCGGGGAGGGGCCCTGGTTCAACGGCGCCGAGTACGCCCTGGTGGACACCGCCTACGCCCCGCTCTTCCAGCGCTTCGAGCTGCTGGAGCAGTGGCACGCTATGGACTTCCTCGCGGGGCTGCCGAAGGTGACCACCTGGCACCGCGCCCTGGTGGAGCGGCCCACCACCACAAGCTCGGTGGCCGCGGACTTCGCCGACGATTTCCGCGGCTATATCGCCCGGACGGAGGGTTACGCGGCCCGGCTCTACGCCGCCGGAGCTGCCTAGGGGCTTACGGCATGAGGCCGTGGAGACGGCGGACCACATGGTGGCGATACCAGGTCACGCCCACGGAGAAACCGAGGACCACCAGCCCCAGGGCGGCGGCCAGCCAGACCCACCAGGGCGTCGATCCCCCCGGATCGGTGCGGGCATCGCGCAGTCGCCGGATCTCCGCTTCCAGCGCCTCGTGGCGCTGGTTCATCTTCTCCAGCTCCTGGGCCAGGGCCGCCTGCTGATTGCGGGCATCCTCCAGGCGACCGGTGAGATCCTCCACCTCCGCGTCGAGCTGATCGCGCTCCTCCTGGAGCCGCTCCGCCTTGAGCTGGGCCGGGACCTCGGTAGTGACATAATCGGCCTTGACCCAGCCTTCGTCACCACCCTCGGTGCGGATGCGAAGGTGGTCCTCCCCGCGCTCCAGGACCTCCAGCTTCATCCCGCTGACAACGACGCTCTCGGCCGGCTCGCTACTGTCCGGCTCGGCGCGCACCCCCAGGCGGAGAGTGTCGCTCACGTAGACGGTCTCCGCGGCAGCGACACCACAGGCGAGCAGACCGAGTACGGCCATGAGCAGTCGTTTCATCTCCCTCTCCTGACTTCCTGCCCCCTTCCGGGACGCTTGCCGGATGGTAGCACGGGGTCGCCGGGGTGTCCGACGCCGGGGCGGACCGTCCTACAGCCACCCGCCCAGGCCGGCGAACCAGAGCGGCAGGGTGATCGCCGCTGCCGCCGTGGACACGGTCACCGCCTCGGCATAGAGGCGCGTATCCAGGCCGTAGCGCTCGGCGATGACCAGGCCGATGACCATGCTCGGCATGGCCGATTCGATCACGGTGGCGCGCCAGAGTTCCCCGTCCAGGCCCACCACGGCGGCCAGCCAGGCCACGCCCAGCGGGACCAGCGCCAGCCGGATGGCGAGGACCGGGGCCACCTGCCCCAGCCGCTGCTGCCAGCCGGCCACCCCCTGCAGGGCCAGACCGGTACTGATGAGCATCAGGGGCACCACCCCGGCGGCCAGGGTCTCCAGCAGCCCCACCGGCCACTCGGCGGCGGGGACCCCGCCCAGGTTCAGGGCCACGCCGACCGCCGCCGCCCACAGCGCCGGCACCCGGGCCACCGCCGCCACCGGACCCTCCTCCCGTCGGCCATGGCCGTGGGCGGCGGCGATGGCGACGCCCAGGGTCAGCAGCAGCGGCGTGGCGGCGAAGAGATCGAACTGGATGGCCACCTCCCGGCCCCAGGCGCCGAAGCTCGCCTCCAGCAGGGGCAGGCCCAGGTAGGTGAAGTTGCCGAAACCCGCGGCGAGAATGAGCGCCCCGGCGGCGGCTGCCGGGACCCGGAGCAGGCGGCAGGCGGCCCAGCCCAGAAACAGGCCGGCGAGGACGCAGGCCGCCGCCACTACTGCCAGGCGAAGGGTATCCAGGCCGAGGTCGGCCTCCCAGAGGACGGAGAGGACCAGGGCGGGCAGCAGGACGATATAGACCAGGCCGGTGAGAGCGGGGCGGACGTCATCCGCCTCCAGTCCCATGGGGCGCAACCGCCGCCACGCCACGCCGATGGCGATGAGGGCGCCGGCCTGGGCGATGACCCCGTACACTCAGGCCCCCGTGTGGATCAGGATCTCGCGCCGCCCCGGCCGGCGGCGGTGCTCCCAGAGGTAGAGCCCCTGCCAGGTGCCCAGTCCGGGGCGCCCACCCACCACCGGGATGGCGATGCTGGTGGCGGTGATCGCGGCGCGGATGTGGGCCGGCATGTCGTCGGGGCCCTCGTCGGTGTGCGTGTACAGGGGGTCCCCCTCGGGCACCAGGCGCGCCAGCCACGCCTCCAGGTCCCGGCGGGCGGAGGGGTCGGCGTTCTCCTGGATCACCAGGCTCGCCGAGGTGTGGCGGACGAAGGCGGTGGCGAGCCCCTCGGTCACGCCGCTGTCGGCCACGGCGGCGACCAGCCGGTCGGTGATGTCGTGGAGCCCGGGGCCGCCGGGCTGGACGGTGATGCGCGCTACGCTGCCCATGGTTCTACGGCTTGTATCTCCTGGAGTGCCTCAAGGATGTGGTTGGCGCCGGCGCCCTCCTGCGGCTCCCGAAAGGGATGCCTTTCAATTCCGGGGCGCTTGCCTCAGGTACGCCGTACATACGTCCATGTAGGCTCCACGACGGCATCCCTGCCGTCGAGGACCTGAGGCAAGCGCCCCGGAACCGAAAGGCATCCGGCCTTTTCCTGCTCTCCCCGTTCGAACCTATGTTGCACCGGGCCCCGGCAGGTCGAAGTCGGCCACCGCCGGGGCGTGGTCGGAGGGGCGCTCCCACCCCCGGGGCTCCGGGTCCACGGTGGAGCGGGTGCAGACCTCCGCCAGCGCCGGCGAGGCGAGGATGTGGTCGATGCGCAGCCCCATGCCGCGACGGAAGAGGTTCATGCGGTAGTCCCACCAGCTGTAGACCCCCTCCGGCTGGTCGAAGAGGCGGAAGGTATCCCGTAGCCCCAGGTCGAGCAGCCGCTGGAAGGCGGCCCGCTCGGTCTCGCTGAAGAGCACCCTCCCCTCCCACGCCTCCGGGTCGTGGACGTCCGCCGCCGCCGGGGCGATGTTGAAGTCGCCCACCACCACCACCTGTTCGTGGCGGGCCAGCTCGTCGCGCAGGAAGTCGGTGAGCGCGGCCAGCCAGCGCAGCTTGTAGTCGAACTTCTCCGAGCCCACCTCGCTGCCGTTGGGAACATAGAGATTGATGAGGCGCAGGTCGCCGTAGCTCGCCGCCAGCACCCGCCGCTGGGGGTCCTCCAGGCCGGGGAGGTCGGTGACGATATCGTGCGCCTCGCCACGGGCGAGGATGGCGACGCCGTTGTAGGTCTTCTGGCCGGCGTGGACCTCGTGCCAGCCGGCATCGAGCAGCTTCTGCGAGG
>JBKGYA010000117.1:0-6430 GCA_046546335.1 Thiohalospira sp. | reverse complement strand
GGCCGCCGTGCGCCTTCGGGACGGTGACGACGAATGACCCTCCCGGAGCTGTCCATCCGGCGCCACATACTGGCGCTGATGCTTTCCCTGGTCCTAGTCCTGTTCGGGCTGGTGGCCTACGAGCGCATGGGGGTGGACCAGTTCCCCGACATCGACTTCCCGGTGGTCTCGGTGACCACTACCCTCCCCGGCGGCAATCCGGAGGTCGTCGACTCATCGGTGACCAACGTCATCGAGGCCCAGGTGAACAGCGTCCCCGGGATCGACCGTATCGAGTCCAGTTCCTCCCCCGGCGTCTCGGTGGTCACCATCCAGTTCGATCTGAGCAAGGATGTGGACGTCGCCTTCAACGAGGTGCAGTCCAAGGTCAACCAGGTCCTGGATCAGCTCCCCGATGACGCCGAGCCGCCGGTGGTGGGCAAGGTGGAGACCGGCGCCTCCCCGGTGATGTGGCTCTCCCTCCAGGGGGACCGGACCCAGCAGCAGCTCAATCGCTATGCCAACACCGTCATCAAGAAGCAGCTGGAGACGATCGACGGCGTCGGCCGGGTACGCCTGGGGGGGCGTCGGGATCGCACCATCCGGGTGAATCTGGACCTGGACCGGATGGCGGCCGTGGATGTCACCGTCCCCGAGGTGGTCAGCGCCTTCGATCGCGAGCACGTCCAGTTCCCCGGTGGATTCCTGGTCTCGGAGCGCTCGGAGGGGCTGCTCAAGCTGGACATGGAGTACCACGACCCGCAGGCCCTGGCGGAGATGGTGGTCGCCAGCCGGGACGGCGGCAATATCCGCCTGGAGGACTTCGCGGAGGTCGAGGACGGCCTGGAGGACTACCGGGAGCTGGCGCGCTACCGCGGCGAGCCCACCGTGGGCCTGGGGGTGGTCAAGATCGCCGGGGCCAACACCGTGGCCATCACCGACGAGATCAAGCGCCGTCTGGACGAGGAGATCGTCCCCCAGCTACCGGCGGGGATGAAGCTCACCGTCTCCTCCGACGACTCCCTCTACATCATGGAGATGATCCACGCCCTGGAGGAGCATGTGGTCCTCGGCACCCTGCTGGCCGCCATCGTGGTGCTGATGTTCCTCAAGAGCCTGCGCTCCACGGCCATCATCGCCGTGGCCATCCCGGTCTCGCTGCTCGGCGCCATCGCGGTGATGTACTTCGCCGGCTATACCTTCAACAACCTCACCCTCCTCGCCCTCCTCCTGCTGGTGGGCGTGGTGGTGGACGATGCCATCGTGGTGCTGGAGAACATCTACCGCCACCGCGAGCAGCTGGAACCCCACCCCATCCGCGCGGCCATCAACGGCACCAACCAGGTGGTCTTCGCCGTCCTGGCGGCGACGCTGACGCTGGTGGCCATCTTCGCCCCGGTGATCTTCATGGGCGGGATCATCGGCCGCTTCTTCGAGTCCTTCGCCGTGGTGGTCACCTTCGGGGTGTTGGTCTCCTGGTTCGTCTCCATGACCCTGACCCCCATGCTCTGCTCGCGCTTTCTGAGCGTGGAACCGCGCCACAACCGGCTCTGGCACCTGTTCGAGAATGCCTTCCAGGCCCTGGAGCGGGTCTACCGGTCGCTGCTCGGCGCCGCCCTGGGCCACCGCTGGAAGGTCGTGGCCCTGGTGGTGGCCATGGTCGGGGGCTCCACCTGGTTCTTCGCCGACGTCGGCAAGACCTTCACCCCCGAGGAGGACCAGGGTGCCTTCATGGTCAACCTGCGGGCACCGCTGGGCTCGAACATCGAGTACACCGACGAGAAGCTGCGCGAGGTGGAGGCCATCCTCGCCGAGCGGGACGACGTCTACGGCTACTTCGCCGCCATCGGCCTCGGCGACGAGGGGCAGGTGAACCAGGGGCGGGCCTTCGTCCGGCTGGTGGATCGCGGCGAGCGCGAGCGCTCCCAGCAGGCCATTATCGCCGAGGTGAACCGGGAGCTCCGGGAGATCCCCGGTGTGCGCGCCTTCGCCCGCAAGCAGCCCATGATCGGCGGCCAGCGGGGGGATCCCCTGCAGTTCGCCGTGCGCGGCAACGACCTGGACGAGGTGGGTCGCCTCTCCGGCGAGCTGCAGGAGCGGCTGGAGAACATCGACGGCATGGGCCGGCTGGACCGGGAGCTGGAACTCGACCTGCCCCAGGTGGACGTGGAACTCGACCGCGGCCGGGCGGCCCAGCTCGGGGTCGGCGCCCGTGATGTGGCCATGGCGGTGAACACCCTCGCCGGCGGCCTGGACGTGGGCCGCTACAATGACATCCCCAGTGACGGCGAGCGCTATGACGTACGCCTCAAGGCCGCGGATGACGAGCTGGCAACCCCGGCCGACCTGCGCCGGATCTACGTGCGCGGCAGCGGCGGGGAGCCGGTGCGGCTGGATACCGTCGCCGATTTCCGCGAGGTCCTCGGCCCCGCTGTGGTCACCCGCGTCGATCTCCAGTACGGGGCCAAGTTCTACGGCGATCCCGACCTCCCCCTGGCCGAGGCCGCTGAGCGCGTGGAGGAGGAGGCGGAGGCGGTGCTCCCCTCCGGCTACTCCGTGACGCTCATGGGCGAGGCCGAGGAGTTCGAGAAGACCGCCGGCTACATGGGCTTTGCCTTCCTCATGGCCATCGCCCTGCTCTACATGGTCCTCTCCAGCCAGTTCAACAGCTTCCTGCAGCCCTTCGTCATCATGGTGGCCCAGCCACTGGCCATGATCGGTGGCGTCATCGCCCTGTGGCTCACCGGCAACACCCTCAATATCTTCTCCATGATCGGCCTGCTCCTGCTGCTGGGCCTGGTGGCCAAGAACTCCATCCTCCTGGTGGACCTCACCAACCAGGCCCGGGCCGAGGGCAAGGGGATCGACGAGGCGCTGCGCGAGGCCTGCCCCATCCGGCTCCGGCCGGTTCTGATGACATCGCTGACGGTGATCCTCGCCCTCATCCCGGCAGCACTGGGGCTGGGGGCCGGGGCCGATACCAACGGGCCCCTGGCCATCGCCGTCATCGGCGGGATGATCACCGCCACCCTGCTGACCCTGGTGGTGGTCCCCGCCGTCTATTCACTATTGGAGAACGGATTGCAACGCTGGCAGTCCCACCATAGGACATCCGCATGACATTCGAAGGCATGAACCCGAAAAGGAACCGTCCCATGACGACTGGCAAGACCCTGCGCCGCTCGACCCTGGCCGCGCTCATCGCCGCCGCGTTTGCCGCGCCGGCCGCGGCCCAATCCCCCATGGGCCTCATGGACGCCTACCGCCAGGCGCTGGAGGCCGACCCTGAACTGGCCGCCGCCCGGGCCGCTCGCGACGGCGGCGAGGAGCGGATCACCCAAGGCCGCGGCCAGCTGCTGCCGTCGGTGAATCTCAGCGGCTCGTATCGGAAGCGGGATCAGGAAAGCATCCGCACCAGCATGAGCCAGAGCCAGAGCATCTCCCTGGGTACCGAGGGCGACTATGACGAGACCATGTATTCGGTGAGCCTGACCCAGCCGCTCTTCGACCTCACTGCCGTCGGCGCCTGGCAGGCGGGCAAGGCGGAGGCGGCCCGGGTCGCCGAGGCCTACAGCCAGGCCGAGCAGGACGCGATCCTGCGGGTCGCCGGTCGCTACTTCGGGGTCCTGGCCGCCCGGGAGTCCCTGGAGGCGGCGCGGGCAGAGATGGATGCCATGGAGCGCCGCCTGGCCGCCGCCCGCCAGGGCCAGGCGGTGGGGATCAGCGCCCGCACCGAGGTGGACGAGGCGCAGGCCCGCCGTGACCAGGCGCGGGCCACCCTCATCCAGGCCGAGAACGAGCTGGAGGTCTCCCGTCAGGAACTGGCCATCCTCCTGGGGGAGATGCCCGAGGAACTGGCCGGCCTGGACGGGATCCCGCCGGCCCGCGACCTCTCTCCCGCCGAGCCCGGCGCCTGGGAGCAGCGCGCCCTGGAGCGCTCTCCCGCCGTCGCCCAGGCGCGTGAGGCCATGGATCTGCAGGAGGCCAACGTCCTGAGCACGCAGGGCGATCGCTGGCCCACGGTCAATTTCGTGGCCTCGTATACCGACACCGAGGGCGGGATCTACGATTCCAGCGATTACTCCGAGGACACCAGCTACGGCGTCGAACTCTCCATGCCGATCTTCTCGGGCGGGACCCTGAAGGCGCAGGAGGACGAGGCCCGCGCCGGCGTCCGCGAGGCGAAGGAGGATCTGGAGCAGGCGCGCCGAAGCGCCAGCCTGGAGGCGCGCCGCGGCTACCTCAACGCCCGTTCCGCCCGCTCCAGCCTGGAGGCGGTGGCGCAGGCGGTGGAGTCGGCCCGTACGGCCCGCGGCGCCACCCGCCAGGGCTACCGCAACGGCCTCAACAGCCAGGTGGAGCTGCTGGACGCCGAGCAGCGCTACTACGCCAGTCAGCGCGACCTGGCCGACGCCAAGTACAACTACCTGGAGAGCCTGCTGGGGCTTCAGGCCGCCGTGGGCGACCTCGACGAGGGTGATGTGCGCGCCATGGATGCGCTGTTCGGCAGCGATGACCCGGCCTGGGGCGACAACGACGGCTGATCCCCTCCCCCCTTCGTCAATCCCGGTGGCTACCGTGGCGGATGGAGAGTGCGAGCCAGAACATCCCCGCCACCGCCCCGCCCAAGCCCAGGGTAGTGAAGACCGGCAGCCCCAGGAAGGTGGGCCCGTCCTCCAGGAAGGCGACCACGATGGCGGTGCTGATGATGAGCGCCGCCGTCACCAGCCCCACGGCCAGGCGGCTGGCCGCCCGGTCCATCTGGTGCCCGAACTGGATGAGGCGGGTGAGGTCGACGTTGACCTGCAGCGCACCGCGCCGGGCCAGGCGCATGAGGCGCCGGAGATCCCGCGGGAGGCCGTTGAGCAGGTCCATGGTGGCGCCCAGCCGGTTGCGCGCGTTGCGCCAGACGGTCTCCGGCCGGTAGCGCCGGCTCATGAGCCGGCGCAGGAAGGGGCGCGCCTCGCCCACGATGTCGAAGGAGTCATCCAGCCGCCGCCCCAGGCCGTCCAGGCTCAGGAAGGACTTGAAGAGCAGGGAGAGGTCCGGCGGCAGGGTCAGCTCGTGCTCCCGGATGAGGCTCATGAGGTCGGTGACCATCTCGGCGAAGTGGAGCTCCCTGAGCGGCAGCCCGTGGTAGGTGTCCAGGAAGGCATCCACCTCCACCGCCAGCCGCTCGGGGTCCGAGGGCGGGCCGGCGGTCCACTCCAGCAGGGTATCCACCGTCGCCTCGGTGTCGCGGTTCACCAGCGCCATGAGCAGGTCACCCACCTGCTGGCGCCGCTCCTCGGAGAGGCTGCCCATCATGCCGAAGTCGATGAGGGCGAGGCGGTTGTCGGGGAGGAAGAAGACGTTGCCGCCGTGGGGATCGGCGTGGAAGAAGCCGTCCACCAGGGTCATGTGCAGGACGGCGTGGGCACCGCGCCGGGCCAGGAGCCGCCGGTCCAGGCCGGCCTCGTCGACGGCGGCCAGGTCGCGGCCGGGGATGCCGTCGACGAAGTCCTGGACGTTGAGGCGCTCGCCGGTCCACTCCCAGTGGACGACGGGGATGACCAGTTCCTCCTCCCGGCGGAAGTTCTCCCGCACCCGATCGGCATTGCGCGCCTCCCGGGCGAAGTCCAGCTCCCGCTTGAGGGAGCGGCTGAACTGGCGGACCACCTCCCGTGGCCGGTAGCGGCGCGCCTCGGCGAGTTCCGACTCGGCCAGGTCGGCGAGCCGGGAGAGCAACCGCAGATCGGCCTCCACCGTCTCCTCGATGCCGGGGCGCCGGATCTTGAGGATGACCTCGCGCCCGTCCTGGGTACGGGCGCGATGGACCTGGGCGATGGAGGCGCTGGCCAGCGGCTCGGTGTCCAGCCACTGGAAGACCTCCTCCGGCGGTGCGCCGAGATCCACCTCGAGCTGTTCGCGGATTTCCTCGAAGGGGACGGCGGGGACATCGTCCACCAGCCCCTCCAGGGCGTCCAGATACTCCGGCGCTAGCAGGTCCACCCGGGTGGAGAGGATCTGGCCGAGCTTGATGAAGGTGGGGCCCAGGTCCTCCAGGGCCCGGCGCAGCCGCTGGGGCGGGGCCATGTGCGCCATGGCCTCGGGGTCCTGCCAGTGCAGGGCGTGGCCGGCCCGTTCCAGGACGCGGGAAAGCCCCAGCCGCCGCACCAGGTCCCCCATGCCGTAGCGGATGAGGACCGAGGCGATATCGTGGAGGCGACCCAGGTCCCGGGCCGCCCCCATGGCCTCCCAGAACACCGGCTAGCGCCCGCTGCCTTCCAGGCCCTCGGTAATGCCGCCCAGGGTGCCGGCGACCACCGCCTGCACGCGGGCGGTGGCGGTGGCCGCCGAGATCCGCCCCTTCTCCGCCGCCGAGCGGGCGACGGTCTCCAGGTCCTCCTTGAGCCCCGCCGCGGTCTCGCCGACCTCGGCGGCGGCATCCTTCGCCCCGGTGCGGGCGTGG
>JBKGYA010000116.1:0-6499 GCA_046546335.1 Thiohalospira sp. | reverse complement strand
GACCTGGTGGGCCGCTACCTGCTGGACGCCGAGGGCACCCGCTGGCAGGACGGCCCGCTCACCGTGGCGGCCCGCATCGGCGCCATCTGCTACCTGGACGAGGTGGTCGAGGCGCGCCAGGACACCACGGTCATCATCCACTCCCTCACCGACCACCGGCGCGAGCTGCCGCTGGAGAAGAAGGGCGAGGTGGTGAAGGCCCACGACGACTTCCAGCTCGTGATCTCCTACAACCCGGGCTACCAGAACCTCATGAAGGATCTGAAGCAGTCCACCAAGCAGCGCTTCGCCGCCCTGGACTTCGACTACCCCGAGTCCGAGGACGAGTCGGCCATTGTCGCCCACGAGACGGGGGTCGACGCCGACACCGCCGGCAAGCTGGTGCAGATCGCCCACCGCGCCCGCAACCTCAAGGGCCACGGCCTGGACGAGGGGATCTCGACCCGGCTGCTGGTCTACGCCGGCAACCTCATCGCCAAGGGGATCGAGCCGCGGTCGGCCTGCATGATGTCCCTGGTCCGGCCGATCACCGACGACCCGGACATGCGCGACACCCTGGACGCCGCCGTGAGCACCTACTTCTAGGCGGAGGCGACCGGCGCGCCGCGCCGGCGATCGGGGGCAGTCTCACGCACAGTCACAGGGCCCAAGCGTCATGAGTATCAACCTCGAAGATTACCGGGAGTGCCTGGACAAGGCCGGTGGGCACGTCAGCGAGACCCTGGAGGCGAGCTACGCCGAGGCCTCCCGGGTCATGTCGCCGCGCGGTCTGGCCAACTACCTCGAGGGCGCGCGCGCCCTGTGCGAGCTGGGCCGGGGGACCGACCTGGTGGAGTCCTACCTGGAGTCCATGCCGGCGGTGGCCCGCGAGGTGGGCGAGGACGTCGTCCCCTCCATCGCCAGCGCCGCCATGAAGCTCTCCTCCATGGTCAGCGGGGCGGTCATCGCCCTGCTCATGGACAGCATGCCCACGGCCGCCCGCCGGCTCGGCGACGCCGGGCTGGTGGAGGACTACCTGGAGCTCATCCACAAGCTCTCCGCCCGGGCCACCCGCGGCCTGCGGCCCATGCTGGAGCACCTGGACGAGCTCTTCTCCAAGCTGACCCTGGGCGGCCTGCGCCGCTGGGCCATGTGGGGCGCCGAGGCCCACGCCCGCGACTTCGAGGCCATGAAGGCCTACTTCGCCCTGGAGTCGGCGGACAGCCAGGCGGTGCTGCAGAAGGAGCGCCGCGGGGTCCTCTTCGTCGACAACCAGCGCCGGCTCAACATGTACCTGCGGGCGCTGTGGGGCCGGGACTTCTTCCTCCGCCCCACCTCCGGTGACGTGGAGAGCCGCGAGGGCTTTCGGCCCTTCATCCAGCAGCAGGTCATCCACCTGCCGGACGCCTACGATGCCTACGACGACATCCCCGGCACCCAGCTCTACCGGGCGGCGGCGGCCCACGCCGCGGCGCACATCGTCTATACCACCGAGCAGATCGACCCGGAGGGGCTCTCATCCTCCCAGAAGATCTTCGTGGGCCTGTTCGAGGATGCCCGGGTGGAGGCGCTGGCCCTGGAGGAATTCCCGGGGCTGGGCGCCATCTGGCAGGCCTTCCACGACAAGCTCGTGGAGGTGAGCTGCGCCACCGATCCGGTGGTCTCCCGCATGGAGCGCGCCGCCCGCGCCATGCTGGAGCCGGACTACGCCGACGACGACCCGTGGGTGCGCGAGGCCGCCGACGCCTTCCGCGAGGCCTTCGCCGAGCGCCCGCGGGACCCGCAGATGAGCCGGGAGCTGGGGCTGCGCCTGTTCGACCGGGTCACCGAACTGGGCCACGCCATGCCCACCATCTCGGTCCTGGAGTCCGTGGCCATCCCCTACCGCGACGACAACCGCTACCTCTTCGTCAGCGAGGAGAGCGACTGGTTCGAGTCGGAGTATCTGCCGGCCAGCCAGCAGCAGGTGCGCAAGACCGTCAGCCTCATGGAGCTGGTCAACGAGCTCGACTGCGAACTGGCCGGCGACGATGCCCAGGAGGTCTGGCGCTACGAGGGCCAGTTCTGGCTGGACCAGGAGGCGTGCACCATCAACGAGCTGGAGGGCAAGGAGCCGGTCTCCGAGCCCTTCCACTACCCCGAGTGGGACTACCAGGTCCAGCTCCACCGGCCCGACTGGGTGAGCGTCATCGAGCGGCGCCAGGGCAAGGGCGATCCGGAGGACATCGAACAGATCCTCACCGATTACAAGCCCGTGGCGTCGCGGATCAAGCACATCATCGACGCGCTCCAGCCCCAGGGCGTGATCCGCCAGCGCCACCAGGAGGACGGCGACCAGATCGACATCAACGCCGCCGTGGACGCCATGGTCGACCTGCGCATGGGCCACTCCCCGGACCCGCGGGTGAACGTCCGGCTCATCCGCAAGACCCGCGACCTGGCGGTGGTGGTGCTGCTGGACATGTCGGAGTCCACCAACGAGACCCTGGCGGGGAGCGACCGGACGGTGCTCGACCTGACCCGGGAGGCGGCGAGCCTGCTCTCCTGGGCCATCGACGGCATCGGCGACCCCTTCGCCGTCCACGGTTTCGCCTCCGACGGCCGCCACGACGTCCAGTACTACCGCTACAAGGACTTCGGCGAGGGCTTCAACGACAAGGTGAAGTCGCGGCTGGCCGGGATGCAGGGGGGGCTCTCCACCCGCATGGGCGGGGCGCTCCGCCACGCCGCCAACCACCTCAAGCAGCAGCCCCAGCAGAAGAAGCTGGTGCTCATGGTCACCGACGGCGAGCCCTCGGATATCGACATCCGCGACCCGCAGTACCTGCGCCAGGACACCAAGAAGGCGGTGGAGGAGCTGGGCAGCGAGGGCATCATGACCTACTGCCTGACCCTCGACCCCGAGGCCGACGACTACGTCTCCCGGATCTTCGGGCCCAACCGCTATACCATCATCGACCACGTCCAGAAGCTCCCGGAGAAGCTGCCGGCGCTCTTCGCCAGCCTCACCTCCTGACGTCGCGCTCGTCGTTCCGGGCGGTGCGCAGCACCGACCCGGAATCCCGAGAACCGACCGCGAGCCCCTTTCGGACCAGGTACGCGGAGGCCCTCGTTCTGCCCGGCGCTGGCTTCCGTCGGCGGCGGCGCCTACCATGCCGTGAGGACTCCTGGAGGGTGCCATGCGGCTGCACCGGGCCTTTATCGACTCCGCCCGTCGCCATCGGGGCAAGCTCGCCCTGGTGGACCGGACCACCGATCGGCGGCTGACCTACGGCCGCGCCCTCATCGGGGCGCTGGTGGTCCGGCGCTGGCTGCGCCGGGTCGCCTCCGCCCACGTGGGCATCCTGATGCCCACCTCCGCCGGCGGGGCGCTGGCCATCATCGGCGCCCTCATGGCCGGGCGGATCCCGGTGATGATCAACTATTCCACCGGGGCCACCGGGAACGTCGCCATGGCCCGCCGACGCACCGGCCTGCGCACCGTGGTCACCTCCCGCAAGCTCCTCCAGCGCCTGGAGATCCCCGAGGATGCCGACATGCTCTGCATGGAGGACATCCTCGCCGGCACGGGGAAGGTGGCCCGGACCCTGGCCGCCCTCCAGTCCTGGCTGCCGCGCCCGCTGCTGGAGTGGACCGTCCACCGGGGCGACCCGGACGATACCGCGGTCCTGCTCTTTACCTCCGGCTCCGAGGCGGAGCCCAAGGCGGTGGAGCTCACCCACCGCTCCATCGGCGCCAACCTGGAGGCGGTGGAGGCCACCTTCGCCGCCGCCCGTCCCGACGGCGTGATGCTGGCGACGCTGCCGCTCTTCCACGTCTTCGGCTTCTCCACCACCCTCTGGCTGCCCCTCTACCTGGGGCAGACGGTGGTCACCTGGGCCAATCCCCTGGAGTTCCGGACCGTGGCCGGGATCATCCGGGACGAGGCGCCGACCCTGGTCATTACGACCCCCTACTTCCTGGCCGGCTACCTGCGCGCCGCCTCCCCCGGCGACTTCGCCTCCGTGGAGCTGCTGGTGGTGGGTGCCGACCGCGCCCCCGCGTGGCTCCACGAGCGCGTGGCCGACGACCACGGCCTGACCCTGCTGGAGGGCTACGGCACCACCGAGACCAGCCCGGTGATCAGCGTCAATCCGGAGGCGGCGCCGCGGGCCGGCTCCGTGGGCCCCCCCGTGCCGGGGGTGGAGGTGCGCCTGGTGGGCGTGGAGGACGACGAGCCCCGGGCGGTCGGCGAGGAGGGCCGGATCCAGGTGCGTGGGCCCGGCGTGATGAAGGGCTACTACAACGACGTCGAGGCCACCCTGCTCAAGTTCCACGACGGCTGGTACGAGACCGGGGATGTCGGCGTGATGGACGAGGCGGGCTACCTCTGGCTCTCCGGGCGCCTGAGCCGGTTCGTGAAGATCGCCGGGGAGATGGTCTCCCTGCCGCGGGTGGAGCAGGCCGCCGCCGCCCACCTCCCGGCGGAGGCCGAGGTCTGTGCCGCCGGTATCGATGACCGGCGCAAGGGGGCGGCGGTCGCCCTGGCGGTGGTGCCGCCGGAGGGGGAGGCGGTGGACACCGATCGCCTGCGCCGCGCCCTGCACGACGACCTCCCGGCCATTGCCCGGCCGCGCCGGGTGTTCAAGGTGGCGGAGCTGCCCAAGATGGCCAGCGGCAAGGTGGACTTCCGTCGGGCGGAGCAGGAGGTCCGCGCCCTTGCCGCCGGCGGGGGTATGGCCTAGGCTGCCCTGTCCGGCGAAGGGGGACCCATGGAGCGGCATCGGTACGGACCCAATCGAAGCGCGAACAGCGGGGAGGGCGCCTGAGGTGGAGGCCCTGGTGGAACTGGTTCAGGTGATCGTCTGGCCGGCCGCCCTGGTCTGGCTGGGCTATCTCTTTCGCAGCGAGATCCGGGAGATGAGCAAGCGCATCGCCTGGGGCGCCGAGCGCAGCACGCGTGGTCGGCTGGAGGAGGCGCTCGATCGGGCCGACGAGGTGTGGCGGACCGTGAAGGGGCAGCTCGGCAACCGCCGGGCGGAGCCCTCCATCGGCGGCAGCCCCATCCGCTACGAGGTCCTCCAGCGCCTGGCCCAGACCTCGGCGCGGGCGGCGATCCTGGAGACCTGGACCGAGGTGGAGACCGCCATGACCGACGCCGCCGGCCAGTACTTCGACCTCCACCGCGGGCCCATGGCCAGCCGCCGGGTGGTGGAGCGGCTCATCGAGGATGAACGCCTGCCCCGGGAGGCCCTGCCCTTCTATCAGTCCCTGCGCGATATCCGCAACAGCGCCACCCACTACCCCGACCGCGTCCTCACCCAGGAGGATGCCGAACGCTTCCTGGACCACGCCCTGGAACTCGCCCGCCTGGTGCGGATGGCCACCGGCTAGCGCCCCCGGTCGTTCCGGGCCGCGCGAAGCGCGGACCCGGAACCCCGGGAACAGGTCGCAGCAGTGTCCGGTCCAGCGGGAGCGTTCTCGGGATTCCCGCCTGCGGGGGGTGACGCACTCCCCCTCCGGGGTGGGGGTCAGTCCCCGGGGCGGCCCAGCAGGCGGTCGATGGCCTCGGCGGTGGCCAGGGCCTCGGCGGGATCGTTATCCAGGCAGTTGATGTGGCCCATCTTGCGCCCCGGCCGCGCCCGGCCCTTGCCGTAGAGGTGGAGCTTGGCCGCCGGATGGGCCAGCACCGCCGCCCAGTCCGGCTCGCCCTCGGCCCACCGCTCCCCCAGGAGGTTGAGCATGGCCCCGCCGGTGAGCGGCTCGGGAGAGCCGGCGGGCAGGCCGCAGAGCATGCGTACCTGCTGCTCGAACTGGGAGGTGATGCAGGCATCCTGGGTGATGTGGCCGCTGTTGTGCGGGCGCGGGGCCAGCTCGTTGACCAGCAGCTCGCCGTCGGCGGTCTCGAAGAGTTCCACCGCCAGGACGCCGTGGTAGTCCAGGGCCTCGGCCACGCGCCGGGCCAGGTCGGTGGCGGCCGCCGCCTGTTCGGCGCCCACCGGGGCGGGCAGCAGGGTGTAGTCCAGGACCCCGTGGCGATGGCGGTTCTCCACCACCGGGAAGGGGGTGACCGCCCCGTCGAAGCCGCGGGCGACCACCACCGAGAGCTCCCGGGCCAGGGCCACCTGGCGCTCCAGGACGCAGGGTACCCGCCCCAGCTCCTGGAAGGCGGCATCGGCCAGCAGCTCCTCGTCCACCGCCACCTGGCCCTTGCCGTCGTAGCCCAGGGTGGCGGTCTTGAGCCGCGCCGGCAGGCCCACCGCCGCCACTGCCTCGGCGACGTCGCCGGCGTCGGCGATCTCGGCGAAGGGGGCGGTGGCGATGCCGTGGTCGTGGAGGAAGGCCTTCTCCCGCAGGCGATCACGGGCGATGGCCACCGGCTCCGGGCCGGGGGCCAGGCGGCAGCGGGCCGCCAGCCGCTCCAGGCTCTCGGCGGGGACGTTCTCGAACTCCACGGTCACCGCCGCACACTGCTCGGCCAGCCGGTCCAGGGCGGCGGCGTCATCGTAGTCGGCGCGCAGGTGGGCATCCGCCGCCTGCG
>JBKGYA010000115.1:0-6642 GCA_046546335.1 Thiohalospira sp. | reverse complement strand
TGGCGGAGAGGGTGGGATTCGAACCCACGTGGGGCAGGGCCCCCAACCGATTTCGAGTCGGTGCCGGTATGACCGCTTCGGTACCTCTCCAGAAGTGGGTCAGCATAGGCCATCGTTGTCGGAGCTGGCAAGGCATGGAGCGGGGCATGTTACAGGATTGTCATAACCCGATGGCGGCACTGGGTGACTCTCCCGTAGTGCGTTAAACTGATCGGTTAGTTCCGGTGGAGGACACCACCATGTTCCGTATGCTGCGCGCACTTCCCGCGGTCAGCATCGTCACCCTGCCACTCCTGGTGGGATGCGGGGAAGAACCGCGCACCGATCTGGAGCGGATCCAGGCTGCGGGGGAGCTGGTCGTCGCTACGCGAATAGCACCCACCAGCTACCAGGACGGCGATCTCGGGCCCACGGGCCCTGAATACGCCATGGCGCAGCAATTCGCCGACGAACTGGGCGTGGAACTGCGCGTGGAGGTGCACTCGGGACCGGAGGCCATCTTCCGGGCACTGGACCGCGGAGAGGCCGATCTGGCGGCCGCGGGCCTCACCCGCACCGGGGCTCGCAACGAGGAACGACCCTTTGGCCCCGCCTACCAGTACGCGTCTGCACTGGTAATCAACCGCGGCGGTGCCGGGACGCGCCCGAATGACGCGAGCGACCTGGTGGGCAAGCGCGTAGGGGTAGTGACCGGCAGTAGCCATATCGACTTCCTGGAGCAGGCGCGTGCCGAGCATCCCGGCCTGGCCTGGATGGAGGTGGGCGAGGAGACTACCGAGGGCCTGCTCCAGCGGGTCCGGAGCGGCGACCTCGACTACACCATCATGGACTCCCACGAGTTCCAGGCGGCGCGGCGCTATTTCCCGGGACTGCGGGCATCACTGGATCTCTCCGGCCCGCGGCCGCTCGCCTGGGCCCTGCCCCGTGACGCCGATTCCGGTCTTCAGCAGCGGGTGGCCGAGTTCTTCGACACCATCAAGACGGACGGCACCCTCTCCCGGATCCTCGACCACCACTACGCCCATCTCCAGGAATTCGACTACGTCAACGTGCGCTCCTTCATGCACCAGGTGGACCATCGCCTGCCGCACTTCCAGTCGCTCTTCGAGGAAGCCGCCTCGCAGAGCGAGCTGGACTGGCGCCTGCTGGCGGCGACGGGGTATCAGGAGTCCCACTGGCGGGCCGGCGCCATCTCCCCCACCGGGGTCCGCGGGGTGATGATGCTCACCCAGCCCACGGCCCAGTTCGTCGGGGTCAGCCGACGCACCGATCCGGCACAGAGCATCCACGGCGGCGCCCGCTACCTGCGCGTGCTCAAGGATCGCCTCTCCGGTATCCCCGAGCCGGATCGGACCTGGCTGACCCTGGCCGCCTACAATATCGGCCACGGCCACCTCCAGGATGCTCGGGACATCACCGAGCGCCAGGGCGGCGATCCCGATGCCTGGGTGGACGTGAAGGAGCGGCTGCCGCTGCTGCGACAGCAGAAATGGTACAGCGAGACGGACTACGGGTACGCCCGCGGCGACGAGGCGGTGGGCTACGTGGAGAGCATCCGCACCTACTACGATATCCTCCGCCGCCTCCGCGGCCCAGACGGGCAGGACACGACCCTCGCCCGGGCCGACTGACCCCGCCTAGCGGCGCGCCCGGAAGAAGGCGCGCAGCCGCTCCCCCGCCTCCTCCGCCCGGACCCCGCCGGTGACCGCTACGCGGTGGTTCAGGCCGGGCAGTTCGAAGACGTCCACCATGGAGCCGGCCGCACCGGCCCGCGGGTCCGGGGCGGCGTAGACCACCTCGGCGATCCGGGCGTGGACCATCGCCCCGGCGCACATCAGGCAGGGCTCCAGGGTGACGTAGAGGGTGGCGCCGGGGAGGCGGTAATTGCCCACGGCGCCGGCCGCGGCGCGCAGGGCGTTGATCTCGGCGTGGGCAGTGGGGTCGCAGCCGCCCACCGGGGCGTTGCTCCCCTCCCCCAGGACCGCACCATCCCGGACCACCAGCGCCCCCACCGGCACCTCCCCGGCGGCCTCCGCCGCATCCGCCAGCGCCAGGGCGCGCTCCATCCAGGCGGCGTGGTCGGGACCGATCATGGCGCGGGGGCTACTCCCACTCGATGGTGGCCGGCGGCTTGCTGGAGATGTCGTAGGTCACGCGGCTGATCCCGGCGACCTCGTTGATGATCCGGCCGGAGACGTGCTCCAGGAAGTCGTAGGGCAGGTGGGCCCAGCGGGCAGTCATGTAGTCCACCGTCTCCACCGCGCGCAGGGCGATGACCCACTCGTACTGGCGGGCATCGCCGACCACGCCCACCGAGCGCACCGGCAGGAAGACGGCGAAGGCCTGGGCGGTCTGCTCGTAGAGGCCGGCGGCGCGCAGTTCCTCGATGAAGATGGCATCGGCGCGGCGCAGCAGGTCGGCGTACTCCTTTTTCACCTCGCCGAGGATCCGTACGCCCAGCCCCGGCCCGGGGAAGGGGTGGCGGTAGACCATGTCCGCCGGCAGCCCCAGCTCCACGCCGATGCGCCGCACCTCGTCCTTGAAGAGCTCCCGCAGGGGCTCCAGGAGCTTGAGATTCATGCGCTCCGGCAGGCCGCCGACGTTGTGGTGGGACTTGATGACCTGCGCCTTGCCGGTCCGCGCCCCGGCGGACTCGATGACGTCGGGGTAGATGGTGCCCTGGGCCAGCCACTGCACTCCCCGGATCTTCCCGGCCTCCTCGTCGAAGACCTCGATGAAGGTGTTGCCGATGGCCTTGCGCTTGGCCTCGGGGTCCTCGACCCCGGCCAGTACCTTCATGAAGCGTCCCTCGGCATCCACGTAGACCACCCGCACGCCCAGGTGCTCGGCAAAGGTGGCGCGGACCTGTTCCGCCTCCCCCTCGCGCAGCAGGCCGTTGTCCACGAAGACGCAGGTGAGCTGGTCGCCGATGGCCCGGTGCAGGAGCGCGGCCACCACGGAGGAGTCGACGCCGCCGGAGAGCCCCAGCAGGACGTGGTCGTCACCGACCTGTTCGCGGATCTTCGCTACCAGATCGTCGATGATGTGCCCCGGCGTCCAGAGGGTATCGCAGCCGCAGATGGTGGTGACGAAGCGCTCCAGGATCCGCTTGCCCTGGGGGGTGTGGGTCACCTCCGGGTGGAACTGGACGCCGTAGAGCCGGCGCTCCTCATCGGCCATGCCGGCGATGGGCGCGCTGTCGGTGGAGGCCATGACCCGGAAGCCGGGCGGCAGCTCGGTCACCCGGTCGCCGTGGCTCATCCAGACGTCCAGCAGGCCGTAGCCCTCGGGGCTGGCGTGGTCCTCGATGTTGCGCAGCAGCTCGGTGTGGCCGCGGGCGCGCACCTGGGCGAAGCCGAACTCGCGGTGGTCGGAGCTCTCCACCCCGCCGCCGAGCTGGGCCGCCATGGCCTGCATGCCGTAGCAGATCCCGAGCACCGGGACGCCGGCCTCGAAGACCGCCAGCGGGGCGCGGAAGGTATCCTCCTCGGTAGCCGAGGCCGGGCCGCCGGAGAGGATGATCCCGCTGGCGCCGAAGTCGCGGATCACCGCCTCCTCCTCGTCGCAGGGGAGGATCTCGCAGTAGACGCCGATCTCCCGCACCCGGCGGGCGATGAGCTGGGTGTACTGGGAGCCGAAGTCCAGGATCAGGATGCGGTGGGCGTGGATGTCGGTGGCCATGCTCGGTCTCGTCCGCCAGAGGAAAGGGGGCGCATTCTACCCGCCGGGGAGGCCGGCGGGCAGCCCGGTAGCCGGGGGATCCGGGGGCCGGGGGTTCAGACGCGGTAGTTGGGCGCCTCCTTGATGATGGTCACGTCGTGGACGTGGCTTTCGGTGACGCCGGCGTTGGTCACCCGGACGAACTCCGGCTTCGTCCGCATTTCCTCGATGTTGGCACAGCCGGTATAGCCCATGGAGGAGCGCAGGCCGCCCATGAGCTGGTGGATCACCGGCTCCAGCGGGCCCTTGTAGGGGACGCGGCCCTCGATGCCCTCGGGCACCATCTTGTCCGCCTCCTGCCCCTCCTGGAAGTAGCGGTCCGAGGAGCCCTGGGAGCCGCCCATGGCGCCCAGGGAGCCCATGCCGCGGTAGGACTTGTAGCTGCGGCCCTGGTAGAGCTCCACCTCGCCCGGCGCCTCCTCGGTACCGGCGAACATGGAGCCCACCATGACCGACCAGGCACCGGCCGCCATCGCCTTGGAGAGGTCGCCGGAGTAGCGGATCCCGCCGTCGGCGATGAGCGGGACGTCGGTATCCGCCAGGGCGGTGGCGACATTGTCGATGGCGCTGACCTGGGGCACGCCCACGCCGGCGACGATGCGGGTGGTGCAGATGGAGCCGGGGCCGATGCCGACCTTCACGCCGTCGGCGCCGGCCTCCACCAGGTCCCGGGCGGCGGCGCCGGTGGCGATGTTGCCGCCGATGACCTGCAGGTCGGGGAAGTGGTGCTTGACCCAGCGCACCCGGTCGATGACGCCCTGGGAGTGGCCGTGGGCGGTGTCCACCACCACCACGTCCACCCCGGCGGCGGCCAGCGCCTCCACCCGCTCGTCGGTATCGGCGCCGGTGCCCACGGCGGCGCCCACGCGGAGCTGGCCCTGATCGTCCTTGCTGGCGTGGGGCTTGTCCTCCGCCTTCTGGATGTCCTTGACCGTGATGAGCCCGCGCAGGTGGAAGTCGTCGTTGACCACCAGGACCTTCTCGATGCGGTGCTCGTGGAGCAGGGCGGCGACCTCGTCGCGGCCGGCATCCTCGCCGACCGTGGCCAGCCGCTCCTTGGGGGTCATGATGGAGGAGACCGGCTCGCTCTCCCGCGTCTCGAAGCGGAGATCCCGGCTGGTGACGATCCCCACCAGCTCCTCGCCGTCCACCACCGGCACCCCGGAGATCTGCTGGCGGCGGGTGAGTTCCAGAACCTCGCGGATGCTGGCGTCCGGCCGGACGGTGATGGGCTCCTTGATGACCCCGCTCTCGAACTTCTTGACCTTGCGGACATGGGCGGCCTGCTCCTGGACGCTCATGTTCTTGTGGACGATCCCGATACCGCCCTCCTGGGCCAGGGTGATCGCCAGGCGGGCCTCGGTGACGGTATCCATGGCTGCGGAGACCAACGGGATATGGAGCTCGATGCCCCGGCTCAGCCGGGTACGAAGGTCGACTTCCCGCGGGGTGACGGCAGAGCGTGCCGGCAGCAGGAGAACGTCGTCGAAGGTGAGGGCTTCCTGAACGATTCGCATGGGCTAGGGGCCTTGTCCCGGACCGGGTGGAGATGCGGAAATGGTTGATTAGCCGCTTATTATAGAGTTTGACGGCGCCCGGGTAAACGGTTAGGTTCGAGCCTGCGGGGAATGACAGAACCGAAGACAAGGTAGCGGCGCCGCCCCCGCCAAGAGCGCCGCCAAACAGAAGATCCCGATGGAGGAGACACCGTCATGCGCAAGACCTTCCTGACCCTGGCCAGCGCGCTCGTCCTCGCCGCCTGCAGTTCCGGCGGCGGCACCAGCGCCGAAGCCGACAAGGTCCGCGAGGCCATCTCCGCGGCGGAGAAGGAAAATGACAAGGCGGCCGAGATGGGCTTCGAGTGGCGGGATGCCCGGAAGTTCATCAAGGAGGCTCGCGAGGAACTGGACAAGGGCAACACCGACAAGGCCATGGAGCTGGCCCGCGAGGCGGAGTTCCAGGGTGAACAGGGCCAGAAGCAGGCCCAGACCCAGGCCAATGCCAGCCCCGAGCCGCAGATGGAAGACGAGGACATCAACTAATCCCCGCGCGGCCGGCCCGGCCCCGGGCCGGCCAATCAGAACCCCCGCCTCCCGGGGTTCTGCTACCATGGCCCGCATGGAATCGCCCCCCGCCGAACAGCCCGTCATCTCCGTCTCGGAACTCAACCGGACGGCCCGGGACGTCCTCGGCCGCGCCTTCCCGCGCGTCCACGTGGAGGGGGAGATCTCCAACCTCCGCCGCCCCCGCTCCGGCCACCTCTACTTCACCCTGAAGGACGATCAGGCCCAGGTGGACTGCGCCATGTTCCGCGGCAGGCAGCGCCACATGGCCTTCGAGCCGGCGGACGGCCAGCAGGTACTGGTCCGCGCGGCGGTGGATCTCTACCAGGTCCGCGGCCAGTTCCAGCTCAACGTCCACTCCATGGAGGAGGCCGGCGCCGGCGCCCTGCAACGCGCCTTCGAGGCGCTCAAGCAGCGCCTGGAGGCGGAGGGGCTCTTCGCCGAGGCGCGCAAGCAGGCGCTACCGCGACTGCCGCGCCGGGTGGGGGTCATCACCTCCTCCAGCGGCGCGGCGCTGCACGACATCCTTACCGTCCTCGCCCGCCGCTTCCCGGCCATCGAGGTGGAGGTCTACCCCGTCCCCGTCCAGGGCGAGCAGGCGGCCCCGGCCATCGTCGCCGCCCTCGAGCGGGCCGGCCGGCGAGCGGCGGTGGACGTGCTCATCGTCGGCCGGGGCGGCGGCTCCCTGGAAGACCTCTGGCCCTTCAACGAGGAGCAGGTGGCACGCGCCATCGCCGCCTGCCCCCTACCGGTGGTCTCCGCCGTGGGCCACGAGACCGACGTCACCATCGCCGATCTGGTGGCCGACCGCCGCGCCCCCACCCCCACCGCCGCGGCGGAGCTGATCAGCCCCGACGGC
>JBKGYA010000114.1:0-6788 GCA_046546335.1 Thiohalospira sp. | reverse complement strand
CATCCCTGTCGGCTCGACGGCAGCATCCCTGCTGCCGACGACCTGGCCGCCGGGACTCATGCCAACCGCTGGTCTAGCGCCCGGCCACGCCGGCCGGATCCACGACTCCTACCGCCGGTTCTCGAGAACTGAGCCTGCGGGCCTAGCGCCCGGCCACGGCCTCGGCGACCTCGCGGACCAGGCCGGGGCCGCGGTAGATGAGGCCGGTGTAGAGCTGGACCAGGCACGCCCCGGCATCGATGCGGGCGGCGGCCTCTTCGCCGTCCAGGATCCCGCCGGCGGCGATGAGGTCGGCGGCGCCGTCCAGCTCCTCGGCCAGCCACGCCAGGACCTGGCGCGCCGCCGGCGCCACCGGCGCCCCGGACAGCCCGCCGCTCTCCTCGCCGTGGGCGAGGTTGCGGACGCTGGTGCGGTCGATGGTGGTGTTGGTGGCGATGACGCCGTCGATGCCGGCCTCCCGCACCCCCGCCGCGATGGCGGCCACCCCGTCCCGGTCCAGGTCCGGGGCGATCTTCACCACCAGCGGTACCCGCCGGCCGGCGCCGTCGAGCCCCTCGGCGGTCTCGCGCAGCTCCCCCAGCAGTCGACCGACGCGGTCGGCGCCCTGGAGGTCGCGCAGGCCGGTGGTGTTGGGCGAGGAGATGTTCACGGTGATCCAGTCGGCGACGCCGTGGGCGCGCTCCAGGCCGGTGCGGTAGTCCGCCACCGCCTGCTCCGGCGGGGTGTCGGCGTTGCGGCCGATGTTCACGCCCACGCGGCCGGTGTAGCGGCGCCGCTCCAGCTGGCGGACCAGGTGGTCCACCCCCTTGTTGTTGAAGCCCATGCGGTTGATGAGCGCCTCCGCCGATGGCAGTCGGAAGAGGCGGGGCCGGGGGCTGCCCGGCTGGGGCCGGGGCGTGACCGTCCCCACCTCGATGCTGCCGAAGCCCAGCGCGCCCAGGGCGTCCACGTGGTCGGCGTTCTTGTCGAGGCCGGCGGCCAGCCCCACGCCGTTGGCCAGCTCCAGCCCCAGGCAGCGGGTGGGGCCGCCCGCCGGCCGCGCCCGCAGGAGGCCCAGGCGGTGGGCGGCGTCCAGCCCGGCCAGGGTAGCGCCGTGGGCGGTCTCCGCCGGGAGGGCGAAGAGGAGGGGGCGGAGGAGGCGGTAGGCGTCGGGCATATTTAGAATGGGTCTAAACTTTTGGGGCGCAGTGGACTATCATCATGCCACAGGCCAGGGGGCTTCGTTCGAGGCCGATGGGCCATCGGCGCATCAGCCCGCCGGTTCGTGAAACCGTCCAGGAGGAGGTCGCCATGTTCATCCGTCCCCAGCGCCCGTGGCAGGGTCGCGAACAGGATGTCACGCCGGAACCCGTCTACCGCCAGCGGCGGCGCTTCATGCGCGATGCCGCCGGGGTCCTGCTCACCGCCAGCGGCCTGCCGGCGCTGGCGGGGGCGGCCATCCCGGAGGGGCGCTTCGACGACCCCGAGGGGCCGGGGCGCTTCTCCACCGACGAGGACCGGACGCCCTACGGCGACGTCACCGGGTACAACAACTTCTTCGAGTTCGGCTCGAGCAAGTCGGATCCCAGCGAGTACGCCGAAAGCATGCCCATCGACCCCTGGAGCATCCGGGTGGAGGGGGAGGCGGAGGAGACCGGCGACATCCCCCTGGAGGACTTCATCCGCCCGCATGCCTTCGAGGAGCGGATCTACCGCCTGCGCTGCGTGGAGGGGTGGTCCATGGTCATCCCCTGGATCGGCTTCCCGCTCACCGATGTGATCCGGCGCCTGCGGCCCACCTCGCGGGCGAAGTACGTGGAGTTCATTACCCTCCACGACCCGGAGAACATGCGCGGCCAGCGCCGGGACATCCTGGACTGGCCCTACGTGGAGGGGCTGCGCATGGACGAGGCGAGCCACCCGCTGACCATCCTCGCCGTGGGCCTATACGGCGAGGCGCTGCCAAAGCAGAACGGCGCGCCCATCCGGCTGGTGGTGCCGTGGAAGTACGGCTTCAAGAGCATCAAGTCCATCGTGAAGATCCGCTTCGTGGAGGAGCAGCCCACCTCCAGCTGGATGCGCTCGGCCCCGGACGAGTACGGCTTCTACGCCAACGTGAACCCCGAGGTCTCTCATCCGCGCTGGAGCCAGCGGCGGGAGCGGCGGATCGGCGAGTTCGGCAAGCGGCCCACGGAGAAATTCAACGGCTACGGCGAGTGGGTCGCCGGGCTCTACCGCGGCATGGACCTGGAGAAGCACTTCTAGATGCGCCGCCAGACCGTCCGCTACCGCCTCAAGCCGGCGGTCTTCGTCCTCGCCTCCCTGCCGGCCCTGTGGCTGGCATGGGGGGCGTTCACCGGCCGCCTGGGAACCAATCCGGCGGAGACCCTCATCATCGAGAGCGGGACCTGGGCCCTGCGGATGCTGCTGGTGGGGCTGGCGCTCACCCCGCTGCGCGGGCTCACCGGCTGGAACTGGCCCATGCAGCTGCGCCGGATGCTGGGACTCTTCGCCTTCTTCTACGCCGCCGCCCACCTCACCCTCTACCTGTGGCTGGACCAGTTCTTCTGGTGGGCCGAGATCGGCCGGGACATCCTGGAGCGGCCCTTCATCACGGTGGGGATGCTGGCCTTCGCCCTGCTGCTGCCGCTGGCGCTCACCTCGCCGCGGGCGGCGGTGAAACGGCTGGGGGCCAGGCGCTGGCAGGCGCTGCACCGCCTGGTCTATCCGGCGGCGGTGGCGGCCATGGTCCACCACTGGTGGATCGTCCGGGCCGACTACCGCGAGGCCATGGTCCATGCCGCGATCCTGGCGGTGCTCCTGGGCTACCGGCTGATCTTCGGTTTTGCGCCCCGCTCCCTAAAGTAGCGCTAATGCCCCCATAAAGAATTCCATTCCTTCGCTCGGGAATCACGAGGGTCGGTTCGGCATCTCACGTAGAGGCATCGCCTTGTTTGGCATAACCCTGGACGCTACAGTAGCCAGCTTAATGGAGGAGGTAGGCAGTCCCGCCACTTGTGCGGGCACGCAGGGAGGGGGATGCGGCGTTGCTCGACGCCCATCGGCGAGAACAAGACCATCGAGGAGATAACATGCACTTCAGTCGTCGCGAATTCCTGCAGATGATCGGCGCCGCCGGCGCCGTGGGCATGCTGCCGGCCTGTGGCTCGGGCCGTGGTACGGTCAAGTCCGCGGAGCAGCTCTACGACATCCCGAAGTTCGGGAATGTCACGGTCATGCACATGACCGACTGCCACGCCCAGCTCAAGCCGGTCTACTTCCGGGAGCCCAACGTCAACCTCGGTTTCCATGACGCCAAGGGTCGGCCGCCGCACCTGGTGGGCAAGCACCTGCTCGACCATTTCGGGCTGTCGTCCGACAGTCCCGAGGCCCACGCCTTCACCTATCTCGACTTCGCCGAGGCGGCGGAGAAGTACGGCAAGGTCGGCGGCTTCGACCACCTGGCCACGCTGGTAAAGAAGATCCGCGCCGAGCGCGGCGATGACAATACGCTGCTCATGGACGGCGGCGACACCTGGCAGGGTTCCGGTACTGCCCTGTGGACCCGCGGCGAGGACATGGTGGATGCCACCAATCTCCTGGGCGTGGACGTGATGACCGGCCACTGGGAGTTCACCTACAAGGAGAAGGAGATCCTCAAGAACATCGAGCGCTTCGACGGGGACTTCGTGGCGCAGAACGTCTTCGCCAGTGTCGACGCCATCTTCGAGGGCGCCGACGTCCACGACGAGGACTCCGGCCGCGTCTTCCCGCCCTATGTCATGAAGGACGTGGGTGGCGCCCGGGTGGCGGTCATCGGCCAGGCCTTCCCCTACACCCCCATCGCCAACCCGCAGCGCTTCATCCCCGACTGGAGCTTCGGCATCAAGGAGTCGGAGATGCAGGCGGTGGTGGACGAGGTCCGCGAGAAGGAGAAGCCCGACGCGGTCTTCGTCCTCTCCCACAACGGCGCGGACGTGGACATCAAGATGGGCAAGCGGGTGCGCGGCATCGACGTCATCTTCGGCGGCCATACCCACGACGCGATCGTGGAGCCGGTGGTGGTGGACAGCCCCGAAGGCCAGACCGTGGTCTCCAACGCCGGCTCCAACGGCAAGTTCCTCGCGGTCATGGACATGGACATCCGCGACGGCAAGCTGCGCGACTTCAAGTACCACCTGGTGCCGGTCTTCTCCAACTACCTCGAGCCGGACAAGGAGATGAGCCGCTACATCGAGAAGGTGCGCGAGCCCTACCTCGACAAGCTCAACGAGGAGCTGGCGGTGGCCGACGAGCTGATGTACCGCCGCGGCAACTTCAACGGCACCTTCGACCAGGTCATCTGCGACGCCCAGCGCGAGGTGGGCGGGGCCGACATCAGCCTCTCCCCGGGCTTCCGCTGGGGCACTTCGGTGCTGCCCGGCCAGACCATCACCATGGAGCACGTGATGGACCAGACCGGCATCACCTATCCGGAGACCTACGTCCGGGAGATGTCCGGCGAGCAGATCAAGATGACCCTGGAGGATGTCGCCGACAACCTCTTCAACAAGGACCCCTACCGCCAGCAGGGCGGGGACATGGTCCGGGTCGGCGGGCTCGACTACACCATGGATCCCACCGCCAAGATGGGCAAGCGGCTCACCGACCTCACCCTGGACAACGGCGAGAAGCTGGAGGCCGACAAGAAGTACAAGGTCGCCGGCTGGGCCACCGTGGGCGAGGAGTCCGATGGCGAGCCGATCTGGGACGTGGTGGCCACCTACCTCCGGGACCGCGACACCGTGACCATCGACAAGCTCAACACGCCCAAGCTCAAGAACGTGAAGGGCAACCCGGGCATCGATGACTACGACGGCGAGATCCTGAGCTAGTCCCGGTCCGCCATACCGGCAGAGGAAGGGGGCCGTCCCGGCAGGGGCGGCCCCCTTTTTCGTGGGCTTCCCGGTACCGGATCAGGGCTCCAGGTCGAAGCGGTCGGCCTCCATCACCTTGTTCCAGGCGGAGATGAAGTCGTCGACGAACTTGCCCTGGTTGTCGTCCTGGGCGTAGACCTCCGCGTAGGAGCGCAGGACGGCGTTGGAGCCGAAGACCAGGTCCACCCGGGTGGCGGTCCACTTCACCTCGTCGGTCCGCCGGTCCCGGATCTCGTAGCCGTTGGACTCCGTGGGCACCCAGCGGTGGTTCATGTCCGTGAGGTTCACGAAGAAGTCGTTGGTGAGCTGCCCCTCCCGGTCGGTGAACACCCCCTCACGGCCGCCGCCGTGGTTGGTGCCGAGCACCCGCATGCCGCCGACCAGCACGGTCATCTCCGGGGCGGTGAGCCCCATGAGCTGGGTGCGATCCAGCAGCAGCTCCTCGGCCGGGACGGTGTAGTCCTTCTTGAGGAAGTTGCGGTAGCCGTCGGAGAGCGGCTCCAGCCAGCGGAAGGAGTCCGCATCGGTCATCTCCGGCGTGGCATCGCCGCGGCCCGGCCGGAAGGGCACCACCCTCTCGTGGCCCGCCGCCTTCGCCGCCTGTTCGATGCCGACGTTGCCGGCCAGCACGATGACGTCCGCCAGGCTGGCGCCGGCCTCCGCCGCGATGGGCTCCAGCACGCCGAGCACGCGGGCGAGCCGCTCCGGCTCGTTGGCCACCCAGTCCCTCTGCGGGGCCAGGCGGATCCGGGCGCCGTTGGCGCCGCCGCGCTTGTCGGACTGGCGGAAGGTGCGGGCGCTGTCCCAGGCGGTGGCGACCAGGTCCCCGATACCGAGATCGCTGGCCGCGATCTGCTGCTTGACCGCCTCCACGTTGTAGGCGGTGGGGCCGGCGGGCACCGGATCCTGCCAGATGAGGTCCTCGGTGGGCGCCTCGGGGCCGATGTAGCGCTCCTTCGGGCCCATGTCCCGGTGGATGAGCTTGAACCAGGCGCGGGCGAAGGCGTCATCGAGCCGGGCCGGGTCCTTGCGGAATTCCTCGGCGATGGCGCGGAAGCCGGGGTCGACCTTCATGGCCATGTCGGCGTCGGTCATCATGGGCATGCGGCGGATGGAGGGGTCCTCCACGTCCACCGGCTTGTCCTCCTCGCGGATATCCACCGGCTGCCACTGGTTGGCCCCGGCGGGGCTCTGGACCACCTGCCACTCGTGGTTGAGCAGCATCTCCAGGTACTCGTGGTCCCACTGGGTGGGGTTGGCCGTCCAGGCGCCCTCCAGGCCGCTGGTGACCGCATCCCGGCCCACCCCGCGGGTGACGTGGTTGTTCCAGCCCAGGCCCTGCTCCTCGACGGGGGCGGCCTCCGGCTCCGGCCCCAGGTTGGCCGGGTCCCCGTTGCCGTGGCACTTGCCCACGGTGTGGCCGCCGATGGTGAGGGCGACGGTCTCCTCGTCGTCCATGGCCATGCGGCTGAAGGTCATGCGGACGTCCTTCGCCGTCTCCAGCGGGTCCGGCTGGCCGTCGGGGCCCTCGGGGTTCACGTAGATGAGCCCCATCATCACCGCCGCCAGCGGGTCCTCCAGGGATTCGGGGTTGCGCTGTTCGTCATAGCGGCTGCCGGCCTTGTCGCTGGTGGCCAGCCACTCCTTCTCGCTGCCCCAGTAGGGGTCCTTCTCCGGGTGCCAGATGTCCTCCCGCCCGAAGGAGAAGCCGAAGGTCTTGAAGCCCATGGACTCGTAGGCGACGTTGCCGGCCAGGATGATGAGGTCCGCCCAGCTCAGCCGGTTGCCGTACTTCTTCTTGATGGGCCACAGCAGGCGGCGCGCCTTGTCCAGGTTGCCGTTGTCCGGCCAGCTGTTGATGGGGGCGAAGCGCTGGTTGCCGGTGGCCGCGCC
>JBKGYA010000113.1:0-6953 GCA_046546335.1 Thiohalospira sp. | reverse complement strand
CGATCGTCCTCGGTCTCCATCGCCAGGGGCACCCACTGTTCGCGGGTGACGCCGTGGAGGGTGATGGCCATCTTCACCACCGGCCGCGGCAGGGCGCCGCGGACCTCCACGGAGCGCAGCCCCAGCTGCGGGTAGCGCTCCGCCTCCAGCAGCCCTTCTCCGAGCATGTTGTCCCGGGTGCCCTGGCGCTGCTCCGAGGTGAAGGGCTTGCCGAAGGTGTGGCCCAGCGCCTCCCGCGCCTCGGGCGGGTCCACCTCGAGATCGGCGAGATCGGCCACCAGGTCGAAGCGGGCATCCGCCAGCCCCTCTTCCGGCAGCCAGGCGCGGCCCTCGAAGGCCGGCACGGTCACCACGTGGTTGTGGCCCTGCTCCGCCAGGGCGCCGGCCCGGTAGGCAAGGATCCGGATCTCGGAATCGGCCGGCTCCAGCCGGTAGACCTGACCGGACTCATCGGCCAGCCGCTGGTAGGCCGCCTCGCGCAGCTCCGGCTCCGTCTCGGCGGTCCCGGGCCGCTCGGTGGCCGTACCGCAGCCGCCGACGAGCAGGGCCACGGCGAGCAGGGGGATCGAAGGCAGGGTCCTCATGGTCTCTCCTCCTCGGGGTCGGGATAGTGCCGAGCATAGCCCCCCTCGTTGATCTCCACCACCTCGGCGGAGAGGGCCGCGGTGGGCAGCTGCGGTTGCAGGGCGGCGACCACGGCATCGGCCAGCAGTCGGTGGTGGCGGGAATGGCGGCCGGCCCGGATCCGGAGTTCGACGTGGGCGAAGGGGGCTCGCTCGCCCCCCACCAGGTAGTGGGCCACCGGCCGCGCGCGGATCCGGATGTGGCTCTCCACGAATAGGCCGGTATCCCGCGCCGCGGCGTGGACGACCGCCAGAAGCCCGGGCAGTTCCTCCTCCGCGACCAGCTCCTCGGCGTATTCCAGCTGCAGGTGGGGCACGGCTACCCCCGGTCCCCGGGGCGCGCCGGGAGGTCCCGGGCGCGCAGGCTGCAGTCCGGGAGGTGGAGGGGGATCACCGCCTCGTCCGGGTCGGGCCGGCGGATCTCCCCCCAGCGCTCGGCCGCCGGGCCGCGGTGGACCACCAGCTCGCCGGTGGTGCCGTCCACCACCCAGTATTCCGGGATCCCGGCGGCGGCATAGAGGGCGGCCTTGGCTCCCAGGTCGAAGGTACTGCTGGCCTCGGCCACCTCCACCAGCAGGCGCACCGCCTCGGGGCCGGGGTGGGCATCGGCGTAGCCGTCGGCGCGCGGCGCCAGGACGGCGATATCCGGCTGGGGCTCGGAATCCGGCGGCAGGGCCACCGGATTCTGTACGGCGACCACGCCACGGTCACCGACACAAGCGAAGAACCTTCGGGCCAGGGTATTCACACACCCGGCATGCCAACTCCCTATGGGCGCCATCTCCAGTACCTCTCCCTGTACCAGTTCCAGCCGCTGGTCCTCGCCGAAGACCCCGGCATCGACCATGCGCTGGTAGTCCTCCACCGAGAAGCGGTGGCGCCGCGCCTCGGGGACCTCGACCGCTTCCGCCGTCATACTCGCCTCCTGCCGTTCGCGTCGCTGCCTCCCCAACTATGGCGCCGAAGGGCGGCTCCCGCAACGGGCGGCTCAGGCCGGCTCCACCCGGCAGAGGCCGGACTTGAAGGGGGGGAAACCGCTGATGGGGTCGAGGTGGGCATCGTCGGTGAGGCGGTTCACCTCCGCCTCCGCCCAGCCGTGGACGCAGTGGACCACGCCGGGGCGGACGATGTCGCGGACATCGGCGGAGAAGACCACCGCCCCCCGCGGGGTGACCACCCGGACCGGGTCACCGTGGCCCAGCCCGTGCTCGGCGGCGGTCTCCGGGTGGATCGTGGCCCGGGGCTCGGGCTCGGCGGCGCGCAGGGAGGGGAAGCGCTGCTGCTGGGAGTGGGTGTAGTTGCGGCTGCGGCCGCCGCTGGTGAGGACCAGGGGGTAGTCGGCGGCGAGTTCCGGCGTGCTCACCGGGCTCTCCGCCGGCTCGCGCCAGACCGGAAGCCCCGCGTGGCCGGCCTCCCGGAGTTCCCGGCTGTCGAACTCGATCCGGCCGGTGGCGGTGGGGAAGCCGCGCACCTGGTAGAGCCGCTGGCCCTCGAAGCCCTCCTCGTCCAGGGCGTCGGCGAAGACGGTGGCGCCGTCGGGGTCCTCGTAGGCCTGGCGCCGGATCGCCGGCTCCAGCCCCTCGGCGGCCTCGGCCCAGGCGGCGGCCAGGTCGCCGTGCCAGAAGTCGGCCCCCATCCCCAGGGCCACGGCGATATCCAGGCTGATCTGGGCATCCGCCCGCGCCTCCCCGCGGGGGGCGAGGACGGCGTCGCGGTAGCGGACCTCGCCCCGGAACTGGCAGCCGGGATAGGCGACCAGCGCCTCGCGCTCCAGGCTGGTGGCCGCCGGCAGGACGATGTCGGCCCGTTTCGCCGTATCGGTGAGGAAGAAGTCCACGCAGGCGAAGAAGTCCAGCGCCTCCAGGGCCCGGTACATGCGCGCGGTGTTGGGCCACATGGCGGCATTGATGCCGATGGCGAAGAGCGCCCGGATGGGCTGTGGCTCGCCCTCGAGGATGGCGTCGGGCAGGAGCATGGACTGGCCCGCCGGCCAGTAGCGGGTCCAGACGGGGAAGGTCTCGTCCCCCAGCCGCGGCGGCAGGTCACCGATGCACTCGGCGAAGCCGTCGATGGGCTTCGGCCGCACCTTGTCCAGGAAGAAGCGGTTGCCCCCCTCGATGTCCAGGTTCCCGGTCACCGCCGGCAGCAGGACGATGGCGCGGTGGTTCTGGAAGCCGTTGGCGTGCTGCACCGTCGCCGTGGGCGACAGGGCGATCTGGGCCGGGCCGCTGGTGGCGTAGAGCCGGGCGGCCTCGCGGATATCCGCCGCCGGCACGCCGCAGACCCCGGCCGCCCACTCCGGGGTGCAGTCGGCGACGTAGGCGCGGAAGGCCTCCACCCCGCTGCCCCACTCCGCCAGGAAGGCCTCGTCCGCCCAGCCGTGGGCGAAGACCTCGTGGTGGAAGGCCAGGGCCAGGGCGCCGTCGGTGCCCGGCCGCGGCTGGAGGTGGAGGTCGGCGCGCTCGGCGGTCTCCGTCCGGCGCGGGTCGACGACGATGGTGGTCCGCTCCTGCTCGGGATGGAGCAGGGGGTGGTCGTCGAAGGGCATCACCGAGCCGGGCGGATTGGTGGACCAGAAGACCACGCAGCGGGTGGCCGTGGAGGCGTTGAGGCTGGCGGACTTGAGCTTGTAGCCCAGGGTGAGCTTCTCCGCGACCATGGTGGCGGAGAAGCAGCAGCCGGCCTCGGTGAGGTAGTTGGGCGAGCCGAAGTAGTGGGCCAGGCGCTGGAGCTGGGGCCGCCCCTCCTTGGTGTAGCCGGCGAAGAAGCCGGCCTGCTCGGCCCCGTGCTCCGCCCTCACTGTCGAGAGCCGCTGGGCGATGGTGGCCAGCGCCTCGTCCCAGGCGATCCGCTCGAATTCGTCGCTGCCCGGCGGCCCCACCCGCTTCATGGGGTAGAGCAGCCGGTCGGAGTGGTATTCGCGCTCCAGCTGCGCCGCGCCCCGGGGGCAGTCGGGGCCGGAGACGGCCGTTGCCCGTCCCTCGGCGTTGATGGTCACGTCGAAGGGGCAGTTGGCATCGCACTCGTAGCAGGTGGTCCGGCGGGTCACCGTCTCGCTCACGTCCGGCCTCCGGGAGGAAGGGATGGATTCCCGGATTCTGGCCCCTCCCCTGCCCGCTGACCACCCGCCGGGCGTAGTGCTTTTCAGACTCGGGGGCGCCGGGTTCAGGCGGGGGTCCGGCGACAGCCGCCCTCGACGGTACAGACGCGATCCCGCCCCGCCCGCTTGGCATGGTAGAGGGCCTCGTCGGCCCGGGCGATGAGGCGGTCGCGGTCATCCCCGGTCTGCGCGGGGGCGACGCCGGCGGAGACGGTGATCCGCTCCCCCTCCAGGGGCTCGGCGGCGGCGATCCCGGCACGGAGGCGATCGGCGGTCTCCAGGGCGGCCTCCGGGGTCGCCCCGGGGAGGACGAGCAGGAACTCCTCGCCACCCCAGCGGCAGAGCCAGTCCATCTCCCGGATGTGCCGGCGCAGATAGTCCACGCAGGCCACCAGCGCCCCGTCCCCGACACTGTGGCCGCGTTCATCGTTGATCCGCTTGAAGTGGTCGATATCGAAGAGGACCACGGCAAACGGCATCTCCAGGCGCCGCAGGCGCGCCAGCAGGTGCTCGATCTGCTCCTCGCCGTGCTGGCGGGTGCCGCAGCCGGTGAGGTGGTCGGTGCGCGCCAGCCGCTCCAGTTCGGCGGCCAGGGCGTGCTGGCGGCTGATGTCCATGCCCAGGGCACAGACCAGCCGCTCCCCGTCGAGATCCAGGGCGCGGAGCTGGAAGCAGTGGGGCGTGCCGGCCGCCCCCTCGGCGGGGCGCAGGCGCGCCTCCGCGCTCGCCTCGCCATCGCGGAAGGCGGTGGCCAGCGCCGCCTCCATGGCGGGCCCTGCCCCCTCCTCCACGATCTCGGTCAGCGTTTCCGGCGGCCGCCCCCGGATGGTGGCCGCCCTGCGGTTGCTGCGCCGACAGCGGCCCTGCTCGTCCAGGAAGAGGAAGAGGCCGGGCAGCGCCTCCAGGGCCGATTCGGCGGTATCGCGCTCCCGGCGCATGTCCAGCTCCGCCTCCTTGAGCGGGGTCACGTCGGCCAGGGTGGCCACGTAGTGGGTGAGCCGGCCATTCGCGTCACGCACCTCCTCGATGGTCTCCTGGTGGATGATGTAGTTGCCGTCCCGGCGGCGGTTGCAGACCACGCCCTCCCAGCGCCCGTGCCGCGCCACCGTGGCGAAGACCCGTGCAAAGAGGTCGGGGGCCTGGCGGTCGGAACTGAGGACCTCCCCCGGCCGGCGCCCCTCCACCTCCTCCCGACCCCAGCCCATCTGCCGGGTGAAGGCCGGGTTCACCGCCTGGATGCGGCCCTCGGGATCGGTGATCATCAGCGCCTCGTGGGCGTTGTCGAAGGCGATGGTCGCCAGCTCCTCGACATCTCCCTTGGCGCGGGTGGGGGCACTGCGCAGGCGCCGGAGATCGACGGCCACCTCCTCGGCCACCGCCGCCACCTCGGCCAGCTCCGCCGAGTCCTCCACCGGGGCGAGGACGAACACCCCGGCCGGCGCCGGACCGAGCCAGAGCGGGAAGGCCACCGCCGATCCCAGCCGCTGCGGCGCGTTACGGGCCAGGCAGCGTCCCGCCTCGGTCCGCGCCAGCGGCGCCAGCTGCCCCCGCTCCTCCCGGAAGGAGAGGCCCTGCTCGCCGGCAACGGCCCAGGCAGCGCCGGTATAGCCGGCCTCCAGGGCCGCCTCCACCAGGATCCGGGGCACCCCGGGCTCGGTGTCACCGGCGGGGAGGTAGCGATGGTAGGCGCGGAGGAGGCGGAAGGGTCGTCGAGGATTCGGGGCAGGTTCGGCCTGTCGCATCTGACACCCCCGTCGATAAAGGGAGCTTTGTACACAAGGCGAGTCGCGTTGTGGAGGTCCCTTCCGCCCAGCGGCGGGAACGGCTTTGCCAGCGGCGGTTTCGGAGGGACGGGCGGCGGGACCTACCCCGTCCCGGGGATGCCCAGGACCCGGCGGACCCGGTGGAGCCGGCGCCGACTCACCGGGATCTCGGTACCGGCGCCGTCCGCCAGGCGCAGGTAGCGGTGCTCCCCGCGCCGGACCAGGGCCTCCACCCGGCGCAGGTTGACCACCCAGCTCCGGTGGGTCCGGAGGAAGGCCGGATGGTCCATCCGGCCCTGGAGGCTGGAGATGGACTCGCAGACCAGCAGGGCCTCATCGCCGGCATGGACGCGGCTGTACTGCCCCTCGGCGGCGATGCAGCAGACCGCCTCCGGGGTGATGAAGCGCGTCTCCCCCGCCATGGGCAGGGCCAGGCGCTCGGTGAGGGGTCGGCAGTCGCACGCCTCCGCCGACGGCGACGCCGGGGGATGGACCAGGGCCAGCACCTCGTCGCCCTCGCCGGGCTCCGCCACCAGGTGCCACTGGACCGGCCGACCACTGCCCGAAAGGGCCAGCTCCCCCTGCCAGTAGCCGCTGCCCCGGGCCTGGGGGAGCGCCTCCTGCTGCAGGCGCTCCCGGGACCACGCGGTCACCAGCTCGTCCAGGCCGGTATCGTCGGGGAGGGCGCGGCCCAGCAGCTGGCACAGGGCCGGATTGGCGAAGCGCAGTCGCCCCGGCGATGTCACCACCGCCATGCCGGCGGTGGTATGGCGGGCCAGCAACGCCGCGGCGCCGGCGGCCACGGGGTGGAGGTCCTCGATGCTGGCTGGTTGATTCCGGACCAATGTGCTCTCCCCGTGGTGCATCTCTTTCTCTGAGTGTAGCGGTCCACGGCGCCGACGACAGCGATGGTCCAGGGCGACCGGTCCAGGTCCCGAGCGGGCGGATGCCCTGAGCCGTAGCCGCCCCGCTCCGAAACCCCGTCCACCGCCTGGTAGCATGGGGGCATGGAGAGCCAGCCCATCGACGCCCTGCGCCCGGAGTTCGACGCCGCCACCGGCCACGTGGTTGTGGAGGCCCCCACCGGCAGCGGCAAGTCCACCCGCCTGCCGCTGTGGTGCGCCGAGGGCGGTCGCACCCTGGTGGTGGAGCCGCGGCGCATCGCGGCGCGCTCCCTGGCCCGCCACGTCGCCGCCCTGGCCGGGGCCGAGCCCGGCCGGGGCATCGGCTGGGCGGTGCGCTTCGACAGCCGCTACCGCGACGACTCGGCCGCCATCTTCGCCACCCCCGGCGTCGCCCTGCGCTGGCTGGCCGCCGATGGCCTGGCCGGCTTCGCCACGGTGATCCTCGACGAGTTCCACGAGCGCCGCTGGGACACCGACCTGCTGCTCGCCCTGCTGCGCCACCACGGCCGCCACCGGCTGGTGGTCACCTCCGCCACCCTGGCCGGGGCGGCCCTGGCCGAGT
>JBKGYA010000112.1:0-6957 GCA_046546335.1 Thiohalospira sp. | reverse complement strand
AGCCATTCGGGATAGATCTCGCCGTTGCGGCGGCGGTACCAGACCTCCCTCCTCCACCGGGTAGCCGGTGGTCCGCTCGAAGGCGGGATTGACCCGGAGGATGCGCGCCCTGGCATCCGTGACCATGATCCCCTCGCTGGTGGCCTGGAAGACCGCGGCGGCGATGCGGTGGGTGTCGAGCTCCGCCTCCAGTCGCTCCACCAGCTCCTCACGCTCCCGGCGCAGGCTGCGTTCGCGCTCCATGAGTTCGGCGAAGAGGGGGCCCCGGGCGATCACGCCCGCGAGGGTGCCATCGTCCGCCACGACCGGCAGATGGTGCTCCCCTCCCGAGGTCAGTCGGGTGATGACCTCTGCCAGGGGCGTCGTCTCCCTGACCGGGGCGGTCGTTGGCCCCTGGAGGAGGTCGGCGAAGATCCGGCCGGGGAAGAGGGCGGCCTGCGTGGCTTCCACCAGCCCTCGGAAGCGGCGGTCCCCTTCCACCACCGCGAAGGCCGTCGGTTCGGGTTGCCCGGGGCGGCCGGGGACGACATCGCGATAGCGGTGGAAGGGGTCGACGGCCACCCAGTCCCCGGTGAGGACATCACCGGCAGTGAGCTCGTCGGTCATGCCTGCTCGTCTCCCACTTCCACCTCCACCTCCAGCTGCAGGTCGACGATCTCCTCGGGCCCCATCACGGGGCGGATCCGATCGAAGAGAAAGGCCTGGATCTCGGCCTCGCTGACCTTGCGCAGGAGGGGGGCGCGGATGAGGACGTCGCCCAGGATGTCGTCCTCCACCGGGACGTGCTCGAACCGCGCCACGGTGAGAAGCTCCAGGGCGCGGCCTACCGCGACCGCCCCGATGGGGGATTCGGTCCCGATGACCAGGCCATCGGTAATGGGGGGCAGGGCGAACTCCCGGACCCGGGCCCGGATGCGGATCCGTCGCTGCGGCTCCATGACCCCTCCATGATCGATCATCAATAACCATAGGAACACGGAGGTAAAGGGAAGTAAACGGGCACATGTTCAAAAAGAGCCCAGGGGCGGAGGGTCGGTTCGGGAGGGGCGGGGCCTGTCATCCCCCTGTAACCGCGCTCGGGCAGGCTCGGTCCACGCTTGGGGAGGAACGGGACGATGCAGACCTTCTACACCCTGCTGGGGGGGCTGGTGCACCAGCTGCGCTGGTGGCTGCGCGCCCTGGTGCGCTGGCGTGATCCCCGGGCGCCCATGACCCCCCGGCGCCTGCTGGTGCTGCTGGCCGGCGGGCCCCTCTTCCTGGCGATCCAGCTCGGCCATGTCGTCTGTCTCCTGCTGGATGAGGTCCTCTTCCCCGCCTATCGCCGCACGCCGGTGGAACGGCCGCTCTTCATCACCGGGATCCCGCGCAGCGGGACGACCTTCGTCCACCGGACCCTGGCCGGGAAGGGGGAGACCTTTACCACCGTCACCACCTGGGAGGCCCTGCTGGCCCCCTCCATCCTGCAGCGGCGGCTGGTGGGACTGCTGGCGCGCGTCGATCGGGCCGTGGGCCGGCCGGGCGCGCGGGCCCTGGAGGCGCTCACGGATCGGCTCGCCGGGGGGATGGCGGCCATCCACCCCGTGGGCCTGACGGCGGCGGAGGAGGACTACCTCCTGCTGCTCCCCGCCGCCGGCTGTTTCCTCCCCGTCCTGGCCCTGCCCGGGGAGGCCGGAGCGGCGGAGCTGGGGCGTCTGGATACGGCCATGAGCCCCGGTCGGCGCGCGCGGCTGCTGCACCTCTACCGCCGCCTGCTGCAGCGCCACCTCTACGCCGATGGCACCGGCCGCCGCCTGCTCTCCAAGAACGCCGCCTTCGGCGGCTGGGTGGCGGGGCTGCGCGAGACCTTCCCGGAGGCCCGATTCCTCCTCTGCATCCGCGAGCCCGGTACCGCCCTGAGTTCCCAGATCAGCTCCGTGGGCTCGGCCGGGCGCCTGTTCGGCACCGCGACCGGGGGCGAGGCCTTCCAGCGCCTGTTCCTGGAGAACTACCGCGATACCCTCGATCACCTCGCCCGAATGGTCGCCCTCTGGCCCACGGAGACGGTGACCGTGATCGACATGGCCGATCTCCGGGCCGCCCCGGGGCCGACCCTGGCCGCCGCACTGGCCCGGCTGGGCGAGGTGCCGGCGCCCGCGCTGGCCGCTCGCCTGGCGGCCCTGCCTGCCGGTGGTGCCAGCGGCCACCACCACCGGATCTCCGGCCTGGCGCTGCCGGCGACGGAGCTGGCAGCCCGGCTGGATCCGCCCTATCGCCACCTGCTCCAGCAACCCCATCGCATCGGGAGCCCGCCTTGAATCAAGTCGCCGCCCTGGCCGCTCCGGCGGCCGCCATCCGGCCGGAGGATCTACGGATCGCCTTTTTCTCCGATGCCCAGCCGGAGCGCAACGGCACCGGGGCCTACTACCATGACCTGCTGGGCCATCTGGCGCCGCGCGTCGCCGAGGCCCGGGTGGTCCAGCCGGGCGGGGACGAGGACTGGCAGCGGATCTCGCTCCCCCTGCCGGGGGATGCCACCCAGCGCCTGGCCCTCCCGCGGGCCTGGCACCTGCGTCGGGAGATGGCGGCCCTGCGCCCCCACGTGGTGGTCAGCGTCACCCCGGGGCCCTACGGGCTGCTCGGCGCCTGGCTGGCGCGGCGCCAGGGATGCGGGCTGCTCAGCGCCTTCCACACCCACTTCGAGGGGCTGGCGGACCTCTACTGGGGGCCGGTGAAGCGGCGCCTGGTGGTCGGCGCCCTGAGCGGGGCCAATCGCCACCTCTTCCGCCGGAGTTCCTCGGTCCTGGTGAACAACCGGACCCTGGCCGGCGTGGTCCGGGACCTGGGGGCCCCGGCGGTGGAGGTCATGGGCACGCCCCTGGCCCGCGACTTCCTCGCCAGCCCGGTAGCGCCGCCCCCGGCCCCGCTGCGGGTCTGCTTCGCCGGCCGGCTGGCGGCGGAGAAGAACATCGACGCCGTCCTCGAGGCGGCCCGGGAGCTGCCCTCCATCCCCTTCGTCATCGGCGGGGACGGCCCTCTGCGGCCGCGCGTGGAGGAGGCGGCCGCCCACCTTGGCAACCTCGAGTACCGGGGCTGGCTGGATCGCGACGGCCTGCGCGGACTGCTGGACGAGTCTTCGCTACTGGTCCTGCCCTCGCACCAGGAGACCTTCGGCTCCGTGGCCCTGGAGGCCATGGCGCGGGGCCGTCCGGCCCTGGTGGCGGCCAGCGCCGGGATCCGGGACTGGCCCGGTCTGGCACCGGGCCTGTTCACCCTCCATCCCGGCGAGCCGCTTGCCGACGCCATCCAGCGGCTGCAACGCCGCCCGGCGGGGACCCTGGAGGCAGTGGCCGGCTGCGCTCGCCGGGCGGCCCGGCGCCTCAACGACGAGACCCTGGAGCAATGGCTCACGGTCCTGCTGCGGCACGCCCGGGCGTGAATGCCCCCGATCTCCTGGTCTCCATCCACGATGTGATGCCGGAGACCCTGCCGCGCGTCCGCGCCCTGGTAAGGGCCCTGGTGGCAGCCGGCCACGAGACGCCGACGCTGCTGGTGGTCCCCGGTCGCGCCTGGGACCGCGACGGGCTGCGCCAGCTGGCGGTCTGGGAGGCCGCCGGCCTGGAGCTGGCGGCCCACGGCTGGTACCACCGCGTGCGGCAGTTCGGCGGCCTCTGGCACCGCCTCCACGGCGCCCTCTTCTCCCGCCGGGCCGCCGAGCACCTGGCCCTCTCCCCGGACGCCGTCCTCGACCGCATGCAGGCCGCCGCCGACTGGTTCCCCGCCCGCGGCCTGTCCAGGCCGACCACCTACGTGCCGCCGGCCTGGGCCCTGGGGCGGGTGGAGGGGGCCGGTCTGGCGCGGCTGCCCTACCGCCGGATCGAGGTCACCCGCGGCCTGCTGGAGGTGGCCGGTGGCCGCCTCTGGCGCCTGCCGCTGGCCGGCTACGAGGCGGATACCGTCCCGCGCCGGCACTTCCTGCGCGCCTGGAATGCGGTCCAGGAGGGGCGGGCGGTACGCCGGGGTCGCCCCCTGCGGGTAGCCATCCATCCCCGGGATGCCGAGCTGGCCCTGGCCGGGGAGCTGCACGCCCTCCTGGCGCGCGGCCGGGCCACGCCTCGTTACGACGCGTTCCTGCCCGGATAGCCGTTGCTTCTGAGCGGTCTCCCCCATGGCCTTGCGACGAACCCGCTGGAGGGGCTGCAAGCGGCACTGGCTGCCCTCCGGGAGGCGCCAGAGCATGTCTCCTGTCGGCGTACACCGCCCCCTGTCTCACCCCGCCGGCCCCGGTCCGGATCAATACCGGGATGTATATCGATGGGGTTCTCATGGAGGACGGATCTGCCGCGATGCAGCTGGAATTCCCCGCTCTGCTCCATGTCCGGGCGGCCGAGGCCATCGAGCCGGGCGGCGGAACCGCAACGCACCATCCGCGACCATGCAGCCAGGGTTCCCCCGGATTACGCTAGCTACATCCGCTCGCTGGCGGGAGAATCATCCGCCACGGGTTCCCAAGGTTGGGGCAGGGGAGGGCGTTCCAGGAGCGACCGGGGTCGGGGCGATCGCAGTTCCCTGAACTGGCAGGGGTCTTTCGGACGGTATCGGCCTGATGGCCGTGCAATCCGCCGTAGCCCCGGGGATGGGAAACCGGTGGAGGTCCTCTACGCGGATCTCATCGGGTCCACCGATTCGCCCTGTCTCTCCCAGGGTGAACCGAACCTGATGATGATGGCCGGCAACCCGGCCCACCGGGTAGCCAAGGAGGGCGAGGAACTCTTTCACAAGGAGTAGTCGGCGGCGTACGGTGCCATTATTCATACCGCCGGGGCCGCGGCAAGCGGCGGTGTGGCGGATATCCGGAAATCTGCTAGGGTGGGGAACATCCGCACCAGCGGGCATCGCCGGTCCCCTCTCCCGCAATGCCCTGCTGCCCGTACACCGCGTCCAGGGAGTTCTCCATGAAGAACTGGGTCTACAAGGTCAACGGGACGCGCGTCCTGGACCTCAACCCTGTCGTATTCCTCACCTCGGCGCTGATCATCGCCAGCTTCGTGATCCTGAGCTTCATCAAGCTCGACGCCATGGCGGCGATCTTCGAGGCCACCCAGGCGTGGATCACCAACAAGACCGGCTGGTTCTTCGTCCTCGCCATCAACGCCATCCTGGCCTATGTGGTCTACCTCGTCTTCTCCCGCTTCGCCCATATCCGGCTGGGCGGGGAGGACGCGAAGCCGGAGTTCACCTATGTCGGCTGGTTCGCCATGCTCTTCTCCGCCGGCATGGGGATCGGCCTGCTCTTCTACGCCGTGGCCGAGCCCATGTACCACTTCCTCACGCCGCCCCACGGCGCCGAAGCCGGCACCATCCAGGCGGCGGAGGATGCCATGATGACCACCTTCCTCCACTGGGGCCTGCATCCGTGGGCGGTCTACACCCTGGTGGGGCTGGCGCTCGCCTTCTTCACCTTCAATCTCAAGCAGCCGCTGTCGGTGCGGACCATCTTCTATCCGCTCCTGGGGGATCGGATCCACGGCTTCTGGGGCCACCTCATCGACATCATCGCCACGGTGGCCACGCTCTTCGGGGTGGCGACCTCCCTGGGGCTGGGTGTCTCCCAGGTCAACGGTGGGCTGAATTTCCTCTTCGGCGTCCCCGAGAGTGCCGGGGTGCAGATCGGCCTCATCGCCATCATCACCGCCATGGCCACGGCCTCGGTGGTGGCGGGGCTGGACCACGGCATCCGGCGACTGTCGGAGATCAACATGGTCGCCGCCGGCGTGCTGCTGCTCTTCGTGCTGGCGCTGGGGCCGACCCTGTTCATCCTCAACGGCTTCGTGGAGAACGTCGGCAACTACCTCAACGACTTCTTCCACCTCGCCTTCTGGAACGAGACCTATTCCGCCGGGGACTGGCAGAACGCCTGGACCATCTTCTACTGGGGCTGGTGGATCGCCTGGTCCCCCTTCGTGGGCATGTTCATCGCCCGCGTCTCCAGGGGGCGGACCATCCGCGAGTTCATCCTCGGCGTGCTGCTGGTGCCGACCACGCTGACCTTCCTGTGGCTCTCCATCTTCGGGGACGCCGCCATGTACTTCGAGATGTTCGCCGACAAGGAGATGGCGAAGGCGGTGGAGGAGAGTCTGACCACCTCGCTCTTCGTCTTCCTGGACCTGCTCCCCTTCTCCACCTTCGCCGGGAGCGTGGCGGCGGCGCTGGCGGTGGCCGGTGGCGTGGTGGCGACGCTCATCATCATCACCTTCTTCGTCACCTCCTCGGACTCCGGCTCCCTGGTCATCGACATGATCACCGCCGGCGGCCGGACCGAGCCGCCGGTGGCCCAGCGGATCTTCTGGGCGGTGACCGAGGGGGTCGTCGCCGCGGCCCTGCTGGTGGCCGGTGGCCTGGGGGCGCTGCAGACGGCGGCCATCAGCACCGGCCTGCCCTTCGCGGTGCTGCTGGTGCTGCTCATGTGGAGCCTGCACAAGGGGCTGGCCGCCTACGCCGACCGCGGCGAGATGCCGGCCCCGCTGCAGCGTCGGCGGCGTACGCACTCCTGAGGGGGCCCTGCGGGGTCGGGGACGGTCCGGGGGTCAGGCGCGGGAGCGCTCCACCCGGTTGCGGCCGTTCTCCCTGGCGGCGTAGAGGGCGTCCAGAGCGACGCCGAGCAGCTCCGCGACCTCGCCGATCCCGGAGCGGTTGGTTCGGTTCGAGTTCCTTCGATCGCGCGCGGCCGGCCACAGCCCCGGGCGGGGCCGGAGCCATTGTCGGCGCGGGCCGGCGCGCCGCATCTTCGCTTTACCCCGCCAGGCAGGTGTATTAGCTTTTCCGGATACCGGGGTTGGGGAGCGAGGATGGAGGCCGAGCAGTTCTTCCGGGCGCTGAGTGACGGGACGCGACTGCGGTGTCTGATGCTGCTGCAGGCGGAGGGCGAGCTCTGCGTCTGCGAGCTGACCTACGCCCTGGAGCTGCCCCAGCCCCGGATCT
>JBKGYA010000111.1:0-6960 GCA_046546335.1 Thiohalospira sp. | reverse complement strand
AGCGCGCTTCCTTTTCCCTTTCGGGCTGCGCTGCTCGGTGCATTCCACACGTTCGCCCACAGCCACCCGCCCCTCTTCCGTTCTGCGGCCGGCCCGGGGCTAGCTTCGAAGCCCCACGCCCCGGCGCAGCAGCTCCAGGCAGAAGACGGTCAGCCCGGCGATGAAGGCGGCCATCACGGCCACGGCGACGCCCGCGGGCACGTCCGAGCTGCCCAGCATGCCGGCGCGGAAGGCGTTGACCATGTAGAGGATGGGATTGATGAGGGAGAGGGTCTGCCACGGCTCCGGCAGCAGCTCGATGGAGTAGAAGACCCCGCCCAGGTAGGTCAGCGGCGTGAGCACGAAGGTGGGCACGATGGAGATGTCGTCGAAGCTGTTGGCATAGACGGCGTTGATGAAGCCGCCCAGGGCGAAGAGGATCGCCGTCAGCAGTACCGTGAGCACCGTCAGCAGCGGGTATTCCGGCCGGATGTCGGTGAAGAAGAGCGCCACGGCGGTGACCACCGCCCCGACGATGAGCCCCCGCGCCACGCCGCCGGCGATGTAGCCGGCGAGGATGAGGTAGTCGGGCATGGGGGAGACGAGCATCTCCTCCACCGAGCGCTGGAACTTGGCGCCGTAGAAGGAGGAGACGACGTTGGCGTAGGCGTTGTTGATGACCGCCATCATGATGAGGCCGGGCATGATGTAGGTCATGAAGTCGTGGCCGCCCATCTCCCCCACCCGCGGGCCGATGAGGCCGCCGAAGATGAGGAAGTAGAGGGCGGTGGTGATCCCGGAGGGGAGCACCGTCTGCACCCAGATCCGCAGGAAGCGGCGCATCTCCTTGGCGAGCAGGGTGCGGAAGGCGTGGTACTGGGCGGCGGGGCTCATCATGCCGGCGCCGGCGCCTCCGCCTCGCTCTCCTCGCCCTCGGTGAGGCGGACGAAGAGCTCCTCCAGGCGGTTGGTCTTGGTGCGCATGGAGACCACCTCGATACCCTGCTCGCCCAGGGCGGCGAAGAGCCGGTTGAGGCCCTGGGCCCTGGGTACCTCCGCCTCCAGCGTCGTGGCATCCACGCGATGGACGGTATAGCCGGGGATGGTGGGCGCCTCGCCCACCGCCCGGTCGGTATTGAGCACGAAGGTCTCCACGTCCAGGCGGCTCAACAGCTCCTTCACCGAGGTGTCGGTGATGATCCGGCCGTCATCGATGATGGCGATATTGCGGCAGAGGTGCTCGGCCTCCTCCAGGTAGTGGGTGGTGAGGATCACCGTGGTCCCCTCGGCGTTGATATCGCGCAGGAACTGCCACATGTGGCGGCGCAGCTCGATGTCCACGCCGGCGGTGGGCTCGTCCAGGATGAGCAGCCGCGGCTCGTGGACCAGCGCCCGGGCGATGAGCAGCCGGCGTTTCATGCCGCCGGAGAGCTTGCGCGCCTGGTCCCTGCGCCGATCCCACAGCCCCAGCCGGCGCAGCAGCGACTCGGCCTTCTCCCAGGCCTGGGCCCGGGGGATGCCGTAGTAGCCGGCCTGGTTGACCACGATCTCCCCCACCGGCTCGAACTGGCTGAAGTTGAACTCCTGGGGGACCAGGCCGATGGACGCCTTCACGGTCCCGCGCTCGCGCGCCAGGTCGTGGCCGAAGACCTCCACGGAGCCGGCGGTGGCGTTCACCAGGGAGGCGAGGATGCCGATGGTGGTGGACTTGCCGGCGCCGTTGGGGCCGAGCAGGGCGAAGAAGTCCCCGGTCTCCACGGTGAGGTCGATGCCGTCCAGCGCCCGCTTGTCGCCGGCGTAGACCTTGGTCAGGCCCCGGATGGCCAGGGCCGGTTGGCGATCGCCGTCGCTCACCACCACTTCTCGTAGACCAGGTGGTCGGCCGGGATCCCGAGCTCGGGCAGGCTCTCGATGAGGTGGTCGACCATGGCGTTGGGGCCGCAGAGGTAGTAGAGCGCCTCCGGGTCCAGGAAGTGCTCGCGGATGAGGTCGGCGTTGACGTAGCGGGTGAGCCCGCCCCAGGTGCCGGTCTCGCCGGTAACGGTGACGCTCATGTCCAGCCGCGGATTGTCCGCGCAGCGGCGCTCCAGCTCCTCGCGGAAGAGGATCTCGTCGGCGGTGGAGACGGAGTAGAGCAGGTGCGCCTCGGCGTCGGGGACCGACTCGTCGATGTAGCGGAAGATGCTCACCAGGGGCGTCACGCCCACGCCGCCGCCGATGAGGATGACCTTCTTCCCGCGCTCCGGGGTGTAGTAGAAGGAGCCGGAGCCCTGGGAGATGGTCACCGTGTCGCCGACGTCGGCGTCCTCGTAGAGCCAGCGGGTGACCGGGTGCTCCACCGCCCGCTTCACCGCCACCTGCAGCCGCCCGTCGTCATTGGGGGTCGAGGTGAGCGAGAGGCCGGCGGCCTTCGGCTGGCCGTCCACCTCGATGATGAGGTCGATCCACTGCCCGGCCAGGGCGTGGAAGGGCCGGCCCTCGGTGTCCAGGATGAAGGAGCGGATGCTCGGCGTCTCCTGGGTCACCTCGGCGATCCGGGCCTGGAGGTGCGCGGGCCGGTTCTCTCCCTGGGTCATGGTCGCTTGCTCCTTGATATCAGTTGCGTACGCGCAGCGCCGCCAGGGCCGCTGCCATGGCGCCGCGCGGCTTCTCTTCCCGCGGCTGCTTGGGCTTCCCGCCGCGGCGCTCCTTCGCGGGGCCATTGTCGCCCCCCTTATCCGGCTCCGGGCCGCAGAGCGACAGGCCGATGCGACCCCGCTCCAGATCCACCTCCAGGACGTGGGCGTGGACCACGTCGCCGACCTTCACCACGGCGTGGGGGTCGCGCACGAACTCCCGGGAGAGCTTGGAGATGTGGACCAGGCCGTCCTGGTGGACGCCGACGTCCACGAAGGCGCCGAAGTCGGTGACGTTGGTGACCACCCCCTCCAGCGCCATGCCGGGCGTGAGGTCCGAGGGCCTGGTCACGTCCTCGCGGAAGCGGGCGGTGCGGAAGTCGCCGCGGGGGTCGCGCCCCGGCTTCTCCAGCTCGGCCAGGATATCGGTGACCGTGGGCACGCCGAAGCGATCATCGGTGAACTGGCGGGGGTCGAGCCGCCGCAGGGCGTCGGCATCACCCATGACGTCGTTGACACCGCGGCCGAGCCGCTCCAGCAGCCGCTCCACCACTGGGTAGGCCTCCGGGTGGACCGCGGAGGCATCCAGGGGTTCCTCGCCGTCGCGGATCCGGAGGAAGCCGGCGGCCTGCTCGAAGGCCACCGGCCCCAGGCGCGGCACCGACTGCAGCTCGGCCCGGGAGCGGAAGGGCCCCTTCTCGGTGCGATGATTCACCACCGCCTCCGCCAGCGCCGGCCCCAGCCCGGAGACCCGGGAGAGCAGCGCCGGGGAGGCGGTATTCACGTCCACGCCCACGGCGTTGACGCAGTCCTCCACCACCCCCTCCAGGGTGGAGGCGAGCCGGCTCTGGCTGACGTCGTGCTGATACTGCCCCACCCCGATGTGGCCGGGCTCGATCTTCACCAGCTCCGCCAGGGGGTCCTGCAGGCGGCGCCCGATGGAGACCGCCCCGCGCAGGGAGACGTCCAGATCGGGCAGCTCCCGGGAGGCCTCCTCCGAGGCGGAGTAGACCGAGGCGCCGTCCTCGCTGACCATCACCCGGGTGAGCCCGCGGCAGCGGCCGGTGAGCTCGTCGGCGAGCTGCTCCGTCTCCCGGGCGGCGGTGCCGTTGCCCACGGCCACCAGCTCCACCCCGTGGTCGGCCACCAGGCCGGCCAGGGTCTGCAGGGACTCCTCCCACTGCTTCTGCGGCGCATGAGGATAGACGGTCGTGGTCGCCGCCACGCCGCCGGCGGCATCCAGCACGGCCACCTTGGTCCCGGTGCGCAGGCCCGGGTCCAGGGCGAGGACCGGGCGGGCGCCGGCCGGCGGCGCCAGCAGGAGATTGCGCAGGTTGGTAGCGAAGACGCGCACCGCCTCCTCCTCCGCCTTCTCCCGGAGCTGGCGGAAGATCTCCGTCTCCACCCGGGAGGCGATCTTCACCCGCCAGGCGCGGCGCACGGTCTGGCGCAACCACGGGGCGCAGGGACCGGTGGCATGGCCCAGGCCCCAGTGGGCGGCGATGATGGCCTCGCAGTGGTCGGGGCTGCCGTCGGGGGCGTCCACATCGCGCTCGTGAACCAGCGCCAGGCGCAGCGCCCCGGCCTCGCGCCCGCGCAGCAGCGCCAGGATGCGGTGGGCCGGGAGGTCGCGGACGCGCTCGGGGCGGTCGATGTAGTCGGTAAAGCGGGTATCCCGCTCCGCCTCCTCGCCGGCGCTGGGAACCACCCGGCCGCGCTTGTCCATCTCCTCGCGCAGGCGGGCGGCGAGGTCGGCATCGTCGGCCATGCGCTGGACCAGGATATCCCGGGCGCCGGCGAGCACCGTGGCCGCATCGCCGAAGCCGGCCTCGGCGTTCACGTAGCCGGCGGCCAGGGTCTCGGGATCGGCCTCGTCGGGCGCCTCCAGCAGCTCATCGGCCAGCGGCTCCAGCCCCGCCTCTTTCGCGATCTGCGCCCTGGTGCGCTTCTTCCGCGCATAGGGGCGGTAGAGGTCCTCCAGCCGGGTGCGGGTCTCCGCCGCCTGGATGGCAGCGCGCAGGGACGGGTTGGTCACGCCCTGCTCGTCCAGGCTGGCCAGGATGGACTCGCGGCGCTTCTCCAGCTCCCGGAGCTGGGTCAGGCGCTCCTCCAGGCGGCGGAGCTGGGTGTCGTCCAGGCCGCCGGTGGCCTCCTTGCGATAGCGAGCCACGAAGGGGACCGTGGCGCCGCCGTCCAGCAGATCCACCGCCGCGCCCACCTGGCGCGGGGAGACATCCAGCTCGTCGGCGATGGTCTCGATGATGCGACGGGCCATGGGCACTGCTCCGACCGGTTACGGCAAAGCCGCGCATTCTACTCGGGTACCTTCCGGCAAGGCTATAGGCCGGGGACCATCTGCCCCATCCGTCGCCATCCTTGCTAGGGTAAGGGCATGTCCATCGCATCCATCCCCGGAGGTCCCGTGCGCCGACTGCTCCCCCTTCCCCTGCTGCTGGCCCTCGCCGCGCTCGTCCCCGGCCCCGTCCTCGCCGACGCGGTGGGGCTGATCTACCACCGCTTCGGCGAGGACCAGTACCCCACCACCAGCATCGAGCCGGAGCGCTTCGAGGAGCAGCTCGACCACCTGGAGGCGGAGGACTACCGCGTCTGGCCCCTGGGCCGCGTGGCCCGCTACCTGGAGGAGGGTCGGGAGCTGCCGGACAAGGTGGTGAGCATCACCGTGGACGATGCCTATACCTCGGTCTACGAGGTCGCCTTCCCCCTCCTCCAGGAGCGGGACATGCCCTTCACCGTCTTCGTGAATACCGAGCCGGTGGACCGCGGCTACGGCGGGATCATGACCTGGGACCAGATGCGCGAGATGGCCGAGGCCGGGGTGGAGTTCGCCAACCACTCCGCCCGCCACCCCTACCTGCCCCGGCGCCAGGAGGGGGAGAGTGACGCCGCCTGGGCCGAGCGGGTGGAGGACGAGATCCGCGAGGCCGGCGACCGCCTGCGCGACGAGCTGGGCGACGGCGTCGCCGACGACCCGCCCATGCTCGCCTACCCCTACGGCGACTACGACGCCGCGACCGCGGAGATCGTCCGGGAGATGGGCTACGTCGGCGTCGCCCAGCACGCCGGCGCCATCGGCGACGACGCCGACCCGCGCGCCCTGCCCCGCTTCCCCGTGGGCAACGAGGGCTTCCCCATGGACCGCTTCCGCCTGCGCGTGGGCACCCGCGCCCTGCCGGTGGCCGAGGTGGAGCCCTGGGACCCGGCCACCGCCGAGGAGCGCCCCGAGGTCCGCGTGGAGCTCGCGCGCGAGGTGGAGGGCATCCGCGGCCTCAACTGCTTCGTGAAGGGCCAGAGCGAACCGGCCAAGGTGGAATGGGTGGAGCCCGGCCGCGTCTTCACCGCCCGGGCCAAGCAGTCCCTGGCCGACGGCCTGGTCCACTACAACTGCACCGCCCGCGGCCCGGAGGGGCGCTACTGGTGGTACTCGCACCTGTGGCGGGCGGAGCCGGGGGCCGAGTAAGGGTCGGACCCCTAACTTGCTCCTCCCCCGAGCCAATGCCATGCTAGCAGTGTGCTAGCAACCGCGTCGGAGGGTTCTCATGGGCGCCATCACCATTCGCAATCTGCCCGATGACCTGATAGACCGCATGAAGGAGACGGCCGCGGCCCATAACCGCTCCATGGAACAGGAGGTTCGCGAACTGCTGGAGCGGAACTACGCGCCCAGGGAAGAAGTGCTCGATCGAGTCCGTGAGCGGTGGCAGGAACTCCCGGAGACGACACCGGAGGAAACCGACCACTGGCGGGACGAGGGGCGGCCGTGAGCAGGCCCATGGTGGTGGACACGATGGTGTTCGCCTACGCCCTGCTGGGCGTTCCGGACTACCGGGAAGCGGCGCTCGCCACTCTCCGCGAAGCGGATCCCGTGATCGTGCCGGACTCCTGCTTCGCCGAGCTGGCCAATGTCATCTGGCAATGGACCCGGGCCAAGGAGATCCCCGAGGAAACCGGCCACACCCTCCTTACCGACGCGGAAGCCCTCATCGGTCGCTCCCTCTCGACCCCCCACCTCTGGCGACAGGCCCTGCGCCTCGCCATCGAGGCCGACCATCCCGCCTATGACACCCTGTTCATCGCCGCAGCCCAGCACGAGGGGACGCTCGTCACCACCTTCGACCGACGCCTCCGAGCGACCTTCCCGGAGTGGACCCGGGAACCGGTGACCTCCGAGTAGGGCGGGCCCTCTGTCGCGATATGGCAGGAACCCCGGAAGCAGTACCGCGACGCAAGAAAAAGCTGCCGTGCAGATGACGACCAATATACACTTACCAAGACCTGACCCTTAACCCTCTGGCCCCCACACCCCTCGCAAGGATTGGCGCTGGCGTTCATCCTACTGATTAGAAACG
>JBKGYA010000110.1:0-6981 GCA_046546335.1 Thiohalospira sp. | reverse complement strand
TGGCGCGGCGCTCCAGGTTGGTGAGGTTGTTGCGGGCGACCTCCGCCTCGCGGGTGGGCTCGTTGAGGGCGGCGTTGAGCCGCTCCCACTCCTGCTGCCACTGGCGCCGCGCCTCCTCGGCCGCCGCCAGCGCCTCGGCGGCCTCGGCCTCGGCCGCGGCCAGCCGCTCCAGCTCCGGCTCGCCCTGCCCCAGGGTGGTATCCAGCTCGGCCAGGCGGGCGCGATCGGCCTCCAGCCGCTGGTCGGTCTCCGCCAGGGCGCTGTCCAGCTGTTCGCGCTCCTGCTCCTGCTGGTGCTGGCGGGCGCGCGCCTGCCCGATGGCCTCCTCCAGCCGGGCGATATCGGCGCCCACGGCGTAGTAGCGCTCCTGGACCTCGCTGAAGGCGTCGGCGGCCTCCGCCTGCTCCGAGCGGCGCTCCTCCATCTCCGCCTCGATCCGGCGCTGGCTGGCGATCTCCGCCTCCAGGGCGGTCTCCTTCTCGCCGACGGCGCGGTCGTGGGCGGCGCACTCGGTGTCCAGGATCCGCCAGCGCAGGGCGTGGAGCTGGCCGCGCAGGGTGTGCTCCTCGGCGCGCAGCTCCTTGTAGCGCTCGGCGGTCCGCGCCTGCTTCTCCAGGTGCTCCAGGTGGCGGTCGAGTTCCTCGCGCAGGTCCTCCAGCCGCTCCAGGTTCTCCCGGGTGTGGCGGATCCGGTTCTCCGTCTCCCGCCGGCGCTCCTTGTACTTGGAGATCCCGGCGGCCTCCTCGAGATAGGTGCGCATCTCGTCGGGGCGCGCCTCGATGAGCCGGGAGACGGTGTTCTGCTGGATGATGGCGTAGGAGCGCGGCCCCAGGCCGGTGCCCAGGAAGATGTCGGTGATGTCGCGCCGGCGGCAGCGGGTGCCGTTGAGGTAGTAGGTGGACTGGCCCTCGCGGGTGACGGTGCGGCGGACGGCGAGCTCGTTGTAGTGGGCGTACTGGCCGGTGAGACCGCCTTCGCTGTTGTCGAAGACCATCTCGATGGAGGCCTGGCCCACCGGCTTGCGCGAGGAGGAGCCGTTGAAGATGACGTCCGACATCGCCTCGCCGCGCAGGTGGCGCGCGGAGGACTCGCCCATGACCCAGCGCACGGCGTCGATGACGTTGGACTTGCCGCAGCCGTTGGGTCCGACCACCCCCACCCGATTGCCGGGGAGCGGGATGGTCGTGGGGTCCACGAAGGACTTGAACCCGGCCAGCTTGATCCTGCTAAGCCGCATGCGCCTGCCTGCCGTTGCCGTACCGTGGGGGGCTCGCCGGGATCCCCGGAAACGACCGATTCTGCGTTAAAATCCCGCCCATTCCAAGCCAGCGGAGCACGGATCATGACCACCCAGCCCAGCCGGGATCTGGAGACCTTCCCCAACCCCTCCCCGGAGCGGGACTACACCATCCGCTTCGTCATCCCGGAGTTCACCTGCCTCTGCCCCAGGACCGGCCAGCCGGACTTCGCGACCTTCTACATCGACTACATCCCCGAGGCCACCTGCGTGGAGCTCAAGTCGCTCAAGCTCTACATGTGGAGCTTCCGCGACGAGGGGGCCTTCCACGAGGCGGTGACCAACCGGATCACCGATGACATCGTGGCCGCCATCGCCCCCCGCTTCCTGCGGGTGACCGGGCGCTTCAACGTCCGCGGCGGGATCTACACCGACGTCACCACCGAGCACCGGGCCACCGACTGGCAGCCGGCTCCCCCCGTGCAGCTGCCGCCGCGGGAGTAGCCATGGGCCTGCGCCTGGGCATCGATATCGGCACCTCCGGCTGCCGCGCCGCCGCCATCGACATGGCCGGCACCCCGGTGGACAGCGAGCGGGTCGCCGTCGCCGAGCCGCAGCGGGACGGGGTCGCGGTGGAACAGGATCCGGCGCTCTGGTGGGAGGGCACCCGGAGCGCCATCCGCGGACTGCTGCAACGGGTGGATGCCAGCGCGATCACCGGCATTGCCGTGGACGGGACCTCCGGCACGGTCCTCGTGACCAATGCCGCCGGCGAGCCGCTGGCCCCCGCCCTGCTCTACAACGACGCCCGCGCCACCGCCGAGGGGGCCACCATCGACGCCGTCGCCCCGCCGGAGAGTCCCGCCCGCGGCGCCGGCAGCGGCCTGGCCCGGGCGCTGTGGTTGCTGTCCCGGCACCCGGGGGCCACCCATCTGCTCCATCAGGCCGACTGGATCACCGGCCGGCTCACCGGCCGCTTCGGCCACAGTGACCCCAACAATGCCCTGAAGACGGGCTGGGACCCGGTTGCCGGTCGCTGGCCGGCATGGCTGGAGGAGACCGGCCTGGACCACTCGCTCCTGCCGGCGGTCCACCCGGCGGGAACCGACCTGGGTCCGCTGGATCCGGCCGTCGCCGCCGACCTGGGGCTGCCGGCCGGCACCCGCGCGGGCGCCGGGACCACGGACAGCACCGCCGCCGTCCTGGCCGCCGGCGCCGCACAGCCCGGCGACGCCGTCACCGTGCTCGGCTCCACCCTGGTCCTCAAGGTGGTCAGCCCCGAACCGGTGGCCGAGGCCGCCACCGGCGTCTACAGCCAGCCCTTCGGCCGGTACTGGCTCGCCGGGGGCGCGTCCAACAGCGGCGGCGCCGTCCTGCGCCGGTTCTTCGACGACGAGCAGCTCGCCGCCCTCACGCCGACCCTGGACCCGGAGCAACCCACCGGCCTCGACTACTACCCCCTGCCGGCGCCCGGCGAGCGCTTCCCCGACAACGACCCGGACAAGGCCCCGCGGATGGAGCCGCGGCCGGCGGAGGATGCGAAATTCCTCCAGGGGCTGCTGGAGGGGATGAGCGCCATCGAGGCCGCCGGCTACGCCCGGCTGCGGGAGCTGGGCGCGCCGGCCCCGCAGCGGGTCATGACCCTGGGCGGCGGCGCCCGGAACCCGGCCTGGACCCGGATCCGGGAGCACGCCCTCGGGGTCGCCGTGAGCGCCCGCCCCGATGCCGAGCCGGCGGCCGGGACCGCTCGCCTCGCCCCGGTTTGACCCCCGCATGAGCGGCCGGTATGATGCCCCGCTGTAAGATAATTCCCCGGTAGCTCAGTTGGTAGAGCAGGTGACTGTTAATCACCCTGTCGCTGGTTCGAGTCCGGCCCGGGGAGCCAGATAAAACAGGGGGTTGCGCGATTTTCCGTGACGCCCGTTCCAGCCCCTGTCACGGCGATGTCCCATCCCGGGGCGCAGAGAAGAGAAGCATCAAGCCCCTGCCAGCCAATGGCAGGGGCTTTTTCGTGGATATGGGCCTCCCCTGCGAGCTTCATCAAGCTCACGGTGCTTTCATGAACGGGATCATCCGATCCGGCAGAGCGTGTTGACCGGGTGCGAGGGTATTGACCCCGTTGCCCGGCTCGGGACCTGCCACCCGCTCTGCGCTCAGCCCCCTGAGTCGGCGACGACGACCCGATTACGGCCGGCCGCCTTGGCAGCGTAGAGGGCGTCATCCACCCGCCCCTCGAGCTGTTCCACCGTCTCACCGTTCTCGGCCGTCGCCACGCCCAGACTGATGGTGACCGGCCCCACTTGTTCGAAGGGACGCTCGGCGACCTGCCGTCGTAGGCGTTCCGCCAGATCGGCCGCTCCCTGCGCATCGGTATGGGGCGCCAGCACGAGGAATTCCTCCCCGCCCCATCGCGCCACCACGTCCGCCTCGCGCAGGGCCTCGTCCACCCGGCGAGCGAGTTCGCGCAGGACCTCGTCGCCGGCCGGATGGCCATAACGGTCGTTGATGGCCTTGAAGTGGTCGATATCGAACATGATCACCGAGAAGGGCGTGCCGTAGCGGTCGTACTCCTCTCGGGCCTGCTCCAGCCATTCGTGGAGCCTGGCCCGGTTATAGAGGCCGGTTAGGGGGTCGTGGGTCGCCAGGCGCTTCAGCTCCTCCTGCGCCTGTCGACGCACCACGGCGTTGTGGATCTGCTGGACCACGGAGTCGAGCAGTTTCTGCTCCTCCGGCAGGAAGGCCTCTTCGGGATCGTCGTGACGCCGGAAGATCTCCACCTCGACGAGGGTATCGGGATCACCGACCGCCGCCCGCTGCCGCGCCCGGCTCTCGAAGAAGGGTTCCGAAACCGCCTCCACCCCGGCCGCCCGAATTCGCGCAGCGGTCCGTTCGGGCTCCATCCAGCCTGTCGGGAGGCGGCTGGCACAGGCATCCAGGAGCGCCTGCAGGGAACGCTCGTCATCCGTGGTGAGGACGATGACATCGCGCAGGGTCTGCAGCTCCTTCACCCGCTCGCTCAGCCGGCTCTCGACCTCCTTCTGCTGCGAGAGATCGCGCATCATGGTCGAGAAATGGACCACCTCCCCGGAGTCGTCCCGGTGGGCAAGGATGACCTGGGAGACGGGGACTTCCCGGCCTTCGCCATCGAGCACGGCCGTCTCGCCCCGCCAGACGCCCTCGTGCCCGGCAGCCGGTAGGGCCTCTTGCTCGATACGCCGGCGGGCCCATTCCGGATGGGGAACCTGCCGAGCCCCCGGGCGGACCATCCAGGCGGGAAGGCGGCTGGACAGGCCGGTATATTCGGGATCTTCGCCGAGCAGGAGCAGGCCGCCGCGATTGATGTAGGTGATCCGCCCCTCGCGATCGGCGATGGCAACCAGGTCCGGCGTGGCGTCCAGGATGGCCAGTACCCGATTCCGGGCCGCCTCCGCCGCCTTGCGCTCGGAAATATCCCGAACCACCACCTGAAGCATGGGCCGATCGCCCCGGTCGATCCGGCTCAGGAGGACCTCGGTGGGGAAATCCTGCCCTTCCCGAGTGCGATGCTGCCACTCGAAGAAGGCCTGCCCCTGCTCGAAGGCTCGCTCCATCCAGGCCTGAGCCGCGTGGCTGCTGCGCCGACCATCCGGCTGGAAGGCAGGCGAGAAATCGCCGGGGTGGTATTGGCGAAAGGCCTCGTTGGAGTCGACACCGAACATCCTCAGGGCGGCCGGATTACCCTCGAGGTAATTCGCTCGATCCAGGAACATGACCGCGTCCCGGGACTGCTCGAAGGCGGCGCGGTACTGCCGGAGCGAGCGCTCCATGGCCTTGCGCTCGGAGATATCCCGGACCAGCGCCTGCAGGACGGGGCGTTCGGACAGATGGACGCGACTCAGGAGCACCTCCGCCGGGAACTCCTCGCCATCCACGGTCCGGTGGCGCCACTCGAAGAAGGCCTCCCCGCGCTCGAAGGCCTCCTCGATGTGTGCCTGTGCAACCTCGCGGCTGAGCCGCCCATCCGGCTGCCGCTCCGGGGAGAGGTCAGCCGGGTGGTATCCCGTGAAGGTCGATTCGTCCGCCACCCGGAACAGCCGCAGGGTGGCCGGGTTGGGGGCCAGGAACCGCCCCCGGTCCAGGAGCATGACGGCGTCCCGGGACTGCTCGAACACGGCCCGGTACTCCCGCAGGGACTGTTCCTGTGCCCTGCGATCGGTGATGTCGTGGATGAGGGAGTGCAGATAGGTCCGACCGTTGATGACCATGGGGCCCGAGTAGACCTGCACATCCCGGATCTCGCCGTTGGCCAGGCGGTGGCGGAACTCGAAGTAGCGCCGCTCCTCCCGTCGGGCCCGCTCTCGCTCCGCCTGGACGGCTGCCTCGGAGAGCTGGTTGATGTCCTGGATGAACTTCCCGCGGAACTGATCCTGCGAATAGCCATAGAAGGCCAGGGCAGCCGCATTGGCATCGACAATAGCGCCGGAATCCGGATCGATCAGGAGCTTTGGGGCGGTATTGCGGTGGAACATCTCGTTGTAGAGATCCGCCGCCTCCTGCTCCTGCCGCTGGCGCGCCTCCTCCTCGGCCCGGAGCCGGGCACGGGTCTCGGCCAGTGCGGCCTCCAGATCCCGGATCGGGCCCCCCTCGCCGGTAGCCGGCAGATCCGCGGCCGTCACCCAGCCGACGATTCCTCCCTCCGCATCGGTCACCACCAGCCGGCTGCTGCCGACCGCTTCGAGGCGGGACCGGGCCTCGGCAGCGGTGGCGTCGGCAGGCAGAATCGCCGCCGGCTGCATGACTCCCCCCAGCGGCTGTTCGGGGCTGGCCACGGAGGCCGGCTCGGGGCGGGAGGCATCACCCGCCATCCAGATCCCGATGGGCTGGTCGCCGTCGAGGACGACGACCGCGCTGCCACCGGCCTCGTGCATCCGCCGGGTGGCCTCGCCCACCGTCTCCGTGGTTGGCGCCCGTAGGAGATCCCGATGGGCAAGTTCGGAGAGCGGCATGGTGGGCTGAACGGGACCGATGGGACGTTCGTTCACGGGGGATGTCTCTCACGCTGAATGGGCCGGCAACGGCATTGCCGGGATCCAAAAAGGGGCCGGATGCTGCCATCCGGCCCCTCGGCGCTACGGTCCTATTGCCGGTCGCTGCCTCAGTCGGCCTTGGCCCAGGAGTTGCACCAGCCGTCGATGTTCACCTCCTTGCCACCGAAGATGGAGCAGGAGCCCCAGTCGGCATCGCGATCACCGGTGTAGAGGGCGCAGTTCTTGCAGGTCTCGCCCTCACCGGCCTCATCGGATTCGGAGGCGTCGTGGACGTACTTCATCGACTTGGCCTGGGGGTCGTCCTCTTTCAGCCGCTCGGCGGCGAAGGCGGTACCACCGCCGACCAGGGCGGCCACCGGGGCGGCGGCCACGACGGCCACGCCGGCCTTGAGGAACTTGCGACGCGAAAAATCGCTGTTGCTGGACATCGTTGTTTCTCCCGTTTGCATGACAGTGGGCCGCTGTCGGCCTCGAGGGCCTTGGTCTTCTGGCCCGTTGTGACGTCTTACCTTTCCACCCCCCGAACCCCTCTCCGGGGTTTGAACTCATTCTAGATCATCGGCACCGCCGACGTCGCCCCCGGACCGGGATCATTCATTGAGCGGGGCCAACGGCGCCGGCCTCGCCCTGGTCCAACACCGTCTCTTTAAGCCACTGGCCGGCACCACCATAATGACTCCGGGACCACTTCATCGAGGGACTGGAGATCCATGCCGA
>JBKGYA010000109.1:0-7029 GCA_046546335.1 Thiohalospira sp. | reverse complement strand
CGGCGTACCTGGTATCCGGGACTTGTGCCAACCACCCTTGAGCAGATAGACGACCTGGGGCCTCAGTCCTCGCGCTCGTCCATCCAGGTCATCTGGATGGCCTCGAGGACCTTCTCGTTGGATCCCTCGGGGTCGTCGTTGAACTCCGCGAGTTCGGTGACCCAGCGATGGAGGTCGGTGAAGCGCACCCACTGGGGGTCCACGTCGGGGTGGGCCTCGTCCAGGGCGATGGCGATCTCTCGGCTGTCGGTCCACTTCATGGCGGAAACTCCGTCGGATGGGTCGCGGTGGCCTTTCGGGGGCGCGTCGGCCGGGGCAGCGGGACATCAGGGACGCCGTACATACATCCATGTAGGCTCCACGACGGCATCCATGCCGTCGAGGCCCTGATGCCCCGCTGCCCCGCCCGCCGCGCGGATTTCTCCACCCCCTCGGCTCCCGGGGCGTTGAATCCAGTGGTCCGGGGGATTCAGTGTCCCTCGGAGACCATGTTGATGGTGTACTTGGGGATCTCCACCACCAGGTCCTCGCCATCCACCACGGCCTGGCAGGAGAGGCGGGATTCCGGCTCCAGCCCCCAGGCCTTGTCCAGCATGTCCTCCTCGTCCTCGGTGGGCTCCTCCAGGGAGTCGTAGCCCTCGCGCACGATGACGTGGCAGGTGGTGCAGGCGCAGGACTTCTCGCAGGCGTGCTCGATCTCGATGCCGTTGGCCAGCGCGGCATCGCAGATGCTCGTGCCGGCCTCGGCCTCGATGGCCTCGCCCTCGGGGCAGATCTCCTCGTGGGGGAGAAAGATGATCTGGGGCATGATTTCGCTCTCCGTGGGCGGTCAGGCGTCGTGGAACTCTTCCACCCGGTGGCCGGCCAGGGCCTCGTTGATACCGGCATCCATGCGCCGCTGGGCGAATTCGGCAGTGGTCTTCTCCACCGCCTCCAGGGCGCGACGGATGGCGGTGGTGTCGTCGCCGTCCCGGGCCCGGCGCAGCTCGGCCAGGCTCTCGTCGATGGCGGTCCGCTCCGCGTCACTCAGGAAGCGGTCGCCGTCGGCGGCCAGGGCGGCCTCCACCGCCTCCAGGGTGCGGTCGGCCTCCACCTGCTGCTCGCGCAGGCTGCGGGCGGCGACATCCTCCTCGGCGTGGGTCATGGACTCGCGCAGCATGCCCTCGATCTCCCCCTCGGTGAGGCCGTAGGAGGGCTTGATCTGGATGCCCGCCTCGGCGCCGGTGGTCTGCTCCTGCGCGGAGACGGAGAGCAGGCCGTCGGCATCCACCTGGAAGGTCACCTGGATGCGCGCCGCGCCGGCCACCATGGGCGGGATCCCGTGGAGGTTGAACTGGCCCAGGGAGCGGTTGTCCGCCACCAGCTCCCGCTCGCCCTGGACCACGTGGATCCCCATGGCGGTCTGGCCGTCCTTGAAGGTCGTGAACTCCTGGGCGCGGGCCACCGGGATGGCGGTATTGCGCGGGATGACCTTCTCGGTGAGGCCGCCCATGGTCTCCAGACCGAGGGAGAGCGGCGTGACATCCAGCAGCAGCATGTCGTCGTCGGGCCGGTTGCCGGCCAGCAGGTCGGCCTGGCGGGCGGCGCCAATGGCCACCACCTTGTCCGGGTCGATGGAGACCAGCGGCTCCCGGCCGAAGGTCTCCCCCACCCGCTGACGCACCAGCGGAACCCGGGTGGAGCCGCCCACCATGACCACCTCGCGGATCTCGTCCGCCTCGATGCCGGCATCGCGCAGGGCGCGGCGGCACGGGGTCAGGGTGCGGCGGACCAGGGGCTCCACCAGTCCGTCGAAGGTGGCGCGATCCAGGGTCCCGGACCAGTGGCGACCGTCGCCCAGGTCCACCTCGACGGGGGCGCTGTCGGCCTCGGTGAGCGCCTCCTTGGCGGCGCGGGCGTCGCGCTTGAGGCGGCTCACCAGGCGGGTGTCCTCGGTATCGCCGATACCGGCCTGTTCGATGATCCACTCGGCGACCACGCGGTCGATATCATCGCCGCCCAGGGCGGAGTCCCCGGCGGTGGCCAGGACCTCGAAGACGCCCCGGGTCAGCCGCAGGACGGAGACGTCGAAGGTGCCGCCGCCCAGGTCGTAGACCACGTGGACCCCCTCGGCCTCCTCGTCCAGGCCGTAGGCGACGGCGGCGGCGGTGGGCTCGTTGAGCAGCCGCAGGACCTCGATCCCGGCCAGCCGCGCGGCATCCTTGGTGGCCTGGCGCTGGGCGTCGTCGAAGTAGGCGGGCACGGTGATCACCGCGCCGTGGAGCTCGTCCCCCAGGCTCGCCTCGGCGCGGTGGCGCAGGGTGCGCAGGATCTCGGCGGAGACCTCCACCGGGGTGACATCGCCGCCGGCGGTACGGATGCGCGGCACCCCGGAGTCGCCCTCGGCGACGAACTCGTACGGGAGCCGGTGGCCGCTGGCGCGGATGTCCTCCACGCCGCGGCCCATGAAGCGCTTCACCGAGACCAGGGTGTTCTCCGGATCGTCGGCGGCGGCCGCCAGGGCGTCGTAACCCACCTCCGGCTCGCCGTCGGCGCGATAGCGTACCGCCGACGGCAGGGTGTGGCGGCCCTGCTCGTCGGGGAGGGTCACCGCCTCGCCGGAGCGGACGGTGGCGACCAGGGAGTTGGTGGTCCCCAGGTCGATGCCCACCGCCAGCCGGTGTTCGTGGGGGGCCGTGGACTGGCCCGGTTCGCTGATCTGCAGCAGTGCCATGGGTCTTCCGTATCGCTTGGGGGGAGGACGTCCGTCAGGACGCCTCGGTGAGGTCCTCGTCCACCGCGTCGGCCTCGGCGGCGAGCTTGTGCAGGAACTGGAGCTTGCGCACGCCCTCGCGGGCCCGCTCCAGCGCCTCCTGCGAGCCGTCGGCGAAGTCGGCGGCCAGGGCCTCGCGCTGCTCCCGGGCGGCGGCGTCGACGGTCCGGCGCAGCTCGTCCAGGGCGGCGAAGGGGTCATTCGCCTCGCGGACGGCGGCGAGCTGCTCCCGCAGCTCCATCTGCTGCATGAGGAAGGACGGATCCATGGTGGTATCCGTCTCGTCGTTCATGGGCAGGCCCCGCCGTTCCAGCAGATGGCGCGCCCGGGCCACCGGATCCTTGAGCACCCGGTAGCCCTCGTTGATGTTCGCCGCCTCCTGTACCGCCAGGCGCCGTTCGCGGTCATCGCCACCGGCGTGGCGATCGGGATGGGCCTCGCGCTGGAGTTCGCGGTAGCGCTCGGCCAGGGCCTCGCCATCCACCTCGAAGGATTCCGGGAGGCCGAAGAGCGCGAAGTAGTCCGGGCCGGAGGCCTCAGACATTGAAGCTCTCGCCGCAGCCGCACTCATCGCTGACGTTCGGGTTGTTGAACATGAACCCCTCGTTGAGCCCCTCGCGGCCGTAGTCCAGCTCGGTGCCGTCGAGGTAGACCAGGCTCTTGGGGTCGACGACGACCTTGACGCCGTGGTTCTCGAAGACCTGGTCCTCCGGCTCCACCTCGTCGGCGAACTCCAGCACGTAGGCCATGCCGGAACAGCCGGAGGTCCGGACCCCGACACGCAGGCCCTCGCCCTTGCCTCGGTTCTCGAGATAGCGCCGCACGTGGTCGGCGGCCGCCTCGGTCATGGAGATCGCCATGCTCACCTCCTCAGGCCCCGCCCGCGGCGGCCTCGGTGCTGCCCTGCTGTTCGGTCCCACCCTGCTGGTGGGACTCGTAGTCCTGGATGGCGGACTTGATGGCGTCCTCCGCCAGCACCGAGCAGTGGATCTTCACCGGCGGCAGCGCCAGCTCCTCGGCGATGTCCGTGTTCCGGATCTCCTGCGCCTCCTCCAGCGTCTTGCCCTTCACCCACTCCGTGAGCAGGCTGCTGGAGGCGATGGCCGAGCCGCAGCCGTAGGTCTTGAACTTGGCGTCCTCGATGACCCCCTCGTCGTTGACCTTGATCTGCAGCCGCATCACGTCCCCGCACGCCGGGGCACCCACCATGCCGGTGCCCACCGACTGGTCGCCCTTCTCGAAGGCGCCCACGTTGCGCGGGTTCTCGTAGTGGTCGATAACCTTGTCGCTGTAAGCCATGTCCGTTACCTCGCTGAAGACTAGTGAGCCGCCCATTCCACGGAGTCGAGATCGATCCCCTCCTTGTACATCTCCCAGAGGGGGGAGAGCTCACGCAGCTTGTCCAGGTTCTTGTGGATGACGTCCACTGCGTAGTCGATCTCCTCCTCGGTGGTGAAGCGGCCCAGGGAGAAGCGGATGGAGCTGTGCGCCAGTTCGTCGTTGCGGCCCAGGGCGCGCAGGACGTAGGAGGGCTCCAGGCTCGCCGAGGTACAGGCAGAGCCGGAGGAGACCGCCAGCCCCTTGAGCGCCATCATCAGGGACTCGCCCTCGACGAAGTTGAAGCTCAGGTTCAGGTTGTGCGGCACCCGGCGCTCCAGGTCGCCGTTGATGTAGATCTCCTCGATATCGGAGAGGCCGTCAAGCATGCGATCCCGGAGCATGCGCACCCGCTCGCTCTCGGCCGCCATCTCCTCCTTCGCCAGGCGGAAGGCCTCGCCCATGCCGACGATCTGGTGGGTGGGCAGGGTCCCGGAGCGCATGCCGCGCTCGTGACCGCCGCCGTGCATCTGCGCCTCGATGCGCACCCGCGGCTTGCGCCGGACGTAGAGGGCACCCATGCCCTTGGGCCCGTAGGCCTTGTGGGCCGAGAGGGCCAGCAGGTCGGCCTTCATGGCCTCCACGTCGATGGGGACCTTGCCGGCGCTCTGGGCGGCATCCACGTGGAAGACCACCTTGTTCTCCCGGCAGATGTCACCGATGGCCTCGATGTCCTGGATGACGCCGATCTCGTTGTTCACGTGCATCACCGAGGCGAGGATGGTGTCCTCGCGCAGGGCGTCGCGGAACTTGTCCAGGTCCAGCAGGCCGTCGGACTCGGGGTGGAGGTAGGTGACCTCGTAGCCCTCGCGCTCCAGCTCGCGGCAGGTGTCCAGCACCGCCTTGTGCTCGGTGGTCATGGTGACGATGTGCTTGCCCTTCTTCTGGTAGAAGTGGGCCGCCCCCTTGAGCGCGAGATTGTCCGACTCCGTCGCCCCGGAGGTCCAGACGATCTCCTTGGGCGAGGCGTTGATGAGATCGGCCACGTGGCCGCGGGCCGTCTCCACCGCCTCCTCGCTATCCCAGCCGAAGGCGTGGGAGCGGGAGGCGGGGTTGCCGTAGAGGCCCTCCGCCGGCGTGAGGTAGCGGCACATCTGCTCCGCCACGCGCGGATCCACCGGCGTGGTCGCCGAATAGTCCATGTAGATGGGTTTGGTCATGGCCCTCTCCTGAATCCTGGAACCGCAGTCGGTCCGTATGGTTTCCTCGCCACCGTCGGCGTCAACCGGCGGTGGACTTGTTCTCGGCTACCAGGGGCGTACCCCCGAGTTCGCGTTCCTGTCGTTCGGCCACCTCGCGCACCCCGCGCCGCTCCACCAGCTGGCCCAGGCTGATGCTGCCCAGGAACTGGTAGATCTGGTCGCTGAGGTCCGACCAGAGGTCGTGGGTGAGGCAGCGCTCGTTGCCCTGGCAGTTGGCCTCACCGGCGCAGCGGGTGGCATCCACCTTCTCGTCCACCGCCGTGATGACGTCCACCACGGCGATCTCCTCCCCCGGTCGGCTCAGCCGGTAGCCACCACCGGGCCCCCGGGCGCTGTCAACCAGGCCGCGCTTGCGCAGCTTGGCGAACAGCTGCTCCAGATAGGAGAGCGAGATCCCCTGGCGCCGGGAGATATCCGCCAGCGTGATCGGGCCCTGGTCGTAGTGCAGTGCCAGATCGAGCATGGCGGTCACTGCGTATCGCCCCTTGGTGGTCAGCCTCATGGCGAGATCCTTCCGTTTGTTGCGCGCTTGTGGGAGATATTCTGCATGTCCTAGTAAAAAAGTCAACTATTCGGAGAGCCGCTGCTCCGCGGTCTCGTCCCGCTCGGTGAAGGCACTCCCGGCGTTGATCTCGCAATCGGGGAGCTGCGGCATGCCGTTCTCGTCGATCTCCCCGCCCAGGCGCTTGATGGCGCCGCACATCTCCTCCAGGCGGTTATCGGTGGCGTGGAGGTGGTCGAGCATGCAGTTGATGGCGCTGGCCACCGGGTCGGGCATGTCCCGGGTGGTGCCGTAGGCGTCGAAACCCATCTTGCGCGCCATGGCATCCCGGCGCTGCTGGTCCTCGTCCGCCGGCGGCTCCCGGTTGACCACCCGGCCGGGGATGCCCACCACGGTGGCGCCCTCGGGGATGTCCTTGACCACCACGGCGTTGGAGCCGATCCGGGAGCCGGCGCCGATCTCGATGGGCCCGAGGACCTTCGCCCCCGCACCCACCACGACGTTATCCCCCAGCGTGGGATGGCGCTTGCCGCGATCCCAGCTCGTCCCGCCCAGGGTCACGCCGTGGTAGAGGGTCACATCATCGCCGATCTCGGCGGTCTCGCCGATGACCACCCCCATACCGTGGTCGATGAAGAAGCGCCGCCCGATGCGCGCCCCCGGGTGGATCTCGATCCCGGTGAGCAGCCGGCTGATGGCGGCGAACAGCCGGGCGAGCCAGCGCAGCCGGTGGTTCCAGAGCCAGTGCGCCGCGCGATGGTGGAGCGCGGCGTGGAAGCCGGGATAGGAGAGGACGATCTCCCACGCCGAGCTGGCCGCCGGGTCGCGCTCGAAGATGCAGCGGATGTCCTCGCGCAGGCGCTGGAACATGGCCCTCATTCCTTATCGTTCGACTCGGTGATTATAACGCCATCGTCGCCGTGGCGCGCCCGTTTCTGGCCCGCCCGGAGGATGCCGCGCAGCAGATTGACCTCCTCCGCCGTGGGCCGGGCCCGGGCCAGGAGGCGACGCAGGCGCCGTTCCACGGGGGCGCGCCGCTCCGGATCCAGGTACCCCCACTCGGTGGCCGCCGTCTCCAGGTGGTCCAGCAGGCCCTCGACGACACTGGCGGGGGCCGGGGACTCCTCCGGCTCCACCGCCGGGATCGCCGTCTCCACCACCGCCGAGCGCAGCTCCCAGGCGACGATCTGGACGGC